>PWTE01000011.1 GCA_003563915.1 Nitriliruptoraceae bacterium
ACATCGAGGTGCAGCCGATCGGCCCGGTAACGCTCGCCTTCACCCACGACGCGACCGCCCTGCTCTACGAGGATGGCCGCACCGTGCGCCGGTTCGACTTCGACGAGGAGCGACTCCGTGCGCTGGCGACGTCGCGCCTGACACGTGGCTTCACCGCGACGGAGTGCACGCAGTACCGCATCGAAGGTGCGGCCTGCCCGACGTAGCCCGCCGCCGGGACCGCGACCATCGACACCAGGGTGGCTGTGGGCGTCTGACTCAGCCGTCGTTCGTGGGCAACTCGACCCCGAAACCCTTACGTGCCAGCCGGAAGACCACCTGACCGGGCTCGCGTAGGTCCGCCACCCGCTGGCCCGACAGCGCCTCCAGTTCGGTGAGCCGGTCCTGCAGCCTGCCGTCTCGCCGAGCCTGACTGAGCAGCAGGGTGTTGCGCCACACCTTGGCGCGCGCCTCCTTCAGGAACCTCCGTGTGGCGCTGCGGTTGAACGGCGTCAACAGGCGGTCGAGGAGCGTGCGGTCTCCGGGCCGTTCGACGCTTCGGAGCTCACGGTCCTCCGCCGGCACCCGGGAGGCCAGGATCTCATCGATCTGCTGGTGATCGGTGCGTCGGCGGTCGAGCAAGGTCGGGTCGTCGAACCCCTCATCGGTGATGACCGCGAGCAGCGCCTGGGGGAGGTCGTAGTTGATGTGGGCATTCATACCGAGCAGGACGTGCCGTAGCGGAGGAAGGTGCTCGTCCCCGTCGGCCGCGGCGAAGGCCACCCGCCACGGCTCCGGAGCGGTGCCGTCGGCGTTCCACCGATCGAGCGCGTCGAGGTAGAGGCTCGCGAAGGCCACGTCCCACTGCGCGACCCAGTCCGGGTCGACGAACGCACCCGCGACGATGTCATCCGCCACCGCACGGGTGGTGCGCAGGTAGGTCGCAAGGAAGAACGCTCGAGACTCCGTACCGGGATGCTCTCTGAGTCGACGTAGCATCGACTCCAAGCGAGCGATCAGCTCCTGGAGGGGCGCGTCCGGGACCATGCGGCACCTTCCCGTCAGGGGCAGTCTGGGTTGGGGTGATCCGGTGACCAGGGGGTGGCTCCCCGAGGGTCCGGTTCGGCCAGCGCGTCGTCGACGGCACGCGCCCCGCCATCAGGTCCCGCCGGCTCGATACCCGGTGGCGGGGGTCCCAGCTCCGTGATCGAGTAGCCATCCGGGTAGGAGCGCGGGTGCCGCTCCGTGCGCCACACCGGCCGACGGCGTGCGGGCAGCAGCCGTTGCGCTCTGGCACGCGCCCGGAGCGCGCCGGAGACGACCGTCCGTTCCGCAGCCAGGGGATGGGGGAACCCGAACGCGTCGAGTAGGGGCGGGTCCATCAGCGCCCGGACCCCGCGCTCGCCGAGCGGGCGCAACGGTTGGGGGAGGAGCCAGCCGACGAACATCGACATGGTGGCACGTGCCACGACCTCGTTGGAACGGGCGTAGCGGAAGTGCTCGCGCTCGTACTCACGGTTGAACGCCTCGAAGGATCGGCGGTCGGCCGGCAGGTCGTCGATGCCCATGCGCGCGGCAACCTCGCACCAGAACCGGAAGCCCGCCTCGCGTTCGTTGTCGGTGAGCCTTCGCCACCCGTACCGGTCGATCCAACGCTGCGGCTCGAAGACGAAGGTGCTGAGAACGTAGAGGTGATCCAGCCTGCGGATCCGGAACCGACCGTGGATCGTGTTCATCCGTGAGATCGCCTGCCGGCCCTGCGGGCTGTCGTACCCGTGCTCGACGAAGGTCGCGATCAACAGGTCGGTGTCGTCGTAGCGACGCTGCGGGCGGCGCGTGAACTCGCCGGTCCTGGCCAACAGGCCGGAGACGCGTGGCGAGGCGAAGGTCCGGAACAATGCGAACTCGAGCGCGCGCGTCACATCCCAAGGGAAGTCCACCATCCCCGAGAGCCGCACGATCTCCACGTGGTCGTCGACGGGATCGAGTTGACGGATGTGGTCACGGACCGCCAGACGTCTCGGACGGGACATCAGCGGGCGGTCACCCCCTCGCGTCACGGTCATGCATCGCGGGGCTCGAGACCTCGACGCCGCGTCGCATCGCGATCTGGAGCACGATCAGGACGAGGACGAAGCCACCGAGCAGCACCGCGAAGGCGGCGGTGGCGATCGGCCCGGCGGTGAGGTCGTCCGCTGCGCGGAACGCCCCGACCCCCACGAGAACGAGCCCCAGCGTCGCCCCTTCGACGTGCAGTTGCAGCGCGCTCCAACGGCCCTCGACCAGGAACGCGAGCCACATCGCCCCGATGAACGCCAGGAACGAGGCGAGGGTCCGGGCTGTGAGCTGCGACAGCGTCCATGGCCACAGCGCGATCGCCAGCTCGGGTCGCACGAAGAACACGGCGGCCACCGACAGCTGGACCGTCCCGAGCGCACCGAGGAGGTGCCGGGCCAGCCGTGGCACGACCGGGGTACCGGGTGGAGCCTCACCGGGATCACGGCGTCGGAGCACCAGCCATACGGCCGGCAGGAGCACAGGGGTGACGAGGTAGACGACCAGCCACGTCCAGAAGGACACGTGGCCGTGGCTGAACGCCTCCCAGTGCAGCAGGGTCGACACCAGCAACCCGATGGTCAGCACGGTCGCGATCGGGAAGACGAGTGCGACGCGGTGCCACCTCGACTCGAAGGCGGCCCGGACGAACAGGACGGCACCGGCGAGGTAGCCGCCCCCGACCGCCAACGAGGTCAGTTCGGGACCCATCGGCCATGCCCACAGCGCCTCGGTCTGCCCCGGCCACAGCGTGAGCATGAGGCCGGCAACCGCGAGGATCGCCGCCACCACGACGATGAGTGCGCGCACGGCCACCGGGACATGGTCGTCCCCTGCCTGCCCTGCCACGTCGCGGCGCCCTCCTCGCGAGCCCGGGCATCCTTGCATCACCGTTGCCGAGATACAAGGGTCGGCAACTACCCTGACGGTCTCGCCTGATCGACGGCCTGGTGCAAGGGAAGCGCAGGTGGCAGGTATGCGGGAAGAGGCAGACGACCCGCCCTCGTCGTCGATCAGCTGGGAGCATCCCGGCGTCCCAGGCTCGGGGTTGGATGCCGACCTCGTCGAGCAACTTCCGTCGTCGACGCCTGGACCGCCGTGGGACGTGGCGATCGAGGCCGTGCTGTGGGTCCACCGCAGCTGTGCGTACGCCGCGGCCACGCTGCCGCCAGGTCTCCAGGCCCGGGTACCGCGCCCCACCATCGCGGGGTTCGTCCGCTACACCTCGACCCCCGTCGGCAGCTATCACGAGGTGTTGGCTTCCCCAACGCTGGTACGTGGTGGACTCGCGCGGCTGCACATCCCGTTCATCGCGGTGGACTCGCTCGCCTCGCTCCACGCGGGCCGGGTGCACTGGGCGCTTCCCAAGACCCTCGCCTCGTTCACCGGCAGCCCCAGGCCCGGAAGCAGCATCACCGCGCAGGGGGACGGCTGGCAGGTGCGTGCGGCGGTCGCTGCCAAGGGACCAGCGATCCCCACGTGGCTCCGCATCTCGCTGGCACAGCGCTGGCCAGACGGCAGCGTCGGGAGCTTCCCCGTGACCTTCCGCGGCCGGCTACGGATCGGGCGGGTTGACGTCGAGGTCGCCGAGGAGACGCCCGCCGCGGCATGGCTACGGTCGGGTCGCCACCTCGCCGTCTACCTGTCAGACGCCCGGATGACCCTGCTCCACCCTCGTCGACCGTAGGGGGAGCGCGTCGCGCACCATCGGCCAGCGTGCCGCGGCGCTCAGGTGCTCGCGGCCCGCCAGTCGAGCAGGATGGTCACCAACGCCTCCGGACACTCCAGGGGCGGGAAGTGCCCACACGTCTCGAGCCGATCGACGTGGGCCTCTGGGAGTAGTTCGCGCAGACGCCGTCCCGCCGTGGTCCAACGCTGGAAGGGGTCCTCGAGACCCCACACGATCTGGACCGGCAGGGTGAGAGACGACAGTGCAGGATCGAGGACCGCGGTGTCGGCCGCGGTCAACGCCGCGAGGTGCCGCTGAAAGGCGGCCCGTCCCCGCGGTGACGTGAACTTGTCGTCCCACACGACACGATCGAGCACCTCCTCGCTGACATGTGAGCCTGGCCCGAGGGCACGACGTACCTGCCAGCGCATCAACGGGTTCGGAACCAGCCCGAGCCGCGCTGCCGGACGGAAGGCACCCAGGCGAGCCAGCTGCGTGGAGATGCGTGCCCGGGGCGCGGGCCAGGAGCCGTCAGTGATCGAGTTGACGAGGGTGAGGCGGCACACCGTGTCGGGGTGGTCGACCGCCAGCAACTGGGCAACGGCGCCACCCGAGTCGTGCCCCACGAGCCATGCGGGTGCGAGACCCGCCGCCTCGATCCACCGGGCGACCAGTCGAGCGGTACCGGCCAGCGAGTGGTCGGCCGTTGTCGGCGCCCGGGTGTGGCCGTAGCCGGGCAGGTCGGGGGCGAACGCGCGCGCACCTCGGGCTGCGAGCTTCAGGAGGACCTCACGCCACAACTCGGCGCCCGTCGGGATCCCGTGCAACAGCACGAGGGGCTCGCCACGACCAGCTTCCAGCACCGACAGTTCGGCACCATCAACGACGTAGCGCGACCGCTGCTCACCGCCGGTGGGATCCCTCGTCACGCTCGGGCCTTGCCGACCCGATGCTTGGACCTGCAGCCTCTCGCCTGGTGCCCTCCCACGGCTACTCGGCGGCAGCGGTACGGGCCCCGACGACCTGGCCGGCGTGCCGCGTCGAGAGGTGACCTGCATCGTGCAACCACGCGATCGTGTCCGCGAGGGTGTCCTCAACGGGGCGCCACCGGACACCGAGTGCCTCCTGCTCTGGACGGTCCTCCACCGGGACGCCGTGCATTAACGCGTACAGGCCCATCGAGGAGAAGCCGGGGTCCATCCCGCGGCGCTGGGCTGCATCAGCCAGCTTCCCGACCACCCGCAGCATCGGTGCCGGCGCCGGGACCATCGGTAGGCGTCGCCCGGTGATCTCCCGAACCAGCTCACCCATCTCGACGGTCGTCACCTCCCGACCGGCGAGCAGGTAGCGACGGCCGGGTTGGTCCAGCGCGAAGATCCGTGCGTGGGCGACGCCGAGGTCGCGGACGTCGACGATCGGGATCATGCCCGCCGTCTTCGCAGAGACGGGATCGGTGAGCAAGGACCGGAGGATCCCCGTGCTCTCGCCGAGGTTCGGGTCGTGAGGCCCGAACACCACACCGGGGTTCGTGACCACAACCTCGGCACCCTCGTCCGCGAAGGCGAGCGCGACCCGCTCAGCGTCAGCCTTCGTCTCCAGGTATGGGCCCTCTGGGGACCCCGTCGGGGTCGAAGAGGTCATCGTGCCCTGGCACGGCAGAAGCGCGACGTACGACGAGACGTGCACGATCGGTGCAAGCCCACGCCCGACGGCCGCCTCCAGGACCGCACGGGTGCCATCGACGTTGACGTCTCGCATCAGCTGCGCGTCGGCTTGGTTCAGGCTGTAGACGTTGGCCGCGTGCAACACGGCGTCAGCCCCGTCCATCAGCGAGGTCAGCGCTTCGGAACCATCGAGAACGTCACCCTGCACCACCTCGACGTCATCCGAGGTCCAGCCCAACGGCTCAAGCGCCGCCGGCACCCGTTCCGGTCTCCGTGCGAGCACGCGGACAGCATGACCCTCATCGAGCAGAGCAGCGACGACGTGCGCTCCCACGTGTCCCGTGCCACCGGTGACGAACACCCGCATCACGCCTCCTCATCACCGCGGCAGCCGCCCATCGTGACACGAACAACCGCACGTTGCAACGGTGCCGGTTGGTCTTGAGCGGAGCACACCAGGCGACCGGAAGGATGTCTGCGAGGACAGCGAGCTCGTGTACGCGAACGAGTGTGAGCATCCGGACCTGTCCTGGGCGCTACACGGTGAAGCGCGTGGGACCTGGGCAACCCGTTCCTCTCGAACCACATCATCGCGCTGGCCATCGCTCCGCCTGAGCTGTAGCACGGGGATGACCGCCACCACCGCCGAAGATGTGGGGCACCCGGCGTCCCGTCCAAGGATCGCGGCCTGGTCGTGGTTCAGTGCCGTATCGAAGCCGGTGCGGCCGTGGCGAGGCGCTGCCTGATGGCGGTCCGGGCTCGCTCGGTGACGTCGGGGTCGCGGTGCAACGTCGCGAGAAAGTTCGCCATCTCGAGTAACGCGTCGAGTTCGAAGGCGAGCTGGTCCGCATCCACCTCGGCGTCGATCTCGCCCTGTGACTGTGCGGTCTCGATCTCCGTCTGGAGCAACCCGGCCCAGTCGCTCTGTCCCTCGGCGGCAGCCTCGTGGAGCGGTCCGTCGGTGGCATCGAACTCCGCGATGAGCTGGGCGAAGAAGCAGCCGCCGGGGAACACCCCGCGATCGACGTAGGACAGGTAGGCCTCGCACAGCCCTTCGACCCGCCCAAGGCCGGCAGGCGCCTGCATCCCGGGAGCAAGCACCTCGCGTTCGAACACCTCACCGGCTGCGGCAACCGTCTCCTGCTGGAGGCGCTGCTTCGAGCGGAAGTGGGCGAACACCCCGCTCTTGCTGATGTCCAGCTCACGGGCCAGCCGCCCGATGGTCAGGCTGCCGAGCCCCTCCACCGAGGCGATCGCCATCGCGGCGTCGAGGATCGCGGCATGGGTGCGCTCCCCGTCCGAGCGGCGAGGAGGATCGGGATCGGGCGTGGTGGACACGTTGACAACATAGCACGGTCGTGCAACATTAGTTCGCACGGTCGTGCTATCTAGCAGGACCGGACGTCAACCCGACACGAAGGAGTCACCGATGGAGACCGACCGGATCCAACGCGCCACCTCTGATGACGGCACGACGATCGCCGGGCGCGTGTACGGCGAGGGCCCGCCCCTCGTGCTGGTGCACGGCGCCATGGCCGATGGCCCGATCGAATGGAGCGAGCTGCTGCCCCACCTCGTGGACCGGTTCACCTGCTACCTACCCGATATGCGCAACCGTGGGCTGAGCGACCCACACCCCGATCCATCTCGAGCTGCTCGGGTGCGGGACACCGTGGCCTTCGTCGAGAGCATCGGCGAGCCCGTCGCGTTGATGGGCGCGTCCGGCGGTGGCATGACCACGCTCGGGGCGACCGCCGCGAGCGACATGGTCCGAGTCGCCGCCGCGCACGAGCCGATCGTCTTCGAGGCGATGGACGCTGCCACACGAACGGCGTACGACAACCTCCTCGAGCAGGTCGTCGAGTACGCCGAGCGCGGCGACCGCATGGCGGTGGCCGAGACGTTCTTCACCTGGATCACGAACGACGCCGAATTCGCGGCGTTCTCAGGGGACACCGACGCGATGGCCGAGGTCGCAAGCTTCGTCCCGGTCGACCTGGCCGAGTTCCGCGAGGCGTTCCGTGGTCAGGGCCAGAGCCCGACCGCGCCGGAGACCCTCCGAACGATCGACGTGCCCCTGCTGGTGACCTACGGCGGCGCGACCGGTCAGCGCTGGTTCGCCGATAGCGCTCGGTTCGCCGCGGAGCGCATCCCGACCGCGACCCTGCGCGAACTCGATGGTCTCGGCCACGCCGCTCACCTGCTCGACCCTGAACGGATCGCCAGCGAGGTCGCGAACTTCGTCTCCTCGACGTTGGCACCCACACGGATCGCCGGTTGATCACGCCCGACGGATCACCCGGGCACGATCACCGCCGTCCGTCCGGCGACGTGGCTGACCTGCTGGTGCATCCGGTCGAGGACGTGGTTGGAGAACAATCCGGCGACCAGTTCGCCGCGGCTGGTCACCCCGGCCTTGTCGTAGATGACCTTGAGGTGGTCACGCACGGTGTGCGCAGAGATCGTCAGCTCGCGCGCGATCTCCTTGGTCGCCAGGCCGCGACAGAGCAGCAGCACGATGTCGGTCTCACGGGGGGTCAGCCCGTAGGAGTCCAACAGGATGCGCACCAGATCGTCCGGCCGGGCGGGCTCCACGGTCACGACCACGTGCTCCTCATCGCCCTCCATCGGGCTCACGTGCAGCCGTAGCCACCGTCCACTGCGTCCTCGCAGCTGAGTGGTGAGGCTCGTCACCGAACGGGTTGCGCGTGCCTTCGCAGCGGCGACCTGCACCACACCGGGGAGGTCCCCGTCGACCCCGTTGACCCGCAGATCCTCCAGCAGCTCCATCCCGCCGGCGCTCATGGCGACCACAGAGTCGTCCGGCGCCAGGACGACCACGACCGGGGCGCGAGCGCTGGCGTCCTGGTGGATCCTGCCGTAGGCGTGACGCAGCACGGTCGTCGCGACGGGCAAGAGCCGCCCCGCGTCGGTCACCTCTGCCGCCGTGAACTCTCCCGCGCCCGCGGGACGGAGGAACACCCCCACGCCGAGGCACGACGTGCCGGCGAGGAAGACCAGCCGCAGCTCGTCCGGTGCATCCAGGGAGGCGTAGAGCTTCGCGTACCGCGGGCTGCGCATGAGGTCGCCGTCCACGGCCTCGGCCAGCGTCGCGATCGGCTCGAGCCGTCGCGCCAGGTCGGTGAACTTGTTGAAGTCCGGGTCGGCGAGTTCGTTCTCCCAGAAGGGCGTGCAGTCCTCGGGACGGAAGCCCTCGACCGTGCCCCCGGACGGCAGGTAGGTCTGCGGATCGGTGGTCATGACCGCACACCGGTCGAAGCGCACCACGTCGTGGAACGCCTCGACGATCGCCTCGCAGACCTCGCTGGCGCTCGGCGCGAGCGCGTCGACCGCGAGCAGTCGATCCCGCGCGCGTGTGAACTCCGCCACTCCCATGCGGCGATCCTACGCCGCAGAGGCCGGCAGGGGTACCCCACACATGAGGGGGTGGTGCCCCACGGTTCGCGCCTCGCATCCCCAGGACGTGGGATACCCGGGACCCGTCGCCTTCCGT
>PWTE01000185.1 GCA_003563915.1 Nitriliruptoraceae bacterium
AGCGGAGCCCGCTCGAGGTGCACATCGGGGAGGCGGGTGCTCAGCACCTGAGGTGTCCTTCACCATTTGCTTCACCATCATCCTACACAGGCGGGACTTCACTGGCAGGAGATCGGCCACCGGCCGAACATCGGCTCGCTCTCGGGATCAGCTCGTTGAGAAGGAGGAGGCTTGGAGACGTTCTGAGGGTGGCTAGAAGGGCCAGAAGCTGGAGCCGAGGTTCTTGAGTTCTCCCGGCTCGCGTGAGATCGCGGCTGAGGATGCGATCTGCCAGGCCAGCCGCATCGTGGACAGTCGCGGCCCGTGCTCGCGGCTTCCCGTCGATAGTGAGCATGTGCGGGGTATGACCATGGATCTCGAAGATCATCACTCGGCCAGTCTTGTCGGAGTCGTCGCCGTGCTTGTCGACGTGGAGTTCCAGCGGGCCTCCCGGAGCCCGGGCCGGCGTGGCCTTGTGGGCCTGCGCGAGAGCAGCATCGAGGGCTCCATGGAGTGAACAGGGAGCGTCGCGTGCGTCACGCAGGCGGCGTCGGGCGTGCGGGGTGGTGCCGCCCTAGACACCGACGTCGGTGGACGGTTCGATCGTCAGCGCGGTGTCGGGGCATGGCTGCCTGACGGTGCATGTCTGGAAGATCTCGACGGCGCGTCGCACGTCGCCACTGTCCGGCCGCGGGTCGGTGAAGATCCAGGGATCGGTGCTGATGTAGGCAGCGTCACCCCGCCAGGATTCGGCCGACGAGGCGGGGCTATCCTCGCATGTTCACATGGATGTGGTCGTAGTGACCGCCGGTTGGGTGGTGAAGGTTGAAGACCCCGCCGCCGGTGTAGGACCGCCAGCTCCAGCCGGTCCAGATCCGGCCGTCCCAGATGGCCAGGTGCTGCGCGTCTTCCACGCCGCCCTCACGAGGCTCCAACAACGGGTCCTCGACCTCCTCGACATCCCATCAGCCTCTACAACCCCGCCACCCGAGAACACACCGAGAGCTGCCCGCGAAGTGCGGAAAGTGGGGTCAAGGACCTCTCCGTCGGCGTTAGGGGCAGTTCGACCCTACCGGCGAGGCGTCGGGTCCTGAAGCCTCACGGGTGGGCGGCCCGCACCGTCCACGACGCGTGGGCATGGCCGACGTCCGTACGCCAGCTTCCCCGTCCAAGCAGGCAGGAGACGGCCATGACCAGCACCGAGCCCGCAGCTGCCCCCGGGGCAGCTGACGACCAACAAGACGCCTCCGACCAACCGGTCGATCGCCGCCGGCGTCCGCGGTGGCAACGGGTCCTCATCGTGCTGGGCATCCTGCTGGTGGTGTTCGCCGGCGCGCTGTATGGCGGGTATCGCTATCTGCTGACCACCGAGTATGGGACGTTCTTCACGCTGTTCGCCGATGATCATCGGGTGGAGAACTACCGGTCGATGGACGAGCTCTTCCCGTCGGAGAGCATCGCTGCCAGCGCGGACGTGTGGCTCTTCGAGCGGGAGGACCGGCCGTTGCCGGAGACCTACACGTTCGACGGTGAAGAGCGCCGTGTGGATGAGTTCCTGGAGCGCACGGAGACGACCGGGCTGCTGGTGGCCCGCTACGACACGATCCTGTACGAGGACTACTTCCTCGGCAACGATGCCCAGTCGCGGGCAACGTCCTGGTCGGTCTCGAAGTCCGTGGTGTCCGCCCTGGTCGGTATCGCGATCGAGGAGGGCCACCTCGGTTCGGTGGACGACGCGGTCATCAGCTACGTCCCCGAACTCGCCGGGTCGGGCTACCAGGACACGACGGTGCGTGACCTGCTGACGATGTCCAGCGGTGTCGACTTTGACGAGAACTACGACGCAACGTTCGCCGACGTCAACATGATCTTCCTCCGGGCGTTCGCGTTTCGTGAACCGATGCTGGACTACTACGCCAGGCTCGAGTCGATCCGGGAGCCCGGCACCTTCAACGCCTACGCGAGCTCCGACACCGGTGTCCTGGCTGTGGTGCTCGCCCGCGCGACGGGCGAGTCCGTCAGCAGCTACGCGCAGTCGCGCCTGTGGGAGCCAGCCGGCATGGAGGGCGATGCGTCTTGGAGCACCGACCGCGCCGGCGCAGAGATCGGGTTCTGCTGTCTGAACGCCCAACTGCGCGACTACGCCCGTTTCGGGCGGCTCTATCTCAACGACGGTGCGCGGGACGGCAGGCAGATCGTGCCCCAGGAGTGGGTTGAGCGTTCGGTCACGCCCGAGGCGCCGCACCTGCAGCCAGGCGACAACCCGAACTCGGACTGGACGTTCGGCTACGGCTACCAGTGGTGGATCCCTGAGGATCCGCGCCCGGGCGAGTTCACCGCGATCGGGGTCTGGGGCCAGTACATCTACGTTGACGCCACCCGCGGGATGGTGATCGTCAAGTCCAGTACCGACTACTGGTTCGACGAGAACGACCACGAGACCATCGAGGTGTTCCGCGCGATGGTTGACGAGATGGCTTCGTAGTCCTCCGCTCGACGTCGGAAGCTCGCCGCCCTCCGCTCCTGGCTACGCCCTTGTTGCGAGGTCGCCCACCCTGGATTGCTGTTGTCGGTGTCGATCGGTCAGACGTCGCGGGTTCGCAGGAGGATCACGGCGGTTGCGCTCGCGGTTGCGACGTAGGCCAGGAACACTGCCAAGGCGACCAGTGGTGTGAACACGATCACACCTGCCTCGAGGGCGGCCTCTCTGGCTTCCTGTCCGAGGAAGAGCGAGTTCAGTGCCTGGAACGGCAGCCAACGGCCTGCGGCAGGCGCCAACGTGGCGATGATGCTCTCTACGACGAAGAACCAGATCAGCACCCCAGCAATCGCCGCGATCTGGCTGCGTACAAGTGCGCCGACGGCCACGCCGAGGATGGCGTTGAGCGCGAGAGCAACGGGGGCCTGCCACAGCGCGGCGACGGTCTCGGCGCCGAACGTCAGCGGGACGCCCTTGACGAGCGCGGCCAGACCCAGCAGGACCGCGACCAGCACCATGGCGGACAGGAAGTAGGCCAAGGCGTAGACGACACCTGCCGCAAGCTTGGCAGCCAGCACCTTGCTGCGGCTGGGGACGATCTGGAAGGTCCGTCCGATGGTGCCGTACCGGAACTCGGTGGTCATCGCCAACAACGCGACGATGAGCACGATGACCGCGGTCGAACCCAACTGCTCCACGGCAGCGGCGATCTGGACATCGGTACCGGCGAACGGATCGCCGACCAGGGTGGTGAACAGTGCCATGACGGTGAACAGCACCACGAGGCCCCACCCGAACAGGGTGAGGAGCCACGTGGTCCTGACGGTCCAGAGCTTGCGGATCTCGGAACGGAAGGCGTTCATTCGATACCCCCGCCGCTGGTCAACTGCATGAACACGTCCTAGAGGTCGGCGGTCAGGGGTCGCAGTCCAGTCAGGATCACCCCGGTGTCTCGGGCGACACGTCCGATGTCGACGGTTTGTGCCCCAGTGACGTCGAGTCCGTCCGGGCCAGCCCTGGGCTCCCATCCGGCCTCGCGGAGTGCAGCGCCAAGCCGGGCATCGTCCAGGCTGGAGACCCGCACCGTCCGTCCGCTTCCTGCGTGGGTCAGCTCTTCCACGGGGGCGAGGGTGACAAACTCTCCCTTTCGTATCACGAGCACGTCGTCGGCCAACCGAGCGACCTCCCCAAGCAGGTGGGAGGACACCAGCGCCGCTCGGCCTTCATCGGCCAGCCCACGCAGCAACTCGCGGACCCAGTGGATTCCCTCCGGGTCCAGACCGTTGGCTGGCTCGTCGAGCAGCAGGATCTTCGGATCGCCCAGCAGTGCCTGCGCGATACCGAGGCGCTGGCGCATACCCAGGCTGTACTGACCGACTCGCTTCAGCGCCGCTGCGCCCAACCCCACGATGTCGATGACCTCGTCGCAGCGGCTACGGGGCAGCCCGGCCGCCGCAGCGGAGATCCGCAGCTCCTCGATTGCGCGCCGGCCGGGGTGATAGTCGACCCCGTCCACGATCGACCCAATGATCCGGACCGGGTCGTCCAGGTCGTGGAAGGCCGTCCCGAACAGGGTTGCGGTCCCGGCTGTGGGCGTCGTCAACCCGACGATCATCCGCATCGTGGTCGACTTGCCCGCCCCGTTCGGTCCGAGGAAGCCGACCACCCGGCCGGTCGGCACATCGAACGTGAGGTCGTTGACCGCGCGTTGCTCGCCATAGCGCTTCGTGAGTCCTTGAACGGAGATCGCCTGCTCGGAGTCACGCATGGACGGGTCCTCGTTGCTGTGTCATCGGTCGCGCCTTCAGAAACCGTGTTGGAGAAGCCACGCGGTGAGGTCGTGTTGGCGTTGGTCGAGGCCGGTGCCGGTGTAGGGGTCCTGTTGTCGGTCGCCGACGATGCGGCCGTCGACGAGGAAGATGACGCGCGAGGTGTGAGCTGCGACCTTCGGGTCGTGGGTGACGAGCATGATGGTGGTGCCCTCGGCGTTGAGCTCGCCGAGGATGTCCATGATCTCGCTGGCGGCGGTGGAGTCCAGCGCGCCGGTCGGTTCATCGCCGAAGAGGATCTGTGGGCGGTTGATCAGCGCCCGGCAGATGCCGATGCGTTGCAGTTGGCCACCGGAGGCCTGGGTGACGTCGCGGTCGGCGAGCCCGGCGACCCCGGCGCGCTCCATCAGGGCGAGGGCGCGCTGGTTGAGTTCGTGGCGTGGTGCGAGGCCGGCGAGGTAGGCGGGCAGCACGATGTTGTCGAGCAGGCACAGATTCTTGAGCAGGTAGACGTGCTGGAAGATGAACCCCATGGTGGTCAAGCGGAGCCGGGCGAGCTGCTTCTGGTTCAGCGAGCCGAGATCCTGACCGGCGAAGTGGACGTTGCCGCCGGTCATGGTGTCCATCCCGCTGATGTTGTAGAGCAGGGTGGACTTCCCGGATCCGGAGGGGCCCATCACCGCGATGAACTCGCCTTCGCGGACCTGCAGGTCGAGTCCTTGCAGGACGGGGTGCCCGTCGAAGGACTTGGTGAGCCCTCGAGCGTCGAGCACGGCGGTGGCGGTGGTCATCGTGGGTTCCTCTACTCGGTGGTGAGGCTGGAGATGCTCGCGGTGGAGATCGAGCGGGAGCTCGCCACGATCGCTGCCGTCACGGCGCCGAGCAGGACGACCGGCAGCAGCAGGTAGGCGAGCAGGGGGTTGATGGCGAAATCGATCCGGCTGGTGCCCTGGAAGAGCATGTCGAACCCGCCGAACATCGCTTCGAACATCAGGTTGAACAGCCGTTCGCCGAGGGTGTTGGCGGCGAGCGTGCCGACGGTCACCCCGAGCAGGAGCACGAGCAGGATCCGGGTGAGGTACTGCTGTCGGAGCCCGGTGTCGTCGGCCCCGATCGCACGTTGGATCGCGATCGGTCCGGCGTCGCGGGCCAGCAGCATCCGGGCGAACAGCGCGGTCATCAGCACTGCTAGGGCGATGGCGACCAGCGCGGAGACACCGGCGGCGATGGTGATCTGGTCCGCGATCGGCCCAAGGGTCTGGGCCTGCCACTGCTCGATCGCAGCCACCCTGGCCGGTGCCAGATCCCGCCCCAACGCCTGAGCGGTGGCGGTGGCATCGGTTCCCGGAGCAAGCTGGACGCCGATCACGTACCACATGATCTCCTCGCCGTCGGTGGGCAGCACCGACTTGGCGGTACTGCCGCCGTGGGTGATGTCCTGGTAGCTGCCGACGATGGTCAAGTCGTTCACCTGTCCGCCGACGGTGATCGGGACGCTGTCCCCGACCGTGCGCCCGGACTGGTGCAACGCGAGCAGCGACATCGCGATCTCTGAGCTGTCAGTCGGCGCGCGGCCGTCGGCGTAGGTCAGCGGCAGCAGGCGGTGATCGCCGTTCTCGATGTACAGACTGGCAGGGATCCCCTCCCGGTCGAGCGTGTCGTGGCGGGTCGTGACCATCGGCGAGATCGCAGCGACGTCCGGCTCGGAGCGGAGCTGCGCCACAGCCCGTTCGAACTGCTCCTGCGAGCTGGCGTCGTCGTGACGCAGGTCGAGCCGCACATCGACGGTTCCGACACCCATGTAGTTGATGAAGGCGGGATCGGTCGCGGTGGTCGCGGAGTTGACGGGCACGATCATGATGAAGGTGCTGACGGCGAACACGAAGAACAGCAGCAGGTAGACCGGCCAGCGGCCGACCACGTCCATGGTCCCGAGGCGCAGCTGGACCGGCAACCTCGAGCGGTGCAGCCGGAGCCGTGCTGCCCGAGGCTGGCTGGTCGCCCCCGCGCGCAGCGCCGTCACCGCACTGATCCGGTTGAACCGGCGCAGCAGCACGAGCATGAACAGCACCAGCGCAACGAAGATGAGCGCGGCGGCCAGGCCCGGCACGATCCAGTTCGCCAGGCCCGATGCCGTGCCCATGTAGCGGGTGATGTTGCGGGTCAGCAGCGGGATCACTGCCAACCCTGCCAACAGACCGACCAGCGAGGCCATGCCTGCCAGCAGGGCGTACTTGGTCAGGTAGATGTGGCGGATGTCGCGGGGTGCGACACCGATCGCCTTGAGTACGCCGATCTCGCGGTAGTCCTGCTCGACCGCGGTCAGGAACGAGAACCGCAGGCACAGCAGCCCGACTAGCAGCAGCAGCATCGACACCAGGATCACGACCGCGGCGACCATGCCGTCACCGATCATGGTCAGGAGCCGGAAGGTTCTCGAGTCGACCATCGGGCCGGCCTGCGGCAGGCCGGCATCCTGGTAAGCCCTCGTGAACCCGGCCGTCTGGGTCGCGGGATCGTGGAGCCAGAACTCCACCAGATGCTCCACCTCGCCGGTGTGAGCCCGGACCTCCTCGAGGTCCGAGGCTGCAACTGCCAGGCGCTTCGAGCTCGCGATCGCGGGGTTCATGATCGAGTCGCGGGCGAAACCCGAGATCGTGAGGTCGATGGCGAACCCGTCCGCTGCTGTGATCCTGACCGTGTCACCGACCTCCAGACTGCTCTCGACCTGGTGGTAGACCGGGAGCACGATGCTGCCGGGCGCGACCTCGGTGATGGGTCGGTTGTCGAGATCAAGCAGCAGGTCCCGCTGCGTGTTGGGTACGACGAGCGAGTTCTGCTGGATGCTGGCCGTCTGCGGCTCACCGTCGAACAACAGGTTGGCTCCATCGATACCGAGCATCAGCATCGTCTGATGGTGGAGCACCTCAGACCGTCCGGCCACCCAGCGATCCACCGCCTGCTGGTCGAACTCGCCTGCGTGCAGTTGCGCCACATGGGGCGCGTCCGCACGTGTCATCAGATCGCTGGACGCGCCGATGAGTCGGACCAAGGTCCCCGCGCTCGCCGTGCCCAGCATCACCGACAGCATCATCAGCACGACAAGCGCCGCGGTCACACTCCGGTTGCGAGAGAAGTCCCGGACAGCCATGCGCCCGTACATGCCCAACCCCCCGGCGCGCGGCCCAAGCCGCAACCGACCACGGTCGCGATGACCATGCTCGCGGGAGTCAGCATCGGCAGCATCAACATGAACCTTGCCAGGTGGAGCGACGCTGTCAGGGCGGCTGCCGAGGTTCATCGTGATCCCTCTCGCTCGGACCGCGCGCGTGGCCGCACATCAGACAGCGCGTAGACGTCAGTGGCTCTGAAGCCGCCCGTTGGCGGCGCACCCGGAACCGTGGTCGCCCGCACGCGATGACGAAGGCCGGTCCCTAGGCCGCCGCGAACGCCGTCAGATCCGACGCTCACTCCCCAGCCGTGTTGGTGTGCACCACAGCATCTCCTGACGCCTCGCGGGCCCGGTCCACGCCCAACCCGCAAGGAAGCACACCACCCCGAACGCGGTCGCGCCGAGATCGGAATGCGAACACCATCAACGAGCGCAACAGCGTGCGAGCGCCCCACCACTCTCCTTACCAGCGTTAGCCGAGCGACAGAGCCGTTCGGCCCGACGCGATGGATCTTTGCTCCCTACATGGCCGGGCGGTGGCTCCTCCAGCTCACGGGAAGACCTGCTTCTACGGTGACGCCACGATCCTCAGCAGCCGGGCGGCGTAACGCACCCGGGCGGTGTCGGCCTCAGAGCCACGTTCGGGCGGCGACGATCGCCCCGGTCACCGCGGCCGAGATCACCACGACCCGGAGCAGCTTGTAGGGGTCCTCGTCGTCGCTGGCCTCCTCGGCGCCGAGGTCGACCAGGGCCTCCCCGAGGCCCTGGTGCTCGAGCAGCAGCTCGACACGGCGTTGGAGTCGGATCGTGTTCTCGGTCGGCGAGGGTCCCGAGCGCCAACCAGACGTCCTGGCGGTAGATGAGGATCAGCGCAACGGTGACCAACCCGATGTCAAGCTCGACCTCGGCGGCGATGTACGCCTTGTCCACATACCACTGACCGTAGGGGTCGTGGTGCGGGGCGCCCTGCCCGAAGCCCCGCCGCCACGCCGCAACCGGAGCGGGGACGTTGTCGGGTGCCCAGTCGCAGTAGGTGAGGTGACTGGCGGTCGCGACAGCCATGAAGGAACGACGACCTGATGTGGACAAGCTGCGGATCGACCTGCAGCAATCAGTTACTGACCAGGCGGCTGGCGGGTTCAACGGTCGGTCGTTGTTGAAGCGGCCGCATCGTGTGCGAGGCCAGCGGTTCGCTCAGGCGATCGAGAGATCGCCGTTGACAGTCCCAGCTGCGCCAGGACTGAGCCGGTCGTTGGACATGGAGGGCTGTGCGCGGCCTCCAGTCGATGTGCGGTGGCTGCGCTGTTGTCACAATCGCGGTCTGGTCGGGGGACTACTTGTCTGCGGGCTCTTGGTATCCGGCCCGCAGACGGGAGCCGACGTGCAGGTCGCAGATCACGTTATCGACCTCCGGGACCGACGACCAGTCGCTGACGACCCCGGATCCGGCGGCAACCAGGACA
>PWTE01000174.1 GCA_003563915.1 Nitriliruptoraceae bacterium
CTAATGTCGGGGCCCGCCGCCCGCGTCGCCTGCGCCTACCTTGAGGTCGTTCGCCCCCTCGAGGTCGCGCGTCGAGGAGTCGTCATGTCGCTCTCGATCGAGCCGGAGAGCTCGCCGCAGAAGCCGCCCCCCTGGCGAGATCTCCGGATCATCCGTGTACTGCTCCAGGTCGGCTACCTGCTGGCCGTCGCGGCGCTGATCGCGTGGTTGTTCATCAACCTCACGACGAACCTCGACCGTCAGGGGATCCGCCGGGACTTCGGCTTCCTGGACCAGCGGACCGGCTTCACGATCCTCGGAACGGACTTCTCCTCGAGCCAGCCGATCAGCGACGCCCTCTGGGTGGGGCTGATGAACACGCTCCGGGTCGGCATCGTCGGCATCGTGCTCGCCCTGATCCTCGGCATCGTGGTCGGGGTCGCCCGGCTGTCCTCGAACTGGCTCGTCCGCCGCTCCGCATCGGCCTTCGTCGAAGCGCTGCGCAACGTCCCACCACTGGTGTTGATCGCGTTCTTCTACTTCGCCGTGCTGACCCAGCTTCCGACGATCGACAACGCCCTCACCCCGCTCGGCATCATCGTGCTGTCCAACCGCGGCCTGAACCTGCCGTGGTACGAGCTCGCCCCGGGCTCCGGGGTATTCGTCGCGTTGTGCGGTGTCGCTGTCGTGGCCGCCGTCGCGGTCGGGATCTGGAGGACCCGACGTTTCGACGCGACGGGCGAGCCCCACCACCGGGTGGCGTTCGGCGCAGGCGTGGCGATCGCGATCGTCGTCCTCGCCTGGCTGGCCCTGGAACGACCGGTCGCGTTGACCATCCCCGGCATCGAGGGGCGCGTCATCACCGGCGGGACCCAGGTACTGCCCGAGTATGCGGCACTCCTCATCGCACTGGTGCTCTACACGGCATCCTTCATCGCCGAGATCGTCCGAGGCAGCATCCAGGCGGTGCCGCTCGGCCAGACCGAAGCTGGTGACGCCCTCGGCCTGTCCTGGTTCCACCGGATGCGTCACGTGGTGCTCCCCCAGGCGTTGCGTATCGCGACACCCGCGACGGGCAACGAGTTCCTCAACCTCAACAAGAACGTGTCGCTCGGCGTGGTCATCGCCTACCCCGAACTCCTGCGTGTCGCACGCCAGGCCATCGGCAACGGACAACCCGCCCCGCAGCTCGTGTTCCTGGTCCTGGTCGGCTACCTCGGTATGTCGCTGATCATCTCGGCGTTGGTGAACCTGGCCAACCGCCGGCTCCAGCTGGTGGAACGCTGATGGCTACCGACACGACGCCGACGTCCGCGACCGCCACCAAGCCGCCGGTCCAGAAGGTCACCCCTGCCACCTGGCTGCGGGAGAACCTGTTCTCGAACTGGTGGAACTCGCTGCTCACGGTGCTGTTCGTCCCACTGATCGCCTGGGCCCTCTGGAGCATCGGTCGCTTCCTGTTCGTGACCGGGCGCTGGGAGATCATCATCGTCAACCTCACCAACCTCATGGTGGGCGACTTCCCGCGGGAACAGTTCTGGCGCCTCTGGGTGGCGATGGCGATCCTGGCAGCCGTCGGTGGGCTGCTCGTCGGCGTGACGGCCGCGGCCGCGCGCGAGGCGGCGGTCATCACCGGACGTGAGCTCGACACCTCCTGGCGGGAGACCGCCCGACGGCTGGGCCCACCCGTCAGTTTCCTCGTCGTGATGATGCTGTTCGTGCGCACGGCCACGCCGCTGCTGCTCCTCGTCGGTGTGATCGCGATCGGGGTCGCGGGCTTCGTCCTCGGCCGCCGGGTCCCCCACGACCGACGGGCACTGGTCAACCTGGCCGTCGTTGCGGGGGTCGCCGGTTCGCTGGTCGTGATCAGCGGCTTCGGCGGCGTCTCGCGAGACTCCTGGGGCGGCCTGCTGATCACCGCTTACTTCACGATCGGCTCACTGCTGTTGGCCTTCCCCATCGGCGTGCTGGTCGCCCTCGGGCGCCGTTCGACCCTGCCTGTGGTGCGCTGGACCACCACGGTCTACGTCGAGTTCTTCCGCGGCTCACCCCTGATCGCCCTGCTGTTCGTCGGCTGGCTGGTCCTGCCCTTCATGTTCCCGCCCGAGTGGGAGAACATCACCCGCATCAGCCGGGCGCTGATCATCTTCACGCTGTTCACCTCCGCGTACGTCGCGGAGATCGTGCGCGGTGGCCTGCAGTCGATCCCGCGAGGCCAGTGGGAGGCGGCGAAGTCGCTCGGGCTGTCACCCTGGAAGCAGACCCGCCTGATCATCCTGCCGCAGGCACTGCGCAACGTGATCCCCGCGCTCGTCGGACAGGGCATCAGCCTCTACAAGGACACCACGCTGGTGCTCATCATCGGCCTCAACGACCTCCTGCGGGTGGCCCAGAACATCACCCAGCAACCGCAGTTCCTCGGCCAGGGCCTCATCGCCGAGACGCTGGTGTTCGTGTCCTTCATCTACTGGATCCTGAGCTACTGGATGTCCCGCGAGAGCCAGCGCCTGGAGGCGCGGCTCGGCGTCGGGACCCGCTGACCGCCGGGAGGCAGCACCGTGACCGAGAGCACCCTCACCAGCCAGGCCTTGGAGGCCGGCGGTACCGGCGAGGTGATGATCACCCTCGAGGGCGTCGAGAAGTGGTTCGACGACTTCCAGGCCCTGCGCGGCATCGACCTGGTCGTCGGCCGTCAGGAGACCGTCGTCATCTGTGGACCGTCAGGCTCGGGCAAGTCGACGCTGATCCGCTGTGTCAACCGGCTCGAGGAGCATGATCGCGGCCGCATCGTGGTCGACGGCACCGAGCTCTCCGACGACGTACGCGACATCCAGGAGATCCGGCGCGAGACCGGCATGGTGTTCCAGTCCTTCAACCTGTTCCCGCACCTGACGATCATGGAGAACATCACCCTCGCGCCACGCCACGTCCGGCACAAGCCGAAGAAGGATGCCGAGGAGACCGCGATGAAGCTGCTCGAGCGGGTCAAGATCCCCGAGCAGGCGCACAAGTACCCGGGGCAGCTCTCCGGTGGGCAACAACAACGGGCCGCGATCGCCCGCACGCTGGCGATGGAACCCAAGGTGATCCTGTTCGACGAGCCGACCTCCGCGCTGGACCCCGAGATGATCAAGGAGGTCCTGGACACGATGGAGGAGCTCGCCGAGTCCGGGATGACCATGATGTGCGTCACCCACGAGATGGGTTTCGCCCGTGCGGTGGCGGACCGGGTGGTGTTCATGTCCGACGGAGGCATCGTCGAGGTCAACGATCCGGAGTCGTTGTTCACGGATCCTCAGGAGGAGCGCACCCAGCTGTTCCTCTCCCAGATCCTCTGACCGCTCCGGCGCCACACCGGCGAGGAGTAGGCTGGCGGTCATGGAGCCCGACGAGGTGGCCGCGTGACGGCAAGCGACGAGGGCGGTCCGACCGGGTCGGGTGAGCCGCTGGTCGACCCCACCGCCACCGGCTTCGGACAGGTCGCCGACCTGTACGACCGGGCCCGGCCCGGCTACCCCGCAGCGGCGGTCGACGCCGTCGTCGCACGGCTCGGGGTACAGCCGAACCGACGCATCCTCGACGTCGGAGCCGGCACGGGGAGGCTCACGATCCCCTTGCTGACCGCGGGTGCTGACGTGACCGCGGTGGAACCGGTCGCTGGCATGCGTGAGCAGCTGGCCAGGGGTGTCCCCGACGAGCTCGCCGAGCGACTCACCGTCCTGGCAGCCGGAGCGGAGGAGCTGCCACTCGACGACGCTAGTGTCGACGGGGCGGCCGCCGCTCAGGCGTTCCACTGGTTCACGCCTGAGCCAGCCCTCCTGGAGCTGCAGCGCGTGCTCGTCCCTGACGCCTGGTTCGCGGTCGTCCACAACCGACGGGAGCTGACGAGCCCACCACAGGCCGCGTTGGAGGATCTCCTGCGCCCCCACCGTGGCGCCACGCCCTCCTGGATCGACACCAGCTGGAGCGACATCCTGTCCGATCCTCCGGGCTTCCACCCGGCAGAACTGCTGACGTTCAGCCACGAACAGGTGCTGGACCTCGAGGGTTTCGTCGCGCGTGTCTCGTCGATCTCCTTCGTGGCGCAGCTTCCTCCTCCGACACGCCACCAGGTGCTGGAGGCCACCCGGGTGCTCTTCACGATGCTCGAGCGTGACCAACAGGTCCGGCTCGCCTACAGCACCGAGGTGCGTCTGCTCCAACGGCGGGCCCCATGAGCACCGTGCCACCCAACGCGGGTCGAGGTGCGTCGCGTGAGCCTTCGCGGCAGCACTACCTCGAGGTAGCCGAACTCCGCACCCGGCTGGAGCGGCACAGGCCCCACCGAGCTGGCGCCCACGACGGGCGTGGTGCCTGGCAGGCCGCCACGGCGCTGGTCGTCGCGCCGGACCCGGCGGGTTCGGCGATCGCGTTCATCCGTCGCACGGAACGCCCGGGTGACCGCTGGTCCGGCCAGATGGCCCTACCTGGCGGCACCCGCGATCCTGAGGACCCTGACCTGTCGGCGACCGCGGTCCGAGAGACACAGGAAGAGGTCGGGCTCGCGCTCGGTGCTCCGTTGACCCGGTTGCCGGATCAGGGCGGCAGGATCAGCCGGGGGGTCGTCGCCACCTTCGTGCACGTTCTGGAGGAGCGCCCCCCGTTGACGGCCGCCGACCCACGCGAGGTCGCGGAGGCGCTCTGGATCCCGTTGCCGGACCTCGTGGATCCTGCCGCGAGGTCCCGTGCCCGTTGGAACGGGGTGCCCGTCCCCGGTATCGACCACGGCGGGCGGGTGATCTGGGGCCTGACGCTACGGATCCTCCACACCTTCTTCGACGCCGTGTCGCTATCCCGGCCCTGAACCGGCGTCGAGACCGTCCGCCGACGGACGGTCCTCGGCGCCACCGAACCGGCGGTCACGCGCCTCGTAGGTCGCGACGCAGCGGGCGAGCTCGGTGCGGTCGAAGTCGGGCCACAGGGTGTCGGTGAAGACGAGTTCGGCGTAGGCCGCCTGCCACAGCAGGTAGTTGGAGACCCGTTGCTCCCCCGACGTGCGGATCAGGAGATCGACGTCGGGCATCTCCGGGTCGTACAGCCGGGCGGCGAAGCTCTCCTCGTCGACCGCGCGGAGCGAACCACCCTGCGCAGCCTCGACGAGCTGGCGGGCAGCGTCCACGAGCTCGGCCCGGGCGCCGTAGTTGAACGCGATCCGGAGGGTCATCCTGGTGTTGTCCGCGGTCCGGGCCTCGGTGTCCTCGATGAGCCGGACGAGCCGCCGTGGAACCCGACGATCGCGGCGACCGATGAACCGCACCCGCACGTCGCGGTCGTCGAGCTCTCCGGCACGCCGGAGCAGCAACGACTCGTTGAACCCCAACAGGAAGCGCACCTCCTCCGCCGGACGCTTCCAGTTCTCGGTCGAGAACGCGTAGACGGTGAGGTCCCGGATCCCGAGCTCCAGGGCGCCCTCGACGGTATCGAAGAGCGCCTGCTCGCCTGCCTCGTGCCCGGCGTTGCGGGTGAGACCGCGCTGGTTGGCCCAGCGACCGTTGCCGTCCATGATGATCGCGACGTGCCCCGGGATGCGCGCACGGTCCAGGTCGCGTCCGCTGTCCGCCACCGCCTCACCTCATCGTCGCTACCGAGCCCGCACCGAGCCCGGGAGAGCCTACGACCTCGTCGCTGCGCTGGCGGGTCGCCGCCACCGCCGTACCCTCGGGTCAGAGGGGAGGACCCGGTGGCGGCACAGCTGAGGGACCGGCCCGGTCGCGGCGTACGCACCTGCGAGCAGTGCGACCTGGGTTGGTCGCGACCTGCCCGGTACTGCGGGCGCTGCGGCCGTGGCCTCCAAGGCCGTCGTGGCGCTGACGGGGCTTGCCTGGACGGGCGCCGCCGTTCGGGTCGCAGCGGCGGGACGACCCCGACGGTCGCGGGCGCCTCCTCCGCTGGACGTCGGCTCCTCCTGCTCACCGGCGCCCTGGCGCTGATCGGGCTCGCGGTGGCCGTATCGCAGCTGGACGACGCGATCACCGAGGCACCGCCGGAGGGCATCACCGAGGTCGGAGGCGAGGTGCGCGTCCGTCCCCCCGACACGTCGACGGAGGTGGTCTCCTCGTCCGCAGCGACCTGTGAACGCTCGAGCCGCGACCGCAGCGCGTGCGGGCCCCGTCTGGCTGATGATCGACCCAGTCGAGGAGCACTCAGCGCCCTGCCCCCGCACCTCGCGATCGTCGCCGAGGCGGGAGAGGTCCGCCGTTACGACCTTCCGCAGAGCGAGCCCGTGTGGACGACCGTGCCCTTCCACGGGCACGCGGACCTGCGGCTGCGCGCCCACGAGGACGCCATCCTCGTGAGCCGTGCGGGCGAGGTCGCACTCCTCGAGGTGGCGGACGGGGCCCTGCGCTGGCGCAGTGAACTCGCCGGCCAGTCCGCGCGCATCCCCCCTCGCGCGTGGCTGATCGACGGGGACGTGTTCGTGCTGGACACCGCGCGGACCCTGAGCGTCCTCGCGGGCCAGACGGGTGAGCTGCGCTGGGCGGTCGACCAGGTCTCGCCCGAAGCGATCCCGACGACGCACGGCGTCCTCGTGAGCCGTGACGGCGAGCTGGGGCTGTACCAGGCCGAGTCTGACGAGCCCGTCTGGTCACGCCCGGAGACGGTGCCGATCCCCCACACCCTGCTCGGTGGCCGCCCGGCCGAGGCACCGGTGCGCCTGCTCGTCGGACGCCAGCTCCTCGTGCCCGCGACCGGCGAGACGCTGGACGTTCGGGACGGTGCGCCGTCGACCGTACGGGTCCACGGGGACGTGACGCTCGTGCTGCGGTGGGAGGACCGCGAACAGCCGGAGCTCCTCGCCCTCGGGCCCGACGCCGAGGTCCTGTGGGCACGCGACGACCTCCGGGTGCCCTGTTGTGTCGCGACCAGCTTCGAAGCCTCGGATGGCCGCATCGGTGTGGGTCCTCCACACGGGCCGCATCTGGTGCTCGACCGGACGGACGGGTCGTTGCTCTGGGAGCTGCAACGGCCCAACGCGTGGTTGGAGGGGGTATCGGGCAAGCTCGCGATCTGGCGGGAAGACGCAGTGTTGGTCGGTACCGACATCCGATCGGGACGTGAGGCGTTCCGAGCCGACGGCAGCATCCGCTCCCTGGAGCCGCTGCTGATCGCGGGCCCGGGAGGTCTGGTCCACGTCACCCCGGGCTCGCTTGCGCCCCTGCAGCCACGCAGGACCCCGATCGAAGCGTGGCGACGCTGACGCAGCTCAGCTGCGCGGCAGGAGGTCGCAGCTCAGCTGCGCGGCAGGAGGTCGCAGCTCAGCTGCGCGGCAGGAGGTCGCAGCTCAGCTGCGCGGCAGGAGGTCGTAGCTGCGGAGTCGGCGGTCGAGGTGGTGCTCGACGAACGCGCGGGTGTAGGAGGCGGCGGTGCGGTGCGCTTCGGCGGACTCCCGGGCGAGCCGGGGCAACACCGCCCACTCCCCGGTGGCGGCCAGGACCCGTACCACCTCGACGACCTGGGGGTCGACGGCACGGGTGCCTGCCGGCGCACATCCGGGACACAGGGTGCCGCCAGCCTTGACCGACAGGAAGGCGTGGGGGCCCGGACGGCGACACAGGGCACATGCATCGGTGAACGCGTGGAAGCCGACGACGGACGCCAATCGCAGCAGGAACGCATCGACGAAGACCGCGGGGTCGTCCGGCCCTGCATCCAGCGCCTGCAGTCCGGCCCGCAGCAGCAGGAACAGGGCGTTATCGCGCTCCCCCTCCTGCGCCACGATGTCCGTGAGCTCGACCATGACCGACCCGGCGGCAGACCGCGCGTAGTCCTCCCGCACGCCCGCGTGGGCGGCGATCAGCTCGGCCTGGTTGATGACGTCGAGGTTGCGGCCCTCGTACAGGTGGAGGTCGACGTGACTGTACGGCTCGAGGCGCCCACCGAACCGGCTCCCGGGCCGACGCACGCCCTTGGCCACCGCGCGGACCTTGCCACGCCCCTGCGTGAGCAGGTGGACGATCCGATCGGTCTCTCCGAGTTTGTAGGTCCGCAGGACGATGCCCTGCTCACGGTAGGTGCCCATCAGTGCACCCGCAGGACCGGTGCGGCGAGGTGGATGACAGCTGGCATATCCGCGTTGTACCCGACCGAACGGACGTCGCCACGCTGGTGAGGCCTATAGGGTCGAAGCTCAGATGCCCCGGCGGACGGACACGACGACGGAAGGGACCAGGGTGAGCTTCACGCGTGAGCGCGTCATCGTGCGTTCGGTACGCCCGGAGGTCGCTCACGGGCGATTCCCAGCCAACGCCGTTGCTGGTCGCCCGGTCCAGGTCACCGCGGACATCCTGTGCGACTCCCACGAGGTGCTGGCTGCGATGGTGCGCTGGCAGGCTGAAGGCGCGCGTGGCTGGCACGAGGAACCGCTGACACTGGACGTCAACGACCGGTGGCTCGGGAGCTTCGTCCCGCCGGAGCTCGGTCGCTACCGCTTCACCGTCGAGGCCTGGGTCGACCACCTGGCCACGTGGCGTCGCGACCTGGCCAAGAAGGCGGACGCCCAGGTCGTGGCCCCGATCGACCTCCAGATCGGGGTTCCCCTCATCACCTCCCTGCTCGACCGGGCGAAACCCGCGGTGAAGGGCCGGCTGGAACAGTTCCTGGCGGCCCTCGAGGACGACGCCCTGCCGCTGCCCGCCCGTGTCGAGGCCGCGCTGTCCGACGAACTGCTGGAACTGACGCGGCCGCTGGATCCACGGACGGACCGCGTGCGTTACGACCGCGTGCTCGAACTGGTTGCCCAACGTGAGCGCGCCGCGTTCTCGTCCTGGTACGAGCTGTTCCCGCGGTCGACCTCCACGCAGCCGGATACCCACGGCACCTTCCGTGA
>PWTE01000155.1 GCA_003563915.1 Nitriliruptoraceae bacterium
CCGCCGACGATGAAGCCCAGCCCGATGATCGCCAGGATCGTCCCTAGGATCTGGAGTCGCTTCCTCTTGGTGTGGAACTCCTCTCGCGCGTTCGCGCTCTCGTGAACGACGCCACAAGCATGGGGGGAGCGCGCGATGATGTCGGCGGACCTTCGAACCGACCTTGTGGGCCTGATGGTGCACCTGCGCAGGCAGGAGTCCTTCCGGCCGGCGTCGAGGTCATCGCGGCGACGCGGGCTTCGCTCCGGTCGGGGCGGTGAGCGGGAGGGTGACGGTGACGACCCCACCGCCCGCTGACGACTCGATGGCGATGTGTCCGCCGTGGGCCTCCACCAGTTCCTTCGCGATCGCCAGGCCGAGTCCTGCACCGCCACCGTGGCGCTCGCGAGCAGCATCCGGTCGAGAGAACCGTTCGAAGGCGTGTTCGGCGAAGCCCTCCGGGAAGCCCGGTCCCTGGTCGACGATCTGCATCGTCGCCTCGCCGTCGCGGGCGTGGACGTGCACCATGACGGCACGATCGTCCGGGCTGTGCCGGATCGCGTTGTCCAGCAGGTTGCGCAACACGCGGTGAAGCGCCTGGCCGTCGCCGCGGGTCGTGACGGCGCCCTGCGCGTCGAGCCGCACCTGCACGCCGCGTTGCGCGGCCACGGGCGTGACCGCATCCACCGCACCGTCGGCCACCTCGCTCAGATCGAGGTCGAACTGCTCGAGGGACAGGTCGCCGGCATCCAGGCGCGCCAGGACGAACAGGTCGTCGACCATCCGGCTGAGCAGCTCGATATCGCCCGCCATGGTGGCGAGGTAGCGCTCCGGATCGGGGGCGATGCCGTCCTGGATCGCTTCCAGGGCAGCCCGCAGGCTGGACAAGGGGGTGCGGAGGTCGTGGCCGATCGACGCCAGCAGCGAACGGCGCGCTGCCTGCCCGCGTTCGCGTTGGGCCTCGAGCTCGGCCAGCTGCGCCACCATCCGGTCCACCGAGGTGGCCAGCGCTCCAACCTCGTCCCGGCGGACGATGCCCGTCGACACGGTGAGGTCGCCATCGGCGACCTGCTGCGCCGCTTGGGCGACCTGGCGCAGGTCCTGGGTCAGCGGTCCGGTCACGCCGAAGGCGACGAGCACCCCCGGTCCGGTTCCCAACGTCAGCGCCCCGAGGACGAAGCGCACGTCGGGGAGGGCGAGGAACATCGTCGCCGCGGACACGCCCACCACCGCGGCCGTCAACCCCACGGCGGTCAACGCGACCACCAGGATCGTCCACCGCAGCGACGGCAACCGGCGGTGGATGCGCGTCAGCCACCAGCACAGACACCCGGCCACGAGCGCGGCCGCAGCGATCAGCGCGTAGAGCGTGAAGCGCTCCTCGGCCGTCGGCTGCATCGCGGCTTCGCTCACGATCAGAGCGGTCCCGGCGACCAGCACGGCTGCGATCAGCGAAGCCCTCACGGCTCGAACCGGTACCCGACGCCGCGGACCGTGACGAGCCGCTCGGGCGCGCTGGGGTCGCGTTCCAGCTTCTGCCTCAGGTGGCCGACGTGCACCGTCACCGTGGCCGGATCCTGCCACTCGGCCGACGAATCCCAGACCTGCTCGAGCAGCTGGGCTCGCGTGAACACCTGGCGAGGGCTGTTCGCGAGGAAGGCGAGCAGGTCGAACTCCCGCCGGGTCAGCTCCAGCGCGGTCCCGTCGAGGTGCACCTCGCGCGTGGTGTCGTCGATGTGTAACGAGCCGAAGGTCAGCGGTACCGCAGCTGCGGCTGGCGCGGCGCGACGCAGCACCGACGCGACCCGCGCCACCAGCTCCCGGGGAGAGAAGGGCTTGACGACGTAGTCGTCGGCGCCGAGCTTGAGCCCGTTGATGCGCTCGCTCTCGTCCCCCCGTGCGGTCAGGACGATGACCGGTGTCGTCGCGGTGTCGCGCAGGCGCTGGAGCACCTGCAGCCCGTCGACCTCGGGCAGCATCAGGTCGAGCACGACCAGGTCGATCCCACCGTGGTCGAGAACCCGCAGGGCCGCAGCGCCATCCGCGGCGATCGTGACGGTGTGCCCCTCTTCCTCGAGGTAGCGGGTCACCACCTCGCGGACCATCGGCTCGTCGTCGACGACGAGCACGTGGGTTGGCGGCTCCTGATCGGATGCACGGGGGGACATGGCAGGAGCGTAGGCGCGGTGCCTGCCCAGGGGATCGACCGCTCGACGGACTTTCTCGGAACTTCACCAGGACTTGCGACGCTCTTGCTGCAGGTGGAGAAGCGCGATGCTGGGATCGGGGTTCCTCCGTCGGCACGTCCGCCCGCTACGGCTGATCACGCCGGAGAACCCCTCCCGAGGAGACCCACATGTCTGCCCAGATCGACCCCACCGCGGCGCCGCCGACCGACGCTCGCCGGCCGCTGTGGCGACGCCCGGCCGTTCTCACGCTCGCAGGTCTCGCCGTGATCCTGGCGATCGTGGTGCTGACGGTGTTCCAGCCGCAACGCCTCCTCTACGACGTGGCGGTGGATGACGACTTCCCCGACGGCGCGGCCGTCACGGCGGACGACCCCGCGGGGGAGGCGGCGGAGCCGGCCGCGACGCCGGACGGGGACGAGCAGACCGCAGAGCCCGCCGACGAGGACGGTGGCTCGCCCGACGATGTCGCGACGAACACGCAGGAGGGCGCGGCACCAGAGGATGCCGCCGCGCCCATCGCGCTCGGCGACGGCACCTTCGCGTCACGCAACCGGTACACCACCGCCGGGACCGCCACCGTCTACGAGCTCCCGGACGGCAGCCGCACCCTGCGGTTGGAGGACTTCGAGACCACCAACGGGCCTGACCTGTTCGTCTACCTCACCGCGGCGGACGCCGATGCCAGCGACCCTGAGCTCGAGCGCGACTTCATCGATGTCGGGGGCCTGCGCGGCAACCTTGGCAACCAGAACTACGCGCTGCCCGACGCGGTCGACCTGAGCGGCTACGACACGGTGGTGATCTGGTGCCGACGCTTCGGTGTCAGCTTCGGCGCTGCCGACCTGGGCTGATCCGCGCCACGGTGGTCAGACGAGGCCCGTCACCACGGTACGGATCGGGTGGCCTTCGCGCGTCTCCAGGGCGTGCAGCGCCTCGGGGACCTCTTCGAGCCGGATCGTCGCGGTGACCGACCGGGTCAGGTCCAGCCGCTGCTCTTCCAGCAGATCGAACAGTTCGCCGAGGTCCTGGGGGGTGGATCCGAACGATCCGACGAGCTCGGTCTCCTGGGACACGAAACGGGCGATCGGCACGGTCGCCAGCTGCTCGTTCGTGAGCCCGACGATCGTCGTCCGGCCGCCAGGGGCGACCGACTTCACGGCCTGGTCGACGGTCCGTGCGGAGCCGACGAACTCGAGTGCACGGTCCGCGCCGCCCCCGGTCAGCTCGCGGATCCGGCGCGCCGGCTGCCCGTCCGACGCGTCGACGGCCTCGTCGGCGCCCCAGTCGAGCGCCCGGTCGAGGTTCACCGGATCGATGTCCACACCGATGACCGTGGCACCGGCCAGCTTGGCCAGCAGGATCGCGTGCATCCCGAGCCCGCCGAGCCCGTGGATCGCGACCGTCACACCCTCCCCGACGCCGGCGCGTTTGAGGGCGTGGTAGGGCGTGGCCACCGCATCGGTGGTGATCGCGGCCTGCTCGAAGGACACGTCCGGCGGGATCGGCACCAGGGCGGCCGGCTCCGCGAGCGCGAAGCCGGCCATCGTGCCGTCGGCATCGATACCGGGGACGCTCAGTGACGGGCACAGGTTGTGACGACCGACCGTGCAGACCGCGCAGACGTGACAGGGGCGGGCCATCAGGATCGCAACCCGGTCACCGGGCTGCCAGTCGATCACCTCGTCACCGACCGTGGCGATGACCCCGGCGGCCTCGTGACCCAGCGTCTGGGGCAGCACGGGACCATGCGGGGTGACCCCTTGAGCGACGTGGAGGTCGCTCGCACACACACCGCAGGCCCGGATCTCGACCAGGACCTGGTGTGGTGCGGGGTCGGGACGCGCCACCTCGTCTACCTGGAGGACCTCCGGCGCATCGTCGGTCCTCACCTGATGGAGACGCAGTGCCGCCATCGAGTCGCTCACGGTGCGTCCTTGGGAGGGCCGTCAGCGGGAGGCGGGTCGTCCGGCCCTTCGTCGTCGGCGACCGGCGGTACGTCCGGGTTGACCTCCCGTTCGATGGGCGGCGGAGGGGGGCCGTCCGCGGTCGACACACCCGGGGGGTCGTCACCAGGCCACGGCGGGAGCTCGGAGAGGTCGACCTTCCGCGGCCGCTGCCCCTGTTCGTAGTCGCGCATGCGCCGCGGGTACCCCACCTTCGCGGCGTCATACAGCGGGATGTTGATGCGCCCGCAGAACTCGCCGGCCTGCTCACGGCTCTTGACGGGGCGCCGGAGGTACTCCCCGTCGTCGGCGACCAGCAGCAGGGTGGTGGAGTAGATCGTGGTCTTCGGTTCGAGGAAGGCCTCGACCCCCTCACGGGAGCGGACGAACTCCTCCAGTTCCTTGGTCGCGGAACGGGAGGCCGATTCGGTGCTCTTCGCCGGGGCGGAGCGCTTGCTCTCGCCCTTGAACCAGGCGCGTAAGCGGTCGGAGAACCCCACGGGCATCCTCTACGGGGACGGGACTGAGACCGCAGGCTATCGGTCGTGCTCGCTGCCCTGCTCGTGGTCGCCATCCTCGCCTTGGTTCTCGACCAGTTCGACCAACACCCCGCCGGTGCCCTTCGGGTGGACGAAGGCGACCGTGTGGCCTCCGCCGCCGGGACGGGGCTCCTGATCGATCAGCGCGACCTCCTGGTCACGGAGGTGATCGAGCGCGTCGGACACCGATCGGACCCCGAACCCCACGTGGTGCAATCCGGGGCCGTGCTTGGCGAGGTAGCGGGCGATGGGAGAGTCGTCGCGGGTCGCCTGGAGCAGTTGGATGTAGACCCCGCCCACATCCAGCATGGCCTCCTCGACGCCGTCGCTGTCGACACGTTCCCGGTAGGCCGGGGTGAGCCCGAACGCGCGCTCGTAGAAGGCCAGTGCCTCGTCCAGGTCCTCGACCGCGATGGCGATCTGATCGATGCGGGTCACGTCCACCGGGCGCTCCTCGGTCCGTTGCTCGCTTGGTTCGCTGGGCTGGCCCACATCCTGCCACCTCGCGGCGGCCGTGAGCATCTCGAGCGTGGCTCGGTTCGGTGCGGCTGCGTCTGCGGAGGGGTTCGCACGGTTCGCACTGGCCGCCCTTCCCCGTCCGTCGGCCGCCTGTCAGGCTCCGCGCTATGGACGAGATCGACCTGCCCCAGGCGGCACCGCTTCCGGCCCCCTGCCCCGTCGCGGACACGATGCGACGGGTCCAGGCCGAGCTGCGAGCCGGCAGCCCTCCGTCCTTCGAAGCGCTCCTGGCCTTCGGCGCTCCCGGCAGCCACTGACATCGGCCCCGATCGCGCGCCGATCGGTTCGAGCCGCGTCGCCCGACCGCCCTACCCTCTGTTCCACCGAACCAGGAGGTAGGCCGTGGAGGATGTCGTCGTCGTTGGGTACGCCCGCACCCCGGTGGGGCGTTTCGGAGGTGGGCTCGCGTCGCTCACGGCGATGCAGCTCGGAGGTCGGGCCATCGCCGGTGCACTGGAGCGTGCCGGGGTGACCCCCGACGCGGTCCAGTACGTCGTCATGGGGCACGTGTTGCAGGCCGGGCAGGGACAGATCACGGCCCGCCAGGCCGCCGTCGAGGCTGGCATCGGCATGCACGTCGCGAGCGAGACGATCAACAAGGTGTGCCTCTCCGGTATGACCGCGATCTCCCGGGCCCGCGATCTCATCCGGCTCGGCGAGTTCGAGGTGGTCGTCGCCGGTGGGATGGAGTCCATGAGCGGCGCGCCCTACGTGCTGGACAAGGCCCGGTTCGGCTACCGGCTGGGCGACGGCAACCTGATCGACGTGATGATGTACGACGGGTTGACCTGCGCCTTCGACGGTTGCGCGATGGGTCTGGCGACCGACGACTACCAGCGCTCCAAGGGGCTCGAGATCACCCGTGAGGAACAGGACGTGTGGTCGGCGCGCTCGCACGAGCGTGCCGCCGAAGCCCAGAAGCGTGGCGCCTTCGACGGCGAGGTGGTGCCGGTCGAGGTGCCACAGCGCAAGGGCGACCCGATCCTCGTCACCGACGACGAGGGCGTGCGGCCCGGCACGACGGCCGAGACGCTGGCCAAGCTCCGTCCGGCGTTCACGGCCGAGGGGTCCATCACCGCCGGGAACGCCTCCCAGATCTCCGACGGTGCCGCCGCGCTGATCCTCACGAGCCGTAGCAACGCCGAGCAGCAGGGCCTGCCGATCCTCGCGACCATCACGTCGTGGGGGACCGTCGCCGGACCGGATCCGTCCCTGCACCACCAGCCTGCCCGCGCGATCCGGGACGCCGCACGCCGCGCCGACCTCGACCCGGCGGGGTTCGACCTCTACGAGATCAATGAAGCCTTCGCGTCGGTCGCGATCGCGTCCGCACGAGAGCTCGACCTGGACGAGGATCGCGTCAACGTCAACGGCGGCGGTGTCGCGATGGGGCACCCGATCGGCTGCTCCGGGGCCCGGATCGTGGTGACGCTGATCCACGAGCTCGCCGCCCGCGGTGGTGGGAGCGGCGCTGCGGCGCTGTGTGGTGGCGGTGGTCAGGGCGACGCGCTCACGCTCACGGTTCCGGCCTGACCACGATCGGAGGACGCCGACGGATCCGTCCGTCGGCGTGGACGAGGAGCGCAGGTGGGCGTCGATGTCCCTGACCTGATCGGTGGTCTCGAGCGTGGCGAGCGGCGGTCGTTGGCGCGGCTGTTGACGGTGGTCGAGGACGGTGACCCTGCGCGTCTGCGTGAGTTGATCGCGGCGATCTACCCGTCGACCGGCCGGGCCCGTGTGATCGGGATCACCGGGTCGCCGGGTGTCGGCAAGTCGACGTTGACCGATGCCATCGCTACCGAACTGCGCGGGCAGGACCGCTCCGTCGCGATCCTGGCGGTGGACCCGTCGTCGCCGTTCTCCGGCGGCGCGCTGCTGGGCGATCGGGTCCGCATGCAGGGACACCACGCCGATCCGAAGGTGTTCATCCGTTCCATGGCGTCGCGCGGCCACCTCGGCGGGTTGTCCTTCGCCACCCCCCAGGCGGTCCTGGTCCTGGACGCCGCCGGGTTCGACGACATCATCGTGGAGACGGTGGGGGTGGGGCAGTCCGAGGTGGAGATCGCGGCCACCGCGGACACCACCCTGGTGGCTCTGGCGCCCGGGATGGGCGACGGGATCCAGGCCGCCAAGGCCGGCATCCTGGAGGTCGCCGACCTGTTCGTGATCAACAAGGCTGACCGTGGCGGGGCGGGCCAACTGGAAGCTGAGCTGCGTGGCATGCTGGAGATGGGCCACGCACTCGAGGAGCCCGCTGACGGCCGAGAGGCTTCCGCGGGGTGGTGGCCGCCGATCCTGCGCACCGTCGCGGTGCGCGGCGAGGGCATCCCGGAGGTCGTGGCCGCGTTGGACGACCACCTGGACCACCTCGAGGCAGCCGGACGGCGGGACGAACGCCGTCGCGAACGCGCGTTGCACACGATCCGCGAGATCGCGCTGGCCGCGGTGCGTCGCCGGGTCACCGACCTGGCGGCCGGCGACGACCGCGTGCTCGGTGAGCTCTCCGGCCAGGTCGCGGCCCGAGAGCTGGACCCCTACACCGCCGCCGACCAGCTGTTGGACGCGCTGGAAGCGTCCACCTGAGGCGTCACCCGATCACGGGCGCAGCGCGGCGAGCTCACGGACGAGCAGCTCGCAGGTCTCCTCCAGCCGGCTGCGGGTGGTGCGCAGGTTGCCGACCGCCAGCCGTAGCACGTACCGACCGTCGAGCACCGTGTGGGACAGGTAGGAGTGGCCGGTCGCGTTGACGCGAGCCAGCAGTTGACGGTTCACCGCGTCCAACGCCGCCGCGTGTGGGTCCTCGGGTTCCTCGTCGAGCACGACCGCCGGTGCCCAATCCGGGACCGCTCGGAAGCAGACCGTCGACATCGGTACGTCCGCGACCACCTCGAAGTCGTCGTGAGCGGTGAGCCAGTCGGCGACCTGGTGGGCCTGGGCGACGTGCTCGCGGATCCGCGCAGCGAGCCCGTCGGCGCCGAAGTAGCGCATGACCATCCACAGCTTGAGGGCCCGGAAGCGTCGACCGAGCTGGACCCCCCAGTCCATGTAGTCGGTGACGCCCTGGTCGTCGGTGGTGAGGTACTCGGGGACCAGCGAGAACGCGCGCGTAAGCATCGCCGGATCGCGGACGAACAGCACGCTGCAGTCGATCGGCGTGAAGAGCCACTTGTGTGGGTTGGTCACGAAGGAGTCGGCCCGCTCCACGCCGTCCAGCACGGAGCGATGCTCCTCGCAGATGGCCATCAGCCCGCCGTAGGCCCCGTCGACGTGGAGCCAGATGGGGTGGCCGAGTTCGTCCATCAGCCGATCACGCGTATCCGCGATCGCTGCGACCGGGTCGATCGAGGTCGTCGAGGTGGTGCCCACCGTCGGCACGATCGCCAGCGGCCGGAAACCGAAACGTACGTCCTCCGCGATCGCCGCCTCGAGCGCGCGGGTGTCCAGACGGTAGCTCTCGTCCGTGGGGATCAGGCGGACCCCGTCACGGCCGAGCCCCAGCGTGATGGCCGCCTTCTCGACGGAAGAGTGGGACTGTTCGGACGCGTAGATCCGTAGCGGCGGCAGGTCGGTCCGTCCGGCCAGCCCACGGTCGCGGACGTCCAGGTCGGCCGCCTCCCGCGCGGCTGCCAGCGAGATGAGCGTCGAGATCGACGCCGTGTCGGTGATCACCCCGGAGAAACGATCGGGCAGCCCCAGCAACTGGCGGAGCCAGCCGACGACCACCTCCTCGAGTTCCGTCGCCGAGGGGGAGGTCCGCCACAGCATGCCGTTGACGTTGAGGGCGGCGATGAGGGTCTCGGCCAGGATCCCCGGTCCGGAACCGGTGATGGCGAAGTAGGCGTGGAAACCGGGGTGGTTCCAGTGGGTCACGCCGGGGAGCAGGAGCTCGTCCAGGTCGCGCAGGGCATCGGCGAAGGGTTCGGGCCCTCGCGGGGGAGCATCCGGCAGCTTCCCCGCGACCTCGCCGGGGCGGACCTGCGACAGGACCGGCTGGTCCTCGATGTGCTCGAGGTACTCGGCGATCCACTCGATCACCGCGTGACCGTGCTCCCGGAACGCGGCGACGTCCATGTCGCCGAGCCCGGCCTGGCCGGGGTCCAGGCCCTCCCGGCGGGGTTGGTCGGGATCACCCACCGGTCGTCTCCCCGTTGCCGGCCGTGCCCGGATCTTCCGGGGTCTCGTCGCCGTTCGGGTCGCTCTCTTCGTCGGTGTTGTCCCCGGCATCGTCGTCGTTCGGCTCGCTGCCTGCGCCGGATCCGGGCTCGGTGTCCGGTTCGGGCTCGGGGTCCGGTTCGGGCTCGGGGTCCGGTTCGGGCTCGGGTTGCGGTTCGGGTTCTGGCTCGGGTTCCGGTTCCGGCGCGGGAGCCGGTGGCGGCGCGGGGGTCGGTTCCGGTTCCGGCTCGTCGGGAGGTTCGGGGAACTCGAAGGTCGGGAGCTCCTCCTCTTCCTCCTCGATCTCCGGTTCCACGATCGTGAGGTCCTCCGGCACCGTGGATGCGCGCAGCTCCTCGAGCACCAGCTCCTCCGGAGGTCCAGCTCCCAGCACCAACCAGGGCAGCGCGACCGCGAGGCCCATCAACACCAGTGTGGTCAGCACCCAGATGACCCACGACGGCAGGTGACGGGGCACCCGGCCGGTCGGCCACCTCAGCGCGAGCTCGGCCCACACCTCATCGAGCGCAGCCTGGGTCGAGGTGTCGGGTAGCTCGCGGACCAGCGTCGTGCCGCCGGTGGTCGCGGCACCGCGCTGTCCGAGTTCGCTGCTGTCTTCGGGGAGTGTGACCTCGGCGTCGATCTCCTCGACGGCCACCTCGAGGAGCCACCCACGTACGTCCGATGGGTCGCTCGAGGGCAACGCGCGCATCGCCCGCACGAAGGTCGCCAGCGTGGCGCCGACCGGATCCGCGTCGGCGCCCGCGAGGTCGAGGACCGCCGGGCCGTGGCGATACAGCAGGACCGCGTACGCCGGCGCGACCCCCTCGCGAGCGAGCGCGAGCAGGTCCTCGTCGGAACGTTCGGCGTAGATCGCGGTCCTCCCTCGGTCGGCGGGAGCCTAGCCACCGCGGTCTGGCGGGACGTGCGTCCGACCCGTCACCTACCCCGGGTGTGCTCCAGCCGGTGCAGTAGCGCGTGGCCGTACGCCGTCTCGGCGGTCGCGGCTTCGGCCTCGACCAGTTCCCCGCCGACGCGGATGGTGCATCGCCATCCCTCGTCGGTCCGTGCCAGCGACAGCAGCGCATCTCCCAGGGCTTCGCGGAGCTGGTGCTCGCGAGGGATCCAGACGGCGTCAGCCTGCTCGACAGCATCCAGCGCCCACTCGGTGGTGCCGTTGAAGGCGATCATCTTCCCGACCGGTGCGGTGCGGACCTCCACGACCATCTGCGAGATCGTGAAGACGTCGTCGTCCATCTCCCGGTCAGGCAGGATGAAGCGGTCACCGTCAGCGGGCTGCCAGGCCAGGCCAGCATCGCGGAGTCGCCGGGCGAGCTCGAGATCGATCACGGGCCACCTCGCTTCGGGAGGTCGCTACGGTACCCGCGGAGCCGCGACGTATCGCCGCGGAACAGCGTCGTCCAGCTAGCCTCCCGCGTGTGCCCGTCCTCCTGACCTCCGCCCACCGCCCCCTCGCACGTCGGCTGGCGCTCCGCCTGCTGGACGAGGGTGGCGAGGTCCGTGCCTACGGGCACGGAGATACCTCGGCGCTGCGCGCAGCGGGGGCGTTCGTGGCTTCTGGCACCCCTGACGACGAGGGTCGGCTCGACGCGGCCTGTACCGACGTGCACACGGTCGTCCACGTCGGCGGTGGGTTCCTCGATCCGGATCCCGAGCGCATGATCCAGGACGTCGAGGTACTGCTCCGCGCCGTTCGCGGGGCCGGGGTCCGCCGGGTGATCGCCCTGTCGGTACCCGGTGCCGAGCACCAGGCGGCGGATCCCCTGCGGCGGGCGAAGGCCGCCGTCGAGGAGCGCCTCGCAGAGGCGGAGGTGCCGACGATCGTCATCCGATCGTCGCTGGTCGTGACCCCAGCGACGATCGACGCGTTGGCGACGATCGGGCTGGGCCCCGAGGAGCGTGCGGTCGAGCTCGCACCGGTCCGCATCACCGACCTGCTCGAGCTGGTCGTCGCCTTCGATCGGGCCCGTTCCCGGGCGACCGCGGGCCACCTCGTCGTCGCCGCTGACGGACCGGAGCGGTTGACCGTGGAGCAACTACTCGTGCGACGAGGGGTCAGCGCTCCTGGCAGCGGGGGCCTCGTCGGTCGCACGCTGCCTCCGGCCTGGCTCGAGGAGCAGCTCCCCGCGGTGTTGCGAGGGCCCTGGTGGACCGAGGAACCCACCGTGCTCGACGGCTGGACCTTCGGCGGTCTCACCCCACAGACGGTCGCGTCGTCGTGAACCGGGCGGACGTCCTGCTGTTCGACCTCGACGGCTGCCTGGTCGACTCGACCGTGCCGATCACCACCTGCATGAACCTCGCGTTGGAGCGGGTCGGGTTGCCAGCACGCGCGCCGTCGGAACTCGTCCGCTTCATCGGACCGCCGTTGCCGGCCAGCTTCGTCACGCTGTTGGAGGAGGCCGGGGCAGATCCCACGCTGGCACCGCGCTGTGTCGAGGCCTACCGGGCGGCCTACCAGGAGGAGTCCGTACGCAGCACCCAGGTGGTGGATGGCATCGAGCAGGCGCTCGACACCCTGGTCGGGACCGCGGTGCTGGCGGTCGTGACCTCGAAGCCGCGCGCGTTCGCGCTCCCGATCGTCGAGCACCTCGGACTCGTGTCGCGGTTCGCGGCCGTGCACGGCCCGGTCGCCGACCTGCAGGGTGAACCGAAGGCCACCACGTTGCGTCGTGCGCTCGCGGACGTCGCTCCCACCGCTGATCCGACGCAGGTCGTCATGGTCGGGGATCGGGAGCACGATGTGCTGGCCGGCCGCGAGTGTCGGACCCGGACCGTCGGGGTGACCTGGGGATCCGGGAGCGCCGAGGAGTTGCTGCGCGCCGGGGCCGACCACCTGGTGACGACCCCGGTCGAACTGGTCGAGGTGCTGCGCTAGCGGCTGCTGGCTGTCGGACGACGAGCCGCGGTCAGTACTCCTCCGTCGGCGCGTCGATGAAGGGCATCATGTCGCGCAGCTTACGACCGACGACCTCGATCTGGTGGTCCTTGCCTTCGGCGCGCTTGCGCTCGAAGTACTCGCCACCGCCCTCGACCTCGGCCATGAAGCGGTTGGCGAAGGAACCGTCCTGGATCTCGGCCAGGATCTCCTTCATCGCCTCGCGGGAGGACTCGTTGACCACCCGCGGCCCGGAGACGTAGTCGCCGTACTCAGCGGTGGTCGACACGGAGTAGCGCATCCACGAGATCCCGCCCTCGTACATCATGTCCACGATCAGCTTGAGCTCGTGGAGACACTCGAAGTAGGCCGCCTCGGGCTGGTAGCCGGCGTCGACCAGGGTCTCGAATCCCGACTGCACCAGCGCGCTCACGCCGCCGCAGAGCACGGCCTGCTCCCCGAACAGGTCGGTCTCGGTCTCCTCCTTGAAGGTGGTCTCCAGCACGCCGGCACGGGTCAACCCGAGGCCGGCGGCATAGGACTTGCCGAGCTCCAGCGTCGAGCCTGAGGCGTCCTGGTGTACCGCGACCAGCCCGGGAACCCCCTGGCCCTGCTCGTACATCCGTCTCGCGATGTGCCCCGGCGATTTCGGTGCGACGAGGAAGACGTCGACGCCCTCCGGCGGCTCGATGAACCCGAAGTGGACGTTGAACCCGTGGCCGAACACCAGCGCGTTGCCCGGCTCGACCGCGTCCTTCAGGCCGTCCTGCCACATCGCCTTCTGGTGGGTGTCGGGAGCCAGCACGACGACGACATCGGCCTCGGCCGCAGCGTCGTTGGTGTCCAGGACCTTCAGCCCCTGCTCCTCCGCCCGCGTCCGTGAGGCCGAACCGGGTCGCAGGCCCACGCGGACGTCCACCCCGGAGTCCCGCAGGTTGAGCGCGTGGGCGTGGCCCTGGCTGCCGTAGCCGATGATCGCGACCTTGCGCCCCTGGATCAGGGAGAGGTCGGCATCCTGGTCGTAGTAGATGGTGGCCATCGGAGCTCCTTGGATCGGGTGCGGCGTCGGGGGTCGGGCCGCGCCGTCGCGGGGGCGGTCTCGCCGGGAGCCTACGCGCGCCTCCACGATCGCGAGAACCTCGAGGGCCATGGGCTGAAGGGGCGTCCCGGTGCGACGCCTGCGAGGATGGGGCACCCTGCGGACAGCGGTGGCGATCAGACGCGAGAGGTGGCAGACCATGGAACTGTTGGTGATCGGCGCGAGCCGCGGGACCGGACGTCGGCTGGTCGAGCAGGCGGTGCGGCAGGGTCATGAGGTCCGCGCCATGATCCGGGACCCGCAGCAGGCAGCCGGTCTGGAGGGTGTAGGCGCGACGACCGTCGTCGGTGACCTGGAGGGCGAGCTCGACCACGCGTTCGAGCACGTCGACGCGGTCGCCTTCTGCGCCGGATCCGGCTCGAAGACGGGGCCGGATGCCACGCTGCGTGTGGACCTCCACGGCGCGGTGCGGACGTTCGACGCCTGTGCGGCGCACGGGGTGCAGCGGTACGTCATGCTCTCGTCGATCGCCGCGGGTGATCCCTTGCGCGGACGGGAGTCGATCCGGCACTACCTCGCCGCCAAGCACGCGGCCGACCGGATCCTGCTCGCGAGCGGCCTGGAGGCGACGGTCGTACGTCCTGGCGGGCTGACCGACGATCCCGGCACCGGTCGTGTCCGTCTGGGGACTCCTGATCTGGGGGAGCGCGGCACGATCCCCCGGGAGGACGTCGCCGCGGTGATGCTCGCCTGCCTCGAACGCCCCACTACCGTCGGAGCGGTGTTCGAGGTGATCTCGGGGGGCACCCCGATCCCTGAGGCGATCGGCGCGCTCTGACGCCGAGGTGGCAGGGAGGTCACGCGATGCGGTGGTGGATCCTCGCGCTGCTGTCCGTCCTGGTCGTGGCTGGCTGTGCGTCGGACGAGGGTGCTCAGACCGCACCTGAGTCACCGGCAGAGGTCGGGGTCGAGGAGGTTCCGAGCGTCGAGCCGGACGAGGCGTCGGAGGAGCCGACGGAACCCCCGCCCGCCGAGGCCGACCCGTCACCCGAACCCGATGTGGACGGGCCGTTGGTGGCGACCCCGGTCCGTGCGGTATGGGTGCACCTGTTCGACGACACGCTCAAGAGCCGCGAGGGGATCGCGACCCTGGTCGAGGAACTCCTCGCGGCCGAGGCGACGATGGTGATCGCCCAGGTCGCACGGCGCCACGACGCGTACTACGACTCGCAGGTGTTGCCTGCCAGCGAGGACCCGGCCCTCGAGGACGGTCTCGATGTCCTCGCCGAACTGACCGATCGGGCGCATGCGGCGGGTATCGAGGTCCACGCGTGGGTCTCCGTCGCTCCGACGTGGCACGCCGTCTACGACGAGCTTCCGGCACCTGCTGGCTGGGTGCCAGCCGAGCACGGGCGCGCAGCGCCGGCGGCGGATCGGTGGGTCACACGGACCGTCGACGGAGACTGGTCGGAGTACCTCGACCCTGCTCTGCCCGAGGTCCGTGAGCACATCGTCGCGGTCGTGGAGGAGTTCGCGGAGCGGTCCCGCGTCGACGGTGTCCACCTCGACTACGTGCGCTACGAGTCCGCGCGTCACGGCTACCACCCGCGGACCCTCGAGCGCTACGAGCAGGAGACCGGAGCCACCGGGGTACCCGCCCCCGACGACCCGGCGTTCGTCGCCTGGCGCCAGGACCAGACCCGGGGCCTCATCGAGGAGGTGCGCGCGGCCCTGGAGCAGGCCCCGCGCAGGGTCGCCTTGTCCGCGCCGGTGGTCACGTGGGGACCCGGTCCCTCCGGGCTCGCGTCAGGCAGCTTCGCGGACACCCGCACGGCGCGGGACGGTCTGCAGGACTGGCCCAGCTGGGCGCGCGCTGGCCTGGTCGACGTGCTGTTCCCCATGAACTACTTCCGGGACCACGAACCGGAGCAGGGCGCCTGGCTCGAACAGTGGCTCGAGTTCGAGAACGAGCTGGCGACCGCGACCGACACCCTGATCGTCCCCGGGATCGCCGGCTGGCTGAACACCCGGGAGGCCACGGTCCGGCAGGTCGCGATGGCGACCACGCGGACCGACGGAGCGGCCGTCTACTCCTACCAACAACCGACGGACGACGGGAGCCGTGAGGTGTGGCGTGAGCTCGCCGAGGATGCCTGGGGCGCGGGCTAGAGGCCGCTTACGGGCGGTCGAGGAGCGCGGTCGCCAGGCCGTGGGCGTAGCGGTGGGTCCCGGCGGCGGCGGTCGCCGCGGTCCTCTTGGCGTGATCCTCGCCGGCGTGCAGCGGCAGCAGTGGTGACCCGTCCACGGTGACCAGTTGCCCACCGGCAGCCTCGACGAGGACCGCCCCTGCAGCGACGTCCCACACGTGGGGTCGGACGGCGACGGAGGCGACGGCGACCCCCTCGGCAACCACCGCGAGGTCCAGCGCCGTCGAGCCCATGACCCGCGGGTTCAGGCGCAGACCTGCGTGACGGGCGCGGCGGGCCGTGCCGGTCGTCAGCATCACCGGGAGGTAGCCGTACCGGCCGTCGCGCCAGTCGACCGGCGCCCGGACCTGGAGGTGGCGCCCGTCCAGGGTCGCGCCCTGGCCGGTGATCGCCACGTAGCGCCGGTCGAGCGCCGGGGCGTCCACGATGCCCAGGACCGGGACACCTCCGTAGGCGAGCGCGACCGAGACGCACCAGTAGGGCAGGCCGGCGATGAAGTTCGAGGTCCCGTCGATCGGATCGATGATCCAGGTCCACTCGGTCGCGGGTGCACGGGTCTCACGTTCCTCGCTCAGGACCCCGTGGTAGGGGAAGGCCGTCGCGAGGTCCTGCGCGAGCCGTTCGTCGGTCTCGTGGTCGATCGCGGTGACCGGTGTCCCGTCCGGCTTCGCCTCCACCTCGACCCGCCCGCTGGCCCCGACGAGTCGGGGGCGCAAGCGGTCGAGGGACGCCATCACCGCATCGCGGGCACGCGTGACGACGTCCAGTTCGGCGGTGGACAGCGGCGGCACGGGACTCCCGGGTCGGTGGGGGAGGGGACGGGCGTGCCGCCACGCTACCGCGCAGGAACGTGCGGTCCGCGTGCGTTCCCGGTCGAGTGCGCGGTGGGGTTTGGTCTGGCACCTACGGTGCCGTAACTTACGCTTCCGTAGCAACGGGCTGTCGTGGCGCCGAACGCCGCTCGTTCGCACGGCATGTCCCACCGTGCACGCCCGGGGGCCGCGCGACCGTGCGCGGTCCTGTCACTGCAAAGGATCACCGTGACCAACCTGGCCCTGCCCCCGACCGTTGTCGACGAGACGCCGACCCTGCGCGGCATCACCCTGGCCTCGCCGCGCGCGCTGAAGTGGCAGCGGATCGCGATGCTGCTCGCGACCGCGTTGCCGCTGATCGGCCTGGTCGTCGCGATGGTGCAGCTCTGGGGATGGGGGATCAGCGCCGTCGATCTCGGGCTGTTCCTGGGGTTCTACACCTTCACGGGGCTCGGGATCACCGTCGGGTTCCACCGGCTGTTCACCCACCAGAGCTTCAAGGCGCCGAGGCTCGTCCGGGCGCTGTTCGCGGTCGCCGGATCGATGGCGATCCAGGGTTCGGTCATCGACTGGGTCGCGACACACCGCCGTCACCACGCCTACTCCGACCAGATGGGTGACCCGCACTCGCCCCACGTCGACGCCGCTGGCGGCACGGTCGGGATACTGCGGGGCCTGTGGTACGCCCACGTCGGCTGGCTGTTCGCCCCCGAGCTCACGGTGCAGAAGGCCTGGGCGCCTGACCTGCTGAAGGACCCCGTCGTCGCACGTGTCTCGCGCAACTTCCCGTGGTTCGTCGCCGCCTCCTTCGTCCTGCCGGCGCTGCTCGGCGGGCTGATCACGATGTCGCTGATGGGAGCACTCACGGGCTTCCTGTGGGGAGGGCTCGCCCGGATCTTCGTGCTGCACCACGTCACATGGTCGATCAACTCGATCTGCCACGTCTTCGGGACCCGGCCCTTCGAGTCCCACGACGAGGCCCGCAACAACGCCGTGATGGCGCTCCTCGGTTTCGGCGAGGGCTGGCACAACGCGCACCACGCCTTCCCCGCGTCCGCTCGGCACGGCCTGCGCTGGTGGGAGTTCGACGCGTCCTACCTGGTGATCCGCTCGCTGTCGGGACTCGGTCTGGCCCGCGACATCAAGCTCCCGAGCCCGACCCAGATGGCGCGGCGCAAGCGCAACAAGCAGACGCTGGCAGCCTGAACGACCGGGGACGGGAGCACGGGTGGCAGCATCCAAGCGCGTCCGGATGACCGGACAGGAGCGGCGCGAACAGTTGGTGGGCGTCGCACGGTCACTGTTCGCCGAGAAGGGCTACGAGGCCACCTCGATCGAGGAGATCGCCGAACGGGCCGACGTCTCCAAGCCGGTCGTCTACCAGCACTTCGGCGGCAAGGAAGGGGTCTACGCGGTCGTCGTCGACCGTGAGGTCCGAGCGTTGACGACCGCGCTGGCGGCCGCCTTCGAGGAGAAGCACCCGCGACGCATCGCTGAGACCGCTGCCGACGCCTTCCTCTCCTACATCGAGGACCACGAGGAAGGGTTCCGTGTCCTGGTCCGTGATGCGCCTCGGGGCACGACCGGCAGTTCCTTCGCCTCCGTGATCGCGGACGTCGCCTCGCGCGCCGAGGAGCTGCTCACCGACGAGTTCTCGGACCGCGGGTTCGACGAGCACACCGCTCCGATGTACGCGCTGATGCTGGTCGGAGCGGTGGCGCTGATCGGTGAGTGGTGGCTGGACAACCGCGCACAGCCGCGTGAGGTGGTGGCGGCCCACGTGGTCAACCTGCTCTGGAACGGCCTACGCGGGCTCGAGCCGGTCGCGCGCGTACGCGAGGACGTCGACGAGCAGCCCCCCTGAGCTGCCTGCTCGGCGCAGGTCGAACCCCTCAGAGCAGCGTCAGCCGAGCCACTGTCCCGCGACGAACACGCCGTCGGGATCGAGTGCGCGCTTGATCGACCGCTGGACGGCGAGGTTGTCCGCGCCCACCTCGCGCTCCAGGAACCGCCCCTTGATCGAGCCGAGCCCGTGCTCGCCCGAGATCGTGCCGCCGAGGTCCAGCGTCGCGCCGATCATGGCGTCGAACGCGTGCAGGCCGGCCTCACGTCCGTCCTCGTCGTCGTCCACGAGCAGCGTCGGGTGCAGGTTGCCGTCGCCCGCGTGCCCCAGCGTCGCCGAGCGGATACCGAACCGGTCCGTGATGTCCTCGATGCGCCCGATCAGCTCCGGCACCTTCGAACGTGGCACGCAGACGTCCTCGTGGATCGCCATCCCCGCCACCTCGTCGACCGCCGTGCCCGCGAGCCGCCGTGCCTGCAGGAGCATCTCACCCTCGTCGAGGTCGCTCGTCGCGGCGGTGTAGGAGGCGCCCGCAGCGTCACAGAGCTCCACCGCACGCTCGATCTGCGCGGTCCGGAGCGGTTCGGCAGCGTCGGACTGCATCAGCATGAGCGCGGCAGCGTCGCGGTCCAGCCCCATCGGCTGCAGCCGCTCCACCGCCTCGATGGTGCCGTGATCCATGATCTCGATGAGCGACAGGGCGAGCCCGTCACGGGCGACCCGGGCCACCGCGTCTCCGGCCGCCGAGAGTCGGGGGAAGAACGCGACCAGCGTCGCGGCGCCGTCGGGCGCCGGCCGCAGGCGCAGGCTCGCACGGGTGACGATGCCGAGCTGGCCCTCGGAGCCGACGAACAGCGACGTCAGGTCCAATCCGGCGACGCCCTTGACCGTCAGGGACCCGGTCTCGATGACCGTGCCGTCGGCGAGGACCACCTCCAGACGTTCGACGTGGTCACGGGTCACCCCGTACTTCACGCAGCACAGGCCCCCCGCGTTCGTGGCGATGTTGCCGCCGATCGTCGCGTAGGTCTGGCTGGCGGGATCCGGTGGGTAGAACAGCCCGTCGTCCGCGCTGGCCGTCGAGATGTCCGCGTTGACCACGCCGGGTTCGACGTGGGCGAGACGCTCGTCCGCGTCGACACCGAGGATCCGATCCATACGTTCCAAGCTGACGACGAGGCAGCCGTCCGTCGCCGTGGCACCACCTGCCAGGCTGCTGCCGGCACCGCGAGGCAGCACGGGGACCCCGTGCGCCGCGGCGATGCGGACGGCCGCGGCCACCTGCTCGGTGGTGGTCGGCAGGACGGCAGCGCGCGGCTGCCCGGGGTCGACCCAGACCGTCCGGTCACGGCGGTAGGACTCCAGGACATCCGGGTCGGTGACCAGCCCCTGGTCGGGGAGTGCCGCGGCGAGTTCATCCTCGAACGGCACCTGCACCTCCTCGTGGTGGACCTGTACGAGGGTAGAGCCGCGTGCCGTCGAACCGCCTACCGTGGGGGCGACGCGGTGATCGAAGGAGCGAGCAGGTGCGGACGAGCGACGCCCCGCTGGTCGAACGGATGCGTGGCTTCGGGACGACGATCTTCTCGGAGATGACCGCGCTCGCGGTGCAGCACGACGCGGTCAACCTCGGCCAGGGGTTCCCCGACGAGGATCCGCCGGAGCCGGTGCTCGCCGCCGCCCACGCGGCGATCGACGCCGGTCACCACCAGTACGCACCGGGTCCCGGCATCCCGCAACTGCGCGCCTCGATCGCCGAGCATCAGCACCGTTTCCACGGACTGACCTACGACCCGGACGGCGAGGTCACGGTCTCCTTCGGCGCGACCGAGGCGATGGCCGCGACGATCCTCGCGACCTGTGACCGGGACGACGAGGTGGTGGTCCTCGAGCCCACCTACGACGCCTACACGGCCGCGATCGCCATGGCCGGCGCCGTCGAACGCCGGGTGCCACTGACGCCGCCGTCCGAGGCGAACCCGTCGGGCGGATGGCGCCTGGATCCCGAGCGCCTCGCCGCGACCATCGGGCCGCGTACCCGAGCGCTCGTGGTCAACTCGCCCCACAACCCGACCGGCACCGTGCTCACCGACGACGAGCTCGCCGCGATCGCGGCGGTCTGCCGGGATCACGACCTGATCGCCATCACGGACGAGGTCTACGAGCACCTGGTCTACGACGGCGCCCACCGGCCGCTCGCGACGTTCCCCGAGATGCGTGATCGCACCGTCACGATCTCGAGCGCCGGCAAGACCTTCTCCGCCACCGGCTGGAAGATCGGCTGGGCCTGTGCTCCACCGCCCCTGACCGCGGCGGTGCGTACCACCAAGCAGTTCCTCTCCTTCGCCGGGGGAACCCCCTTGCAACACGCCGTCGCCCACGCTCTGACGCTGCCCGACGACGTCTACACCGAGCTGGCGGTGACGCACCGGGAGCGTCGCGACCTCGTGGCTGCGGGCCTCACCCACGCGGGCGCACGGGTCTACGGCTCGGCCGCCACCTACTTCCTCGTGGCGGATGTCAGCGCGTGGGGCTATGACGACGGTGAGGCGTTCTGTCGGGACGCGCCCGCTCGCATCGGAGTGGCAGCCGTCCCGGTGTCGGCGTTCGTCCGGGATCGGCCACAGGTCGCGGACCTGGTGCGGTTCGCGTTCTGCAAGCGCACGCCGGTACTCGCGGAGGGCGTCGCACGCCTCCGCGGTCTCAGCGACCACAGGAGGTGACGACCGTGCGGATCGCAGGACTGCAGCACGACATCGTCTGGGAGGATCGTGACGCCACGCTCATGAGCCTGGCGCCGCAGGTCCGGGCCGCGGCCTCTGCCGGCGCTGAGCTGGTCGTCGTGACCGAGATGTTCGCTACCGGCTTCTCGATGCGAACCCACCTGACCGCAGAGCCAGCCGACGGACCGACCGCGACCTGGATGGCCGAGCGGGCTGCCGAACATGGCGTCTGGCTCGCTGGCTCCGTTCCGCTGCAAGCCGAGGACGCGGACGGCCTACCGACCAACAGCCTGCTCCTGATCGGCCCTGACGGCGAGACGCACCGGTACGACAAGATCCACCCCTTCAGCTACGCCGGGGAACACGAGCGGTTCTCCCCGGGCGATGAGGATGTCGTCGTCGAGGTCGGTGGCGTGCGGTGGGGGCTGACCGTCTGTTACGACCTGCGCTTCGCGGACCAGTACTGGCGTCTCGGCCCCGAGGTGGACGCCTACCTCGTCGTGGCGAACTGGCCGGCCCCACGGCGTGCCCACTGGCAGGCGTTGCTGCGGGCACGGGCCGTCGAGAACCAGGCCTACGTCGTGGGCGTCAACCGGATCGGGTCGGGTGGCGACCTGACGTACGCCGGTGACAGCTGCATCCTGGATCCGGCGGGGGAGGTACTTGTGGCGGCGACCACGGACCCCACCATGCTGCTGGCCGACATCGACCCGGCACGGGTCTCCGGGGTACGAGCCCGCTTCCCGTTCCTCCAGGACCGGTGAGCCGCCCGGCCCGTCAGCCGCCGCCGATGGCGGCCCTCTTCTCCAGGATCGTGCGCTCCGGCTCCGGTGGGACCACCAGCGGGTCGGCCCCCCGGCCGCGGAGCTCGTGCTCGAGGAACTGCACGGTCCAGCGGTCGACCGCGGCGAGCGCGGTGCGGTCGGCACCTGGGCCGCTGAGCCCGAGCTGCGCACTCAGCGGGCTCAGCAGCGGGAGCACGGTGAGATCGCGGTGGCGCAGGCCAGGAACCGCGATCCTTCCTTCCGACGCGGTCGAGCCGGCGTGCAGACGTCGCAGTCGCACGTCGTTGTCGTTGTCCACCCACTCCTCGCTGCGCAACGACAGCAGGGGCACCTGCAGATCGCCGCCGATCACGTCGTCGGGGACGGGCTCGACCCAGGGGTCGTACCCGACGATCGCGCCACATCGAGGGTCGCGACTGCACAGGAGCACGGCGGCACCGCCGCCGGTCGAGTGACCGAGCAACCCGACGGGTGTGTCGACGAGCTGCTCACCGTTGACGATGGCACCGAGCAGGTCGTCCCGCAGGACCGCGTCGAGCAGGGCCTGCAGGTCGTCGGCGAAGGTGGCCACCAACCGTCGGGATGCCTCGTCGTAGACGTCGCTCGGGACGCCGGACGGCAGCGCGGCAGGATCGAGTGCGGCCACCTCGCTGTCCGGGAGTTGGGTCGCCAGGGCGCCGTAGGTGTGATCGGCCGCGATCACCAGGTAGCCGCGGCTGGCCAGCTCCTCGAGGAGTGTGATGTGGATCTCACGGAACCCACTCCAGCCGTGGGAGTAGAGCACCAGGCCGAGCTCGAGGTCCGGTGCCAGCGGGGCGTCGAGGACCGTGTTCGAACGGACCAGACCCAGGTGGCTCAGGGCGAACCCGGGGAGGCCGGCATCGCGAGCCGCGGCGCGGGTCACGCCATCCCGTGCGACCAGCCAGGGAGCAGGCTCGGGCTCGTCGAGCTCCTCCAGCGGGAGCGTCGGGTACCAGAACTGGACCGGCAGGATCCGCGGGCCGCCGGGATCCGGCCCGTAGATCTCGGGCCGTTGTTCGTCGATCAGCACCGTGGTCGCGGTGCCGACCGGGAAGGGGCCGGACGGGACCGGCAGGCTCACCACCGGCATCGCCCAGAGCAGCACACCAGCCGTGGCGGTCACCGCCAGGAGGGGGGACCGTAGGACGACCCTCGGCGCTGGTGGACTGTCCGCTGCCCGGTCCTCAGCAGGCGATCCCGTGCGCGCGGCCGCCGAGTCGGGGCGGCCGAGCTCCCGTGCGGCCAGTACCAGCACCGCCAGCACCGCCAGCCACGCCGGCGTCAGCTGCCACCTCGGTCCCTCCAGGACCGCTTGAGCGACCGCGATGGCCAGGGTCAGCAACGCAAGCGGAGGAGTGAGGATGCGCGACCGGGTCCGTGGGAACAACGGAAGGGCCGCGGCGAGCGCGACGACGATCAGGAGAGCCACTTCCAGGGGGCGCACCAGGCTCCTGCGGGTCGCGTGGCCGCGCGGCAACTCCGGCCCCCCGACCGCACGGTCTGAAGGATAGTTGCCCCGCGAACGGCCGGTCACGCCGACGTGACCGGCGTGGCGCCTCAGTAGGCTCCACCGACCCTGCCCCGTCCCTCGGAATCCATCGTGGCCCGTGTCCTGCTCATCACCGATGGTGACCACGAGCAGGAGACGTCGCGTGCGGGTGGCGGGAAGCCCGTCGCTGGCGCGGTCACGCTCGCGACGGCCCTGGCGGGGGCAGGCCATGACGTCGAGATCCGCGCGTGGCTCGATCCCGAGGCGACCCGGGCGACGGTGGATCTGACGGTGATCGGGGCCGTGACCCTGGAGGTCGATCGTCGCGACGCCTTCCTGGGATGGGTTGAGGGCCGCGCGGTGCGCGGTCCCGTGTGGGATCCCGTCGAGGTACTGAGGTGGAGCTCACACCGCTCCTACCTCCTGGAGCTGGAGGAGCGCGGAGCGCCGGTGGTGCCGACCGCCTGGACGGCACGTGGGGACGCGATCGAGCTGGGCCCGTTGCTGTCGGCACGAGGCTGGGAGCGTGCGGAGCTGGTCCCGGCGTCCCGCAGCCTGGGGTCGGTCGATGCCGGCGGGGGCGGCGAGGTGGTCGCGGCCGGCCGTGAGGGGCAGCGCCAGCTCGACGCGATGTTGGCGCGCGACGACGTCGCGATCCAACGGGTCGGCCAGCGACGCGAGCGTGCCGCGGTCACGGTCATCGGTGGACAGCCGCTGGGCACGGTCCAGCTGGCGGACGGCGGCCTGATCCCCGAGGAGCCCCAGGGCTCGGAGGTGGTCGAGTTGGCCAGGTGGGTGGTCGAGGCAACCGGGGCGTCCATCCCCGTGGTCCGGGTGGTGCTCCAGCGTGACGAGGTCGGCACCTGGGAGCTGATCGGACTCGACACCCTGTCGCCCCTGCGGGACCTGCCGCTGTTGCCCGACGCGCTCGCGGGCCTGGTGGCGGCGGTGACCGCCGGTCAAGGAGACTGAGGGTGCCGCCGACCGGACCCCGTCCGCGACGGCTTCCGTCTGCGAACATGGGGGAGACGCGGAGGTAGGAGCATGTCGAGGATCGCCATCACCGGTGCGACCGGTCTGATCGGTAAGGCGCTGTCCACGTCGCTGAAGGCCGACGGCCACACGGTGCATGCCGTGACCCGGTCGCCGGACCGGGCTGGTCCCGACGATCTCGTGTGGGACCTCGAGGCAGGGACGATCGAGACGGCCAAGCTCGAAGGCGTCGACGCGGTCGTGCATCTCGCCGGTGAACCGATCGGCGCGTCCCGCTGGACCGAGGCGACGAAGCGTCGGATCCGTCGTTCGCGCGAGGCCGGTACCGACCTGATCTCCAGGTCGCTCGCGGCGCTCGACGCGAAACCGGCGGTGCTGGTCTCCGGGTCCGCCGTCGGGATCTACGGCGATCGCGGTGAGGAGCGCCTCACCGAGGAATCCTCCCTCGGCGACGACTTCGTCGCCGAGGTCTGCAAGACGTGGGAGTCGTCCGCAACCCCCGCCGCCGACGCGGGGATCCGGGTCGTCCACCCGCGCACCGGTGTGGTGGTCGCGTCGGAAGGGCCACTGCTCGACAAGCTCGAGCTCCCCTTCAAGCTGGGGGTCGGCGGCAAGGTCGGATCGGGGCGGCAGTACGTACCGTGGATCTCGCTGAGCGACCAGGTCCGCGCCCTGCGGTTCCTGATCGACACCGAACTCGAGGGACCGGTGAACCTCGCCGCTCCGGCGGAGACGACCAACCACGACATGACCAAGGCGTTGGGCAGGGTGCTGCGACGTCCCACGATCCTCCCGATCCCGGTCTTCGCGATCCGCCTGCTGTACGGCGAGATGGGCGCCAGCCTCGCGAACGTCAGCCAACGGGTCGTCCCGGAGAAGCTCCAGCAGGCGGGGTTCGCCTTCGAACACGAGACGATCGAGGCGGCACTGCGCGTGGCGCTCGATCGGCCCGCGGCAGCGTGAGCAACATGGATGCCGAGGTGGTCGTCGTCGGAGCGGGCCTCGCCGGTCTGACCTGCGCGGTCCGGCTGCACGAGGCGGGCCGTGAGGTTCGCGTCCTCGAAGCGAGTGACGAGGTCGGGGGGCGGGTACGCACCGACGCGGTCGACGGGTTCCTGCTCGATCGTGGGTTCCAGGTGCTGCTGACCGGGTACCCCGCGGCCCAGCGCTGGTTCGACTACGACGCCCTGGAACTCCGGCCCTTCTCCCCGGGAGTGCGCATCCGGATGCGAGGTCGTGAACATCGGCTGGCGGACCCGTTCCAGGCGCCGGTCGACGGGGTGCGCTCGCTCACCTCGCCGGTCGCTACCACCCTGGACGGCCTGCGGCTGCTCCGGTGGCGCCAGGCCGTGACCCGACCAGCCGGTCGCGCCGTCGCGGCGCGGCCCCAGGTCTCGACGGAGACCCTGCTCCGCGACCGCAACTTCTCGCCGGCGGTCACGGCCAGCTTCTTCCGCCCGTTCCTGGCGGGCACCTTCTTCGACCCGGCCATGTCCACCTCGTCGCGGGTGACCGAGCTGGTGTTCCGGTCCTTCTTCCGCGGCCAGGTCGCGGTGCCGGCACGCGGGATGCAGTCGATGCCGGAGCAGCTCGCCGCCCGCCTTCCCGACGGCTCCGTGCGCGTACAGGCGCGGGTGACGGACGTCGGCCGTGGCGAGCTCGCGATCGACGGGGGAGACACGCTGCGCGCGGGCCACGTCGTCGTCGCCACGGAGGGTCCGACGGCGGCGCACCTGCTGGAGGGACGCTTCGGGCCGGCACCGGCACCAGGTCGGGGGACCATCACGCTGTACTACTCGGCGGAGCGCTCCCCGGTCGGTGGACCGGACCTGGTGTTGGACGCCGACGGTGGCGGGCCGGTCAACAACCTCGCGGTCATGTCCGATGTTGCTCCCCGGTACGCGCCGGCGGGGCGATCGCTCGTGTCGGTTTCCACCGTCGGCATCCCCGACGTCAGTGAGAGCGAACTGGACGGCCTGGTTCGGGCTCAGCTCCACGGCTGGTACGGCGGCGAGGTGGCGGCGTGGGAGCACCTCGCGACCTACCGCATCCCCTATGCGCAGCCACGCCAGGACGTCGAGGATCTGCCGACCCTGGCCCGGGAGGTCCGTGTGGATGAGCGCACCTGGGTCTGTGGCGACCACCGCGACACCGCCTCGATCCAGGGGGCGCTCGTCAGTGGGCGGCGTACGGCGGACGCGATCCTGGCGGGCTGAACACGCGAGGTTGCGGTGGCCGCGTCGCCTCAGCGACCGACGGTGATCGCGACCAGCGTGGAGGTGGTTGCGGCCACGACCAGGGCGACGACCAGCAGGACGAACCGCAGGTCACCGACCCTCGCCCAGCGCCGGGCGAGCCAGACCAGCAGGCCCAGGGGCCAGGCGATCAGCGTGACGGTCAGGACGCCGAGCGCCGCGGTGGCGAGCGGCTCGATCGGGAGCATCGCAGCACCGGCGACGATCAGCCCCGCGATCAGGAGCAGGTCGCTGGCGACTGACGCGCTCGGTCGTCTCATGCGCGCACCACCAGGAGGATGCCGACCCCCAGGAGGGTGACGCTCAGCAGCCGTCGTGTGATGGTCGCCGGAAGGCGTCGCTGCGCCGCGCTGCCGAGTCGCCCGCCGAGCAGCCCGCCGAGCACGGCGGGCGCGATCGCGGAGGTGACACGTCCCTGGCTGGTGTACACCGCGATCGTCACCGCCGAGGTGATGCCGACCATGAACATCGAGGTGGCGCCGGCGACCTTCACGGGGACCCGCATCACCTCGCTCATGACCGGGGCCTTGATGAACCCTCCCGACACGCCGGTCAGGCCGGCGAGCAGGCCCGCCCCGCCGATGAGGCCGGCGCCGGCGGGGACCCGCTGCACCTCGTACGGGACGACCCGTCCGTCGGCATCGGGGTAGGCGCTGGCCAGCTCGCCGGGGCGCTCCTGCAGCGCGGTCAGCGATGCCCCGTCGACCGGCAGGTTGCGCTGGCCCTTGCGGAGTCCACCGGCGACGGCAGCACCGACGGTCGCCACGCCCAGGACGTACTGCAGCAACCGGCCCGGTGCGAACAGCGCCAGCACGGCACCGCCAGCGGCCGCGATGCTCGCGGACAGCTCCAGCGCCACACCCAAGCGGTGGTTGGTGAGACCGTGCAGGGACTGCCTCGGGACCGCGGCCAACGCTCCAGCCGCACTCATGGCGATGCCGATCGGAGCCGCCTCGAGGGGCGTCCACCCGAGCAGCACCAGGACGGGGACGAGCAGGACCGCCCCACCCAGCCCGCCGATGGCGCCGAGCGTGGCCGTGCCGAACGCCAAGAGGCCCAGCACGAGCTGTGCGACGAGCTCGGACTCCACGGGCGCTCCGGGCCGGACGGTCGGTTCCGGCGGTCACGCTAG
>PWTE01000171.1 GCA_003563915.1 Nitriliruptoraceae bacterium
GGCTGCACCTCGATGTCGCTGATGAGTCGACGCTGTTCGAGGTCGTAGATGCGGACGTGGCCGGCCATGCTGCCCGTGGCGAGCCAGCCGTCCGCGATGCGGGTGTGGGACACGACCCCGCTGGCTGGCTCGGTGAAGCGCCACTTGAGCGCTTCCTCCAGGGGCACGCCATCGAGCACAGCGGTGACGTCGATCACCGTGACCCGGCTCGACTGGGTGCCGAAGGCCAGCTGTTGGCCGTCGTCCGAGAACCACATCGACGTGGTGAAGTCCGGTTCGATGTGCATCGTTCCGATCCGCTCATCTGCCTCGAGGTCGTGCAGTTCGACGATGTCCCAGTTGACCGACACGGCGACGAGGTCGGCCGCCGGTGTACCGGCGGGTCCGAACGTGGCCCAGTTGATCGGCTGGTCACCGAGGTGGCGGATCAGATCTCCGCTGCGTGCATCCAGGACAGCGCCGTGCAGCATCGCATCGTCCGGGGGATCGGCCAACCGCGGCGTGCCGGGTACGGAGGTACATGCCATGCGGCCGTCCACGACCACGCGCGAGCCATCCGGGCTGATGGCACGAGGCGACGTGCACGGGGGCAACGCCAGGCGGGTCTCACCGCTGGGGAGGTCGATGATGTGGCCGCGGACGTCTGCGTCGAGCACCGCTGCTGCGGTGAGGTCGGACGCGATGACCGGGCCGTGGTGCGCGTGGCCCGACAGCCCGCCGACGAGTGTCTGGCGTTCCCCGGAGGTCGGATCGACCAGGTCGATGCGACGTTGGGAATCGGTACCGGTGACGCTCATCAGCAGGCGGGTCCCGTCGGGACCAGGAACGGTCTCCCACACGGCCGCATCGGGCACAGCGATGTTGCCGAGGTCGCCCGGACCTTCTGGGGTGATGTCCCAGACCCGGGCCTCGTCGGCCCAACCGACGCTGGCGAGCGTCGTTCCATCTGGCGTGAAGGCGACCTGGAGCACGCCATCGGTATGCCCCTGCAGGAGGAGTTCGTCTTGGTCGCTCCCGACGTGCACCAGGCGGATGCCGCCATCGTTGTCCGTCTGTACCAGTCGACCGTCCGGGGCCCAGGCCACGTGTTGCGGCGAGCTGTTGGCGTAGCTGTCGAGCCGTTCGCCGGTGCGGCGGTCCCAGACCTGGACGGTGCGCGCGCTGAACGAGGTCAGGGCGATGCGGTCACCGTCGACGGCGACCTGGTCTCCAGTGATGCCGGGCGTCGCCAACGTCTCTCGGGTCGTGCCGTCGCGAACGTCGATCAGGCGGACCTCCTCGCTCCCCTCCGTCACCGCGATCGTCGGAGTCCCTGCAACGGTGTCCAGGCCCATGACCTCTGGCAACTCGAACATCATCTCACTGGTCGTGACGTCCCAGGCGGCGAGCTGCCCGTTCCAGCCGAAGGCGATCACGTGCCGACCGTCGTCGGTGAACCGCACGCTGATGTAGTCGTCGGCGGGGCCGTCGAAGCTCCCGAGCGAACGCCAGGTGTCGACCTCGAAGAACTCGACCGCCGGGGCACCCGCCGTATCCCGATAGCTGACCGCCAGTGACTCGCCGTCGGGCGCGAAGTCGATGCCGCCGATGTCGCCTGAACCCTCCAACTCGACGATCAGCTCACCCGAGGCCGCATCCAGGATCCGCGCATCCGTGCCGTCGCGGACGTCGGTCACCAGCAACCGTCCGTCCGGACTGAAGGCCACGCCGAGGTAGCCGTGGTCGAGGTGAAGCTCGACGCGTGATGCCTGCAGGGCGGCGTGTAACGCGGACGTGGCCTCCGGAACCGGACGGCCGTCGCTGTCGCGGAAGGTGTCGAGCGCTTCCATCGCGAGCAGGATGGCCCGTTCGGGATCCGCTGCGATCGCCAGCTTCGCATCGCCGGCGAGTTCACGGGCGCGCGTCAACTGCGTCTGCTCATCGGCCATGCCACGTTGGACGAGGGCGAAGGAGGTCAAGGCGATCATCGCCACGAGGGCTGCGGACATGCCGGTGAGCACCCGCCTGCGACGACGGTTGGCTCGGTCGGTCTCGGCATCATCAGCCAGGCGGCTCTGCGTGAGGAACTCGCCCTCGCTGCCCGTGAGGGCCAGCCCGCCGCGCCGTGTCCACTGCTCTGCGAGCTCGAGGCGTGCGCCACGCAGCAGCACGCTGGCGTCCCGGTCGCTGTCCTCCCACTCCTGCGCCGCTGCAGAGATCCGCTGACGGGTGCGCAGGTCCTCTCGGACCGCCTCGATCCAGCCGCGGAGACGGTCCCACTCACGGAGGAGGGCCTCGTGGGCGACCTCGACGGTCGGACCCCGGGTGGCGGGGTCACGGTCGAAGGTCATCAGGCGGTGGTGACCGAACACCTCGAGCACGCGATCGATGTCCTGCTCGTCGGCATCCAGTTGGGCCAGTTCACCGGTCCTCACCCGCCGACGGGAGTCGACACCGCCGTCGTCGACGGTGACCAGCCGCAGGAACACCTCGCGGGCCAGGTCGCGCTGTGGCGCTGGGAGGCCCAGGTAGAGCTGCTCGGCCTTGCGACCGATGGCGCCCTGCAGGCCGCCGTGCTCCTCGTAGGCAGCGAGGGTCAGCCGGTCGGTCTCGCGGTCCGTGAACAGGTCGTAGAGCACCCGCTGGACCAGCGGGAGGGCACCGGACTCCCGGCCGGCGTCGGCGACGATGCGCTCCACGAGGCGTTCCTCGACCTCGACCCCGACGCCGACGGCGGGCTCGCGGACGATGCGTGCGAGCTCCTCGCGGTCGGGTGCCCGCACCATCACGGTCGCGCGGCGCATGGCTTCGGCGAAGGCCGGGACGTGCAGCGGTCGGTCGAGGAGGTCGGCGCGGAGCGTCGCGACGACCTGGATGCGTGCTTGCGGGTCGTCGGCCGCTGCCACCAGCAGGTCGAGGAACCGGTGACAGGTGGTGGCGTCCCGGGTCTGCGTGAACAGCTCCTCGAACTGGTCGATCAGCACCAGCAGGTGACCGTCGGGCGGGAGGAGCAGTTGCGTGCAACGGAGGAGTCCCTGGTCGTCGGCCCGGAGCTCGTGAGCGACGTCGATCGATGCGTCCACGGCGACACGGCGTAGTGCAGCAGCCAGTTCCTCGAAGGGATGCGCACCAGGGACGAGGTCGGTGATCAGCCACCGGCTGGACCCGTCGATCGCATCCTGGCGCAGCGCGGGGATGAGCCCGGCGCGGACCACCGAGGACTTCCCGACGCCCGACGGGCCGACGACGGTGACCAGCGGATGCGTGGCCAGGGTGTTCACCAGTTCCGCGACCAGGGCGTCGCGTCCGTGGAAGTCGCCGGCATCCGCCTCCAGGAAGGGCTCCAGGCCTCGGTACGGGTTGCGGGCCAAGGTCCGAACGGGACCGGCGTGCTCCGACCCGGTGAGCAACTCCCTCAGCTCCACGAGGCAGGTGGCGACGTCGGCAGGTCGCTCCTGGACCTCGGAGCTGGTCGCCCGGCCGAGCAGGTCGCCCAGGGCGCCGGACGGGAGCGGCAGGTCTCGGTCCTGTGGCGGCGGGCGGCCCTCCAGTAGCTCCCAAGCCAGGACCCCGAAGGCGTACACATCGGCCGCGATGGTGGTGGTCGCGTCCCCGACGGCTTCGGGGGCGGTGTAGGCGTGGAGGGTCGCGGGTGCTGACCCCGGGGCCATCTGGGCGAGCCCCAGGTCCGCGACGTACAGGTTGCCCTCCTCGTCGAACAACACGTTGCCCGGGTGGACGCGGCCGTGGAGGACACCGTGCTGGTGCGCGTGGCTGAGGGCGGCGGCGATCGGCTCCAGAACCTCCGCCACCTCCAGACGCGTGAACGCTTCCCGTCCCATGCGCTCGCGCAGATCGCCACCGCGCAGCAGTGGATGGACCAGGAACGCGCCGTCCGGTCCCCGCCAGTAGTCCAGCAGCGGCACCAGGTGAGGGTGCGAGAGTCGAGCGATCCGCTGTGCCTCGGCTTCGAAGCGACGGATGAACGCGGGATCGGCCGCGAGATCGCGGCTCCACACCCTGACCGCAACCTCCCGGCCGAGCGAGGGCTGGTAGGCGCGGCGGACGCCGCTGGCGCCGTTCGAACCCAGCGGTTCCCGTAGCTCGTAGCCCGGAACCGACGCCGTCGTTGAGCTCGGGACCGCCGGAGGAGGCTGCTCGGGGCGCAGCGGTGGGAACGTGTCGGGAAGGCCCTCGCCGTGGAGCTGGTAGATCGCCAGTGGTTCGTCGACCCCCTGGATGGTCTGGCGTCCGAGCGCGGTCACGCGCCACCCGCGGGTGTCTCCCGTCGAGAGCGTCTCGTGTGCGTCGGCAGAGAGCAGCACCTGACCGGGGTGTCCGAGCGCCACGATCCGGGCCGCGCGCTGCACCGGAGGGCCGGTGATGACGTCGTCGCCGACCTCCACGGGCCCGTGGTCGACGCCGACCCGGAACGTCGGCTCCTTTCCCAGGCGAGCCACACCGAGCGCCGCGTCGATCGCACTCGTCACGTCGGGGAAGGCGACGAAGACCGCGGTACCGCGCAGACCCAGGACGGTGGCTCCCTCGCTGGTCAGCTGTTGCAGCAGCTCGTCACGGTGCATGAGGGCGGTGGCGCGTCGCGACGCGCTCCAGGTGTCGGCGTCCAGCTCGGCGACCAGGATGCTGCGACGTTCGATCCGGGAGACCGGCTCGAGGTCAAGCACCGGATCCTGGATGAGGATCTGGTGCTCGAGCCGCTGGATCGGCGGCGACGGGTCGACCCCCAGCTCGTCGGCGAGCAGCCGACGGGTGCGCTCGACGACTGCCAACGCGTCACCCTGTCGACCGGATCGGTAGAGCGCAACGAGCTGCTGGGCCCGGAAGCTCTCTCGGAACGGGTGCTCCGCCGTCAGTGCTTCGAGCTCCCCGATCAGTTCGCGGTGATGGCCGAGTGCCAGCTCCGCCTCGATCCGCTGCTCCACGGCTACCAGCCGGAGCTGCTCGAGACGGGCGACCTCGGCTTCCAGCGCCTCGGACACCTGAACGTCGGCGTAGGGATGCCCGCGCCAGAGCGCGAGCGCTTCGCGGAGCCGGTCTGCGGCGCGATCAGGTTCGCGCTCCAGCTCGCTGCCCGCCGCGTGCAAGGCGTGTTCGAAGCGCCCGACGTCGATCTGGGACGTGGGGAGGTCGAGGATGTAGCCATCCCCGGTGCCGTGGATGGCGTCGCCGAACTCGTGACGCAGGTTCGAGACGTAGGTCTGCACGGTGCGCCGTGCTCCTGGCTCCGCTGACTCGCCGTAGACGCCCAGGATCAGCTCGTCGATCCCGACCCGCCGGCCGACTGCCGCGACCAGGAGCGCGAACACCGTCCGCTGCTTCGGACCACCGAGCGGGACAGCGCCGCCGTCCCGGGTGACCTCGACCGGCCCCAAGACCTGGACCTGCAGCGGGCTGTCCTCGTGTTCCACGCCGAGCCCTCTCTACGCGCCTGTGACCATCGCCCATGGTCATGGGTCCGGTCAAGAGCCGGTCAAGGACCGGGGATCTGGCTCAGCACGGCAGCATGGTGTCGACCGTGATGCAGCCGGCCGCCGGTGCGGTGTGCGTCCGCTCGATCCGGTCCTCATCGGGCAGATCGCCCCATGGCACGCCTTCGTCCGAGGTATCCGGCGTGGACGTGGTCTGGCTGTCGGCCGGCTCGCCGGCATCGTCGCTGGAGATCTCGCTCTGCGGAGCCGCACCGCAGGCGACGACGATCCCCACGGTGGCTGCGGCGGCGATGCTCTTCAGGGTGGTGGTCGAGGTGGTCATGATCGGTGCCTTTCCGGGTCTGACGTCCGGTCGCTCCGAACGTCCGACAGCACCGTGCGGGAGCTCGTTCAAGACGCGCGCCAGGACCGTCAAGATCCGGTCAAGGCGACCATCTGTCGGCCCGGGATCGTCGGGCTGGCGTCATGCCGCCAGAGGGTGGGACGCCCGAGTGGAGGCCGGACCCTCAGGGGTGAGCGAGCATCGCCGCCCAGTGTTCGATGGGCAGCAGGTGCCCTCCACCTTCCACCAGGCGCAGTTCGGCGTCGGGGATACGGCGTGCCAGACGTTCCGCCTGGTCGGCAGGACAGACCCGGTCGTCGGTGCCGTGCCACACGGCCACGGGGCGTGTGATGTCCTCGAGATCGAAGCCCCACGGGAGCGCGTACTGCGCCGCCCACATCGCTGCGAGGCCGGCCGCTCCCTGGCGGACCCCCTCGGCCCACATGGTGGTGAGGAACCGAGCGATGCGCGCGTCCTGCATCAGCCGCCGGTCCGGGTCCTCCTCGTTGGCGAGCGTGTTGCGCAGGATCATCTCCGGATCATCGACCACCGGCTGGAACCGATCGGCGACCTCTGCCAGCGCGGTCGTGGACCCGGTTCGCACCTGCTCGATGATCGTTTCCATAGCGTCGCTGCGCTGTGCGAGCAGGTCGGGGTCGTCCGGCGTGCCCGGACCCCCGGCCAGGACCACCCGGTTCACGAGTTCGGGGTGGCAGGCGGCAACCGCCAGCGCCTGGTGGGCTCCGGCTGACCACCCGACCACGGTGCAGCGCTCGATCCCCAGGCTGCCGAGCACCTCGGCCACGTCGTCGGCGCTGTCGCGAAGGCTGAAGCCAGGACGTGGAGTCGACCGACCGATCCCCGGTCGGTCGATGGCGATGAGACGTACGCCGGCGGCCACCGTGGTTACCAGGTCGGGGCAGATCCGCCGGGACCCGGGGTTGCCGTGACACAGGACAACCGCGAGTTCGCCGTCCGCCTGCCAGGTCGCGACCGCGACCTGACGGCCGTCCGTCAACGTGATCAGGTCGTCACGATCCGGTGTCGAGCTGACCGCACGCTCTTCCACGACGCCCGCCTCCTCCGCCGACCGCTTCCCGCGGACGCCCCCGCGTGACATCCTAGAGGTGGTCCCGAGCGGTGGATCGGAACACTACGAGGTGGCCTTCCCGTGCGGACGAGCGAAGAGGCGGTCCGGGACTACCTACGAGCACGTGAGACCGGGGATCTCGCTCTGCTCGACGAGGTCGTCGCGCCCGGGTTCACCCACCGCATGCGTGGCGTCCAGGAGGACCGTGACACCCTGTTCGCTCGCGTCGCCCAGGCGGCGTCCCTCTATGCGGATATGCACCATGAGATCGAGGTGCTGCTGACCACCGGTGTTCAGGTCGTCTGCCAGTACCGCTTCCGCGCCCGTCACGTAGAGCCGCTGCCGCTCAGCGGGAGCCTGGCCGAACTGTGTGGTGCCACGCAGATCCCGGCTGCCGGAGGCACCGTCGAGATGACCGGCATGTTCATCGCCGTCGTCCGCGACGGCCAACTCCAGAGCGGTGCGGGCGAGTTCGACGCACTGGGGCTGCTCCTCCAGTTGCGCGCTCAGGGACGACCGGACCCGGGCCGGCCCGCCGACGGTTGACCCGGCCGTCAGTGTCGGAGCAGGCCGTGCTCCATCGCGAACAGCGAGGCCGCGGCGCGGGTCGAGCTCCCGATCTTCGTGTAGATGTGCTGCACGTGGTGCTCGGCGGTCCGCGGCGAAACGACCAGGTCGTCCGCGATCTGCCGGTTCGAGCGACCGGCGGCGACCAGCCGGAGTACCTCGACCTCGCGGTCGGTCAGCCCTGCAGGCCACGGTGGTTTCACCCGTCGCGCCGGCTGACCAGCCACGTCGATGATGGCCCGAACACACTCCGCGTCCAGCCGACCCGCTTCGGTCTCGTCCACCAGGATCTCGGCGGCCTGCTCGGGCGTGTGCGCGGGACGGTGGGGTCGCGGCTGGGTCATGGCCTGGAAGGCGTCGGCCGTCGCCAGTAGCCGCGCGGCGGCCGACAGGGCTCCCGCGGTCGAGCCGCGGTGGTACCCGCTGCCGTCCAGGCGCTCGTGATGCAGCCCGGCGATCCGTCCCAGCGGTTCCAGTACCGGTGATCGGCTCAGGATCCGTTCGGTGTGGTACGCGTGCAACCGGACCTGCTCGCGCTCCAGGCTGGTCAGTGGTCGGGGTTGCTCCCAGATGCTGCTGGACACCGCGACCCGGCCGAGGTCGTGGAGCAGCCCGGCGCGGCGCAGGTCGACCACCTCGCGATCCCCCAGGCCGAGTTGGCGCGCTGCGGCGGCGGCGAGTTCGGCCACCCCGGACGAGTGCCCGAGTGTGGACGGGCTCAGGAGGTCGACCATGTCCGCGAACGCGGCCGCGAGCTCGTCCAGTTCGCTGTCAGCGATCACGTCGACCGGCCGCGGTTCGACGGCGAGGACCGCCTCCCACGGGTCGCCGTCGGACACCTCCCGCAGCAGGTCACGTCCGCAGTCACCGAAGGCGGCGGTCACCGACGGGTCGAACCATCCGCCCGATCGGTGCGCGACCATCGCCAGGGCCGCGTCGGCCCCGGCCTCGAGCTCGAAGATCACGGCCTGGTTCGCGACATCCGAGATGCGGGCCGCGATCGACACCTCGTCACCGGTCAAGCCCTGGGGCACACCCTTGCCGTCCCAGCGCTCCGTGGCCTGGTAGAGGGCGTCGCACACCCCGGAACTACAACGCAACCGGCGGGCCAGGGCGGCAGCGACCTCGCAGACCGCGGTGAGGATCTCGTCACCCTTGCGTCCGGCCCGCACCGCCCGTGCGAGGTGGCGCGGGCGGGACAGGCCGCTCCCTCGCCCGGCCCCCAGCGTCAGTCCGGCCAGGTCGCGGGCGGACGCGAAGTCGGCTCGCTCGGCCGCCGGGCGTGAGACCAGTTCGTTGCCGCCGAACCAGTAGGCCTCGTCGCGGGCGGTCGCGGTGCAGCCGAGGTGGCGGAGCAACGTGGCGAGGTAGACGTCGCGCACCTGCTCCTCCGGCAGGTCCATCGCCCGCGCCAGCCCGGTTGCGACGACACAGGAACGGATCGCCTTCTCCGGCGGCTGCCCCATCCCGAGGTCGGTCGCGACGGACAGCGCGGCGAGGACCTCCGCCAGCCGCAGCTCCTGGGGCGCCACCCGTCGGCTCCTGAAGATGGGTAGGGCTACCGATGCCGCCACCCGGACCGACCATGCAGACTAGGTCCAGGTCCACGGAGGGGGAAGCGCGATGACGACCACGGACGTGCCGGCCCCGACCATGGTGGCCTCGCGTGATGGGACGCCGATCGCTGTCTGGTCGGCCGGTGACGGTCCGCCGCTGCTGCTCGTCCACGGCATGACCGCGAGCCACACGAGCTTCGATCCGGTCCTGCCCTACCTCAGGCCACACGTGTCCGTGCACGCACTCGACCGGCGTGGACGTGGCGGCAGCGGTGATGCCAAGGCCTACGCACTCGAGCGGGAGTTCGAGGACATCGCGGCGGTGATCGACCGCCTCGCCGATACCGCCGGAGGACCGGTCGACCTGTTCGGCCACTCCTTCGGTGGACTGTGCGCCTTCGGGGCAGCCCGCCTGACCTCGAACGTGGGCCGCCTGGTCCTGTACGAGGGTTGGCCGGTCCCCGACCCGGCGGCCATCCTGGGTCCAGACGGCGTCATGGACCGCGTCGCCGAGCTGCTCGCGTCCGGAGATGACGAGGCCGCACTGGCGAGCTTCTACCGTGAGGTGGTCGGGATGTCCGACGACTTCCTGGAGGCGCTCCGTGCCTCACCGAGGTGGCCGGAACGCGTCGCGGCGGCACCGACGATCCCTCGCGAGGTGGCAGCGCAGAACCTGGGGATCCTCGACGCCGCGGAAGCGTCCGAGATCGACGGTCCCGTATCGCTGCTGGTCGGAACGGAGAGCCCCGACCATCTCTGCGCGGGCGTCCACGAGCTCGCGTCCATGCTTCCTGACGCGGGCATCGTCGAGCTGGACGGTCAGGAGCACCTCGCCTACCTCGAAGCCCCGGAACCCTTCGCCCAGACCCTGCTGACCTTCATCGGCACCGATCGGCATCTGGCTCCGCGCAACGGAGGTTGACCATGTCAACGCTCTACACCCTCGGGGAGTGGACCGCACTCCCGGGCCGCGAGGCTGAACTCATCGACGCTTGGCGCGACCTGGCGGAGTGGACCGAGCACCACGTGGCCGGCAGCGGCTGGGCGAAGCTCCTCCAGGACCGCGAGGATCCTCGGCGGTTCATCAGCTTCGGGCCCTGGCACGACGATGAAGCCGTCGCCGCCTGGCGAGAGCAGGACGGGTTCCGCACCCGGGTCGGCAAGCTGCAGGAACTGGTCGAGTCGTTCACCCCGCACAGCATGGATGTCGCGGGTCAGGCCGGGCCTGCCACCCCCGACCCGTAGGTGCTGCCCTGCTGCGGGGTCAGCGCGTCCGTGAGATCGCGGCGGAGGGGGATCTCGTTGATGGCCCCATCGAGCACCTCGCCCGTGTCGAGGCGGACCTGTTCGCTGTCGATGATCGCCAAGATGTCGTACCGCTCGCTGTGTCGGACCAGGCCGGCCTGGCTGTCGAGAAGCCCCCGCGAGGATGGGAGAGTGAAGGGTCACCTTGCCCGGCCACCGCCTTCTCGCCGGGGCATCCGTGAGCATGGAGGGTCAACCGATCGCGGTGTCCGGTGTCTCACGGCGTCTCGGGGAGCCGTGGGCCCGACGGCCACGGGACACCTCGGTGGCCAGAGCATCCAGCGGCTGGGTGAACGGTGCTGCGCCCTCGAGGAGGTCCGTGAGCCAACCCGCGGCCTCCGCGAGTCCCTCCGGGTTCAGGGCGTAGAGACGCCGAGCTCCGTCGGCACGCACCTGGACGAGGTCGGCATCCCGGAGGACGCGGAGGTGTTGCGAGACGGCCGGCTGGGAGATCGGCCGGTGGCTCGCGAGCGCGGCGACGAGGGTCCCGACCGGCTGCTCGCCGTCCACGAGGAGTTCCAGGATGCGGCGTCGGACCGGGTCACCGAGGGCGCCGAACGCCGACGACGTCATCCCTGCGGTGGGACCGTGTAGAAGCTCACGGTTCGCTCAGCTGCCTCGCGGGCGGCGGTGGGATCGTCCCCATCGGCTGCCGCGGCATCGGCCCACCCGGTCGCGGCATGGCGCACGAACGCGGTCCCTTCGGGCGTGGTCGGCCACGCCTGCGCCTCCGCTGGATCGACCGCCGCCTCGGTCTCCAGATGGAGGCCGAGGCCCAGCAGACCGAGATCCCAGCCGACGCCGGCAGCGCCCGGTCCGAACTGTGCCCAGAACGCCGGATCGAGCGGTGCTTCGTGCGCCACCTCCAGGGCCGTGCCGTTGTCGGCCGAGGTCAGCGTGACCCGGAGCCACGACACCTGGCCGCCGTACTCCCAGGTCGCCTCGAAGGACGTGGGTGGGTCGCACGCCTCGATCGTGCCTTCCGCGTTGCCCTCGAGCTGGTAACGGCCTCCGACACGCAGATCGCCGGTGACCGGCAGGAACCAGCGCGGCAGCCGCTCGGGGTTGGTGATGGCATCCCACAGGTCGGCCTGGCCGGTCGCGTAGGTGCGGCGTGCCGCGGTGATGCGGGTGGGCTCCCCGTCACGCGAACCGCTGGCGACCTGGCGGGTCACGAGATCGGCGGTAGCGAGTGGATCGGACAGCATCTTCGGCTCCATCACGTGAAGACATAAGATTTTACTTATATGCTGACCCTAACACCGACTCGATCTGCAGACAACCCCTCCAGATCGGTGTGGCAGCCGACCGTCCACAGGGTCGGGGGTCATCTCGGAACGGGTCCCTCGCCTCCGGCGGACCGACCACGGCTGGTCGACCATCGGGGACGGCTATCCGTGACTCCTGCCGCCGGTCGGTCGTCACCGGATGAACAGCGCTCCCGTGGAGGCATGTCGTGGCTCCCCCATCCCGATCACCTCGAGGTCGCTGGGCGACCTTCGTGGCGACGGTGCTCGGGCTGCTGGTCCTGCTCGCGCTACCGGCCCAGGGGGAGGAACCCGTCACGTTGCTGTACTTCGGGGCCGACGGGTGCCCGTTCTGCGAACAGATGGAGCGCTACCTCGACGACCTGGAAGCGGACTTCGGCGATGACCTGGAGGTGATCCGCTACGAGGTATCCGGGGACCAGGAGGCGCAGGATCGCTGGGTCCGTGAGCTCGCTGAGCGTGGTCGGGAGGCCTCCGGCGTGCCCACCACCATCCTGGGAGACCAGGTCTGGGTCGGGTTCAACCGGGACATCGGCGAGCGCATCACCCAGGCGGTCTCCCGCGAGGTGGCTCAGCGGGATCCGCCGGACGGCGAGGTGGGGCCCGAAGTGCCGGTGCCGGACGATACGTCCGTGTCGGTGCCCTTCCTGGGAGAGATCGACGTCGCAGCCAGGTCGGCGCTCGCGGCGACAGCGCTGATCGCGTTCATCGACGGGTTCAACCCCTGCTCGCTGTGGGTGTTGGCCGTCCTGCTGGCGATGGTGTTGAACGCCGGGATGACACGCGGGCGCGTCGCGTTGATCGGTGGGGTCTTCCTGACCGTGACCGGCCTGATCTACGGTGCCTTCATCGCCGGGGTGTTCACGGTGCTGGGGTTCATCGAGCACCTCGGCGCCATCCGTATCGGGGTGGCCTTCATCGCGCTGTTCGTCGGCGCCGTCAACGTCAAGGACTACCTCGCCTACAAGAAGGGGCTGTCCTTCACGATCCCGGACCGCTTCAAGCCCCGGATCTACCGGGGCGGGCGATCGATCCGAGATGCCGACCGGCCCTTGGCGGCGGTGCTCGGGACCACGGTCGCGATGGCGGCCGGGATCTCCCTGGTCGAGCTGCCCTGCACCGCCGGCTTCCCGGTCATCTGGACCGGGATCCTGCGGACCCAGGGGGTCGAGGGCTCGGCCTTCGCCGGGCTGCTCGGCCTGTACCTGCTGATCTACATCCTCGACGAGGTGGTCCTGTTCGCCGCCGTGCTGATCACGCTGAAGGTCAGCCGCTTCGAGGAACGCCACGGCCGACTGCTGAAGCTGCTCGGCGGCGCGGTGATGGTCGCGCTCGGCATCGTGCTGCTCGCCGCGCCGCAGCTGATGGAGGACCTGGTGGGCGCGACCCTGGTGATCCTCGGGGCGGTGATCGCGGCGCTGGTGTTCGACCGGATCCACCGGGCCACGACGACCCGGACCGGCAGCTGACGGACCAGTGGTTCAGGCCGCGATGCTGGGGGGCGTGGCGGCACCTTCGACGGCATCGTCGTGGTCGGCCAGGGTGTCGAGGTCGGTGCGTCCGTCGGCGAGGTCGACCAGGGCGGCCACGAGTCGCTCGAGGCGCTCTGCGAGCTCGGGGTCACGCAGCGCGGGCCCGTCGGTGAAGGCGTCGGGCGCCTCGGTCACGGGGAGTTCCAACGGGACCACCTGCGCCCCGATCCGAGCGGCGATCCGGCGGGTCTCGGCCTGCGCCCAGGCGGCGCCGAACCGGCTGGGGCTGGCGCCGATGACCGCCACCGGCTTGTCCCCGAGCGCGGGATCGCCGCCGGGTCGCGACGCCCAGTCGAGGGCGTTCTTGAGCGGCCCGGTGAGTGACCCGTTGTACTCAGGGCTGGCGACCAGGAGCGCGTCTGCCTCCCGGACCGCCGCATGGAAGGCCTGCACCGCGTCGGGGAGTGGGTCCACCTCGAGGTCCTCGTCGAACAGCGGGAGGTCGCCGACGTGGGTCGTGATGTCGAGTTCGGCGCCGCCCGGCAGGGAGCGCCCCGCCACCTCGAGCAGGCGACGGTTGAGGGAGTCGGAACGCAGGCTGCCGCAGAGTCCGAGGATCTTCATGGGGGCTCCGGTGGTGGGTGGTAGTGGCGTTACTCCGGGTTCGGAGGCGCCGTAGGGAGCAGACGGGGCTGGCCGCGAGCCGGCCGAGCGACAGGGCTCCTCGTCAGCGGTGGCGCGCGTCCGAAGCCGGGAGTTCACTCGCGAGGTACATGTCGAGCGCCTGGTCCACCAGACCGATCCACCGGGTCCCGCCGGGCTCGTTGCTGACCTGCTGTGTCGCGAGGCCGGAGATCAGGGCCGTGTAGAGGTCCAGTGAGCTCTGGCCGTCGATCCCGGCTTCGAGGAGGACGCTGCGGAGTTCCTCCAGCACCTGTTCGGCGACCGCGTAGGATCCAGACGAGGGCTCGAACCCCGGCACCACGGGCAGGAAGAGCAGTTGGTGACGGGCGATGTCCTCCACCACGAAGTCCAGGAACATCCGGGCACCGGCCCGCAGCCGGTCCACCGGGTCGTCCAGTTCCGGCATCGCCGCGAGCCGGGCGGCCAGCTCCCGGTAGCCCTGGGCGAACATCGCGTCGTAGATCGCATCCTTGCTGGCGAAGTAGACGTAGAGCGACGGCGCGCGCATCCCGACGGCCTGCGCTACCTCACGCAGCGTCCACCCCGTCACGCCCTGTCCGCGCGCCAACCCCCAGGCCGCCGTGAGGATCTCCTCGCGGGTCTGTTCGTGACGTTCGGTGCGTCGATCGGGCATCGGCTGACCTCGGGGACCGGAGACGTCGGTGATCCTAACATCGTTCGGAAAACCTCTTGACGGTCACCTCAAAGTGGCGTAGAACTAACGGCGTTAGGAATTCCTAGCGAAAGTCGTCAGGTGGCCAGCGCGGGCGCATGCGGAGGAGCTGGCAGGATGAAGGACCCCGAGACCATGGATCAGACCTCGATCACGACGGACACGCCCCCGATGCGTCACGCGGACTGGATGCACGCAGCGGCTGAGGAGTACCGGCGACTCCTCGCGCTGCTGCGCGACCTCGATGACGCGGAGTGGCGGGTGCCGACCGACTGCGACGGGTGGGACGTCCACGCGATGGTGGCTCATCTCAACGGAGCGGCCGCGTCGAACGCCAGCCTGCGAGAGTTCGGTCGTCAGTCACGGCTGGGGCGTCGTGCGCGACCTGGGGACGACCTGATCGACGGCATCAACGAGGTCCAGGTCGGCGAACGCGCCGACCGGACGCCGGCGGAACTGATCGAGGAACTGGGGGAGTTGGCCCCACGGGCGGTGCGGGCCCGCGCGCGGATCCCCGCCCCGTTGCGCGCGCTGCCGGTGCCCTTCGGCCCCCCGCTCGGCACCAAGCCGCTGGGCTACCTCATGGACCGCATCTACACCCGCGATGCGTGGCTGCACCGTGTCGACCTGTCACGGGCGACCGACCGTCACCTGCAGCTGACCGCCGACCACGACGGGCGCATCATCGCCGATGTCGTCGCCGAGTGGGCGAAGCTCCACGGGCAGCCCTTCGAGCTCTCCCTCACGGGCCCGGCCGGTGGCCGCTGGCGCCGGGGCCAGCGCGGCGAGGCGCTGGAGGTGGACGCCGTCGAGTTCTGCCGGATCCTGTCCGGACGTGCCGACGGCGACGGACTGCTGACCACCCGTGTCGAGTTCTGAGCCCCAGCCAACCGAGCCGATCCACGGAGCTCCCGGCGCGCTGGTGCTGTTCTCCGACGTGGCCTGCCCGTGGGCGACCGTCATGGTGCTGCGCCTCCGGGCCGCACGCAGCGACCTCGGACTGGAGGGCACGGTCGCGCTGCTCCACCTCGCGAACCCCTTGGAGCTGGTGCACGAACGGCCGCTGGCGCGTCGCATCATCGACGCGGAGATCCCGCTCTGCGCCGCGGCGACGCCCGGGTTCGGGTGGTCGCTGTGGCAGGGGCGACTGGATGAGTTCCCGGTCACGAGCCTGCTGGCCGTCGAAGCCGTCCAGGCCGCTCGTCGCCAGTCCGAGACCGCGGCGGAGGAACTGGACCTGGCCCTGCGTCAGGCCCTGTTCGTCGCCTCGCGCTGCATCGCCCTGCGGCACGAGGTGCTGGCCGCGGCAGCTACGTGCGAGGCGGTCGACGTCCGCCGCCTCGCGGCGGACCTGGACGACGGTGTGGCCCGTGCGGCGACCTCACGCCAGGCTCGCGCAGCCCGGGAGGTCGCCGGGCCGTGCACCGGCTACCTCGTGGCACCTGACGGGTCGGGTAGTTGCAACCCCGGGGTCACGTCGAGGTGGCTGGGTCCCGACCTGCCGCGTGGCGTGCCCATCGTCGACGACGACGATCCGTCCGTCTACCGAGACCTGGTGTCCGCTGCAGCTCCGGCTGTCGCATGAGGCCGACGGCACGACCCGCGTCTCTGTCCGGTGGCGCTAGGCCCACCAGTATGCTCCAGCCATGTACAACGTCGCGTTGAGCGTTTCCGCCTGTCTGCGTGCTGGCACGCGTGTCGACGTGGCCTGGCCGCTCGCGACCGAGGACCTGCCCTTCGATCCGAGCCTCGACGCGCTCGCGTTCACCCCTGGCGGCGGTCGGATCGGCGAGATGCTCGGCGGGGCCCTCGACGCGCAGCTGTCCGAGCTTGCGCAGCGCGAGGCGTCGGTCGGTCGCATCGTCGAGCTCACGGTCACCGACGTCGACGCCACCGTTGCCGGACTACCGCACGGCGGACAGGTCCGGTGCGCGCTGGTGCCCGCGACCGAGCTGCCGGACGAGCTGTGGCCGTTGCTGCTCGACCGTCAACCGCTGTGCCTCGTCAGCAGCATCGACGGCGACGAACTGAGTGCTGGCACCGTCTACCTCGAACCCGACATCGACCAGGCTCCGCATGCGGCCGCTGAGGCTTTCCGCGGCGGCGGATCGGCCGTCACGGTCAGCGATGACCAGCTCATCACCGTGCTGCGTCCGGTCCCACGGCTGGTCGTCTCCGCCGGCGGACACATCACCGACGCGCTGGTGGACGCGGCCGCGGTGCTGGGGTGGCAGGTGGTGGTCGAACCGAACCCCCAGACCGCCACCGGGCTCATGGCGACCCTGTCGCCACTCGACAGCGCCGTGATCATCGGGCACGACGTCGAGGCCAGTAGCCGGGTGCTGGCCGCGGCACTCGAGAGCCCCGCTGGCTACATCGGCGCGCTGGGGTCCCACAAGATGCAGGAGCAGCGGGCCGAGTGGCTCGCCTACCGCGATGTCACCGATCTGTCCCGGATCCACGGGCCCGCCGGCGTCGACATCGGCGCGGAGACCCCGGGCGAGATCGCCATCGCCATCCTCGCTGAAGCGGTCGCCGCGCACCGCGGCCGCTGACCTTCCGATCCAACCGGGACGTCGGCGGCGAACGCACTTATCGCGCCCCTGCGATGCGACGGGGTCGTTCCTATACTCATGGGAGGAGAGGAGGACCGACGTGGCTGATCGACGTGACGACGCCAGAGGGGTACTCCGCACCATCTGGGCGGCGGACGGTGACCCGGAGGTCGCCCTCGACGCGGACTGCAGTCCCACCAAGGTGTGCCGCAACATGAAGGGCATCACCTTCGACGGGTACGGCGACGACCACACCGACCCGGCCGCCGCGTGGCGTGAGCAGCTCGCGCGGGAAGGCAAGTACGACCCGTCGGCGACGACCTTGGGCGACCTGGTGGCCGGGACCGACCGCTGATCTCGGTCCGATCGGAGGCCACCGGGTGACCGACCACTCCTCGACCCCTGCTGGCCTGCCTGCCGGCTCGGTCTCCGAACTGACCGACCTCCTCGCCGAGCACGGCTACCTCGCCGACCGGGGTCTCGCGACCGTGACCTACGTCGCGCTCAAGCTCGGCCGCCCCCTGCTGCTGGAGGGCGAGGTCGGGGTCGGCAAGACCGAGCTGGCCAAGACCCTCGCCGCGGTGACCGGCCGTCGGCTCATCCGTCTGCAGTGCCACGAGGGCATCGACACCCACCAGGCCCTCTACGACTGGGACCATGCCCGGCAGATCCTCCAGATCCGGCTGCTGTCCCAGGCCGATATCACCGACGACGACGCGCTCGAACGGCTCTACAGCCCCCGGTTCCTGCTCGCTCGGCCACTGCTCGACGCGATCCAGACCGGCGGTGACTGCGTGCTGCTGATCGACGAGATCGACCGCGCCGACGACGAGTTCGAGGCGTTCCTGCTGGAGCTGCTCTCCGACTTCCAGATCACGATCCCCGAGATCGGCACCATCGCCGCGGAGTCCCGCCCGATCGTCGTGCTCACCTCCAACCGGACCCGCGAACTGCACGACGCCTTGAAGCGCCGCTGCCTGTACCACTGGATCGGGTTCCCACCGGCCGACCGCGAGGTCGACATCGTCCGCCGGCGACTGCCCGCCGCCAGCGAACAGCTCACCGCGAAGGTCGTCGCCGCCGTGCACCGTCTGCGCGACCTCGAGCTCGCGAAGCCACCCGGCGTCGCGGAGACCCTCGACTGGGTCGAGACCCTGGATGCGGTCGGGGTCGACCACCTGGACGGCGAGGTGGCACGCGACACCCTGGGTGCGGTGGTCAAGGATCGCGAGGACCTGGAGCTGGTTGCCGAACACCTGGGTGGGATCGTCGACGATGGCCGATGACCCGGGTCTGATCGAGGTCCTCGTCGGGTTCGGCACCACCCTGCGTGACGCGGGGATGATCGTCGGCACCGATGATGTCATGACCTTCTGCGAGGCGGCGGCCGAACTCGATCCGGCCGATGTCGTCGACGTGTACTGGGCAGGACACGGCGCACTGGTCACCCGCCGCGAGCATCACGCGGTCTACGACCGGGTGTTCCGCTGGTACTTCCTGGATATCCCGCTGGACGACCCGGACGACCCGCGCCACGAGCTCCGCGCCACCGCCGAACGATCCGCGACCCTGGAGCTGCCCGACCCGGAGACGGACGGGACCGAGGAGGACGACGAGGACACGCCCCTCGGACGGATGGCGTCACCCGTCGAGGTCGACCGCCATCGGCCCTTCGCGGCCTGCACCCCGGAGGAGCTGGCCGCGGTCCGGCGCATCATCGCGCGGCTGCGTCTGACCCCGCCACAGCGTCGCTCGCGGCGGCTGGTCGGCGCGCGCGACGGCCGGCGCATCGACCTGCGACGTACCGCCCGTGATGCGGTCCGCCAACACGGCGAGGTGGACGAGCTGCGCTACGCCCGTCGCCGTCGTCGGCCCCGCCCGCTGGTGCTGTTGCTGGACGTGTCGGGCTCGATGTCGGAGTACTCACGCAACCTGCTGCAGTTCGCCTACTCCTCACGACGAGGTGCCGGCAGGGTCGAGGTGTTCTGTTTCGGCACCCGCCTGACCCGCATCACTCGCCAGCTCGACCGCCGCCGTCCGGACGAGGCGTTGGAGCGGGCATCCGCCGCCGTGTCCGACTGGGACGGCGGCACGCGGATCGGCGACTGCCTCGACGTCTTCGTCAAGCAGTGGGCCCGACGCGGCCTGACCCGCGGGGCAGTGGTCGTGATCTGCTCCGATGGCCTCGACCGCGGTGACCCGGCCACGCTCGCGAGCGCGATCGAGCGACTGTCACGCCTGAGCCACCGGATCGTGTGGGCGACCCCCCACCGGGGCGACACCGCGGACTTCCAGCCCACGACCCTGGCGATGATGGTCGCGGCGCCCTACCTCGACGAGGTGGTCGGCGCCGCCGATCTGGACAGCCTGGAGCAGCTCGTGACCACCCTGCCGGCCCTGCGTTAGGAGCGACGATGCGGTACAGCGTGTCCCTGGTGGCCGAAGGTGACCGCGAGGTGACCCTCGACGAGGTGGTCGCGCTCGCCGACGCGGTCGCGCGCCACGAGGGCATCGCCAGCGGTGTCGGCGCGTTGGCCTACGGCGCCCAGATCGTCATCGAGGCACCATCGTCGGACGACGCGGTCGACGCCGCCATGGGCGTGTTCGCCGCGGCGGTGGAGGAGTCCGGCCTGCCGACGTGGCCGGTGACCAAGGCCGAGACCATCAGCGAGATCGACGACCTGCTGGAACTCGAGGAGGACGGCCCGTGATCCGGCTGGGTTCGCTGGCGGGCTACCCGTTCGAGGGGCCGCGCGTGCTGGCGGGGTGGACCCCGCCGCCGGTCGCGGCCGTCTACGCGATCCTGTGCCGCAACGATCCCGACAGTCGGCCGCAGGAGTACGCGGTCATCTACGTCGGGCACGGCGATGACCTGACCCGTGAGGGGTTCCCGTTCCGCCACCCCCGGGCCCGTTGCTGGATCGACCGGGCAGGGGACCGGTACGGCCTGCATGTGTGCACCTACGAGGTGCCCGGAGGGTTGCGGTCCCACCGTGAGCAGATCGCGCGGGAGCTCATGGCGATCTACCAGCCGAGCTGCAACGAGGACCGCTACGACGACGCGTGGAAGCAGGAGTGGATCGGCGCCTACAGCGCGCCGACGACCGCACCGCTGACCACCGACCGGCGCCCCGTCCGCGATCCGCGGAGTGGCGATGGCCGGACCGGCCCGTCGGGGGCGTCACCGGAGGCGGGAGGCGGCGAGCCGTCGGATCAGCCCTCGGGCCGGTAACCGACCCCCTCGAGGAACCGCGACCGGCGGGTGCCCATCGCGGGGCGGGCCACCTCGGGGGGAGCGTCGGCTGGAGCTGGCTCGTAGGTCGCGCCGGTGACGATGCCCTCGGCCATCGAGTACAGCAACGGCAGGGCTCCGGCGACCGTCCCGGCGGTGCGGTTGATGCGCTCCAGGCCGGGCTCGATCACCTCGGCGTTGCTGTGGATGTCCCACACCAGGTCGGCGCACTCCTCCAGGGTGTCCGCAACCCGCGAGAGTTGGCCGCCGAGGATGAACAGGTAGAGCGCCAGTCCCGCGATCAGCAGTGCGATGACGACGACGCTGAGGGTGATGAGGAGGGTCATGAGCGCACCTTCTCGAGGACGCGACCGAGGAACAGGTGGTGTTTGAGCCCCTCCTCGAGGACGTCGTCAACCGCTGCCGCGGTCTTCTCGATCAGCGCGGTGTCCGAGGTGTTCTCCGCCGCCTGTGTCAGCGTCGCACGGATCGCGGTGACGCGCTGGTCGATCGTGCGCACGAGCATGACCAGGATCGTCAGCAGGCCGGCGACGGCCAGCACGACGACGAACCCGGCGATGATCGCGCCCCACCACAGCGCCTCTTCGGTGGACGACAGGCTGCCCATGGTCAACCTCCCAGGCGGATACGGCCGCGGCGTAGACCCGCGGTGATCGTCTCGGCCGAGTCGATGGTGGTCTCGAGCTCCGACAGCGCCGCGGTGTTCACGACCGCCTCGGAGAGGCCGTCGTCGATGCGCGCGGCCTGCTGCCCGATGGTGCGCGCCAGCAGCAGGATCGGGACGACCAGCGCGACGACGACCACGACCACCACGCCGCCGATGACGTACCCGACGATCCAGCCGGTGTGGGACGTGGCGATCAGCCCGATCATGCGTCCTCCTCCGGGATCGACGCCGCGAAGTCGCGAACGGGCGCCAAGCTCGCGTTCACCGACGGAACGACGCTGGGCACGGTGGCCGTCTGCGCCACGATCCGCTGCACCCCCCCATCCAGGGCATCGAGGGAGCGGCGGATCGCGGTGAGGTGCAGGATCACCCGGATCAGCCCCAGCGCGGCGGCCGCGATGATCAGGACGGCCAGCACCAGGGTCACGATGGCGACGGTGGGCATGTCAGGCTCCTCTCACAACAGCTTGCTGACCGAGCCGGCGTAACGGACGGCGCCGTCGGCGACGGCGGCCACCTGCCGGTCGGTCTCGGCGAGCAGGGCGGGGGTCGTCTCCAGTTCCTCGATCACCGCGACGCCGCCATCCAAGGCGTCGTCGGCTGCGGCGCGGATGCGCTCCAACGCGCCGAGCAGCCGGGACAGCAGTGCGACGAGCAATGGCACCACCGCGAGCAGCAGGACGAGGTTGCCGATCCACCAGAGGGTCATCGCAGCACCTTCTTCCGGTCATCACGACGGCTGGGGGGTGGTTCGTAGGGAGCGAAGAACCGCCGGAACACGCGGGCCAACGCGAGCTTGGCGGCACGGATCGCGAAGGACAGTCCGCTGGCGGGTTGTGCCGCGCCGACCGCGTCGGGGTCGCGGCCCTCGGAGATCGCGGTGAGCCGGGTCTGGACGTTCTGGCCGAACTGCTGCAGCAGCACCGCGGTGACGTCGGAGACCAGACCGCGCCCGTACTGCGCCGCCGGCCCCGACAGGTTGAGGTCCAGGGCGATGTCGATCGCGGTGCCGGCACCGCTGGGCGACAGCTCCGCATCCAGGAGCAGGGCAGCCTGCCCGCGGCCCTTGCGGTCGGCGCCGTTGGCTTCGACCTGGATCGTGTGGTCGGTCTCGTCGCGTTCGACGATCTCGGCCTCGCCGTCGAACTCCAGCTTGACGGGCCCGGCACTGATCGTGACCTCGCCGCGGTAGTGGTCCTCACCCACCTGGTCGGTGAGGTTCGTGCCCGGAAGACTGGCAGCCACCTGGGGGACGTCCTGGAAGAACTCCCAGACGGCGTCGAGTGGCTGGGTCACCTCGATGCGGTCGGTGATCCTCATGTCGTCTCCTGCGCGAGGAAGTCGGCCGGTGCTTTCGAGAAGGCGTGCCGGCAGCCGGGACAGCAGAAGTAGTAGGTCCGGCCGTCGTGCTCGAACGGGTGGCTGGCGTCGGTGGCGTCCACGGTCATCCCGCAGACCGGGTCGATCGCGGTCTCGACGGCGGGTACCGGTGCACCGCCGCGGCCTGCGGACAGCTCGCCGGCGGCTCGCAGCTGGACGAGCTCAGCCAGCACCGCGACGGCGATCTCGCGGTGCGAGGTGGATCCGAGGTCCAGCCCGACCGGGAAACGGACGCGGTCGAGCCGGCCGCGGTCGACCCCGCGGTCGGCGAGGTAGCCGGTGACGGCCTCCCCACGGCGGCGGGAGGCGACCAGCCCGACGTACTGCGGGTCGGCGGCGAGGACCCGTTCGAGCACGTCCTCGTCACCGTGTCCCTGGGTGGCGACCACGACGACCGACGACGGCGTGACCGTGTCGTCGCTGAGCTGGTCGCCGTCGACGCTGGTGACCTTCCAGTCGAGCGCCTCGGCTAGGCGTGCGAGGGTCACGGCCATCGGTGACCGGCCGATGACCACCAACCTCGGCGCGGTGTGGGCCGGCTCGATGAACAGCTGAAGGGCCCCGTCGCTCTGACAGGCGATCGGGACGGCCGTCACGCCCGAAGGGACGTGCAGCTCCGCTAGCTCGTCCGGCTGTCCGAGCCACAGCAGCCGGGACTCGCCGGTGGCGATCACCTCGCGCGCCTCGCGGATCAGGACCGGTTCGGCGCAGGCGCCGCCGACGAAGCCGTAGACCTCACCGTCCGCGGTGACGATCGCCCGGGCACCGTCCTGACCGGAGGAGGGCGCATCGCGCCACACGACGGTGGCGAGCGCGAAGGCCTCGCCCTGACGGGAGAGCTCCAGGGCCCGTTCCATCACGGCCCAACCGTCCAGGATGCCGCTCATGATGCCTCCGGATCGACCGGTGGGGCGCCCGAGACATCCTGCCCGGTCGTCAGTGCCTGGTGGACCCGGTCGGGGAGCAGCGGCATGTCGATGTTGCGGACGCCGGTGTCCTTCAGCGCGTCCATCACCGCGTTGACGAAGGCGGCGGGGCCGCCGACGGTCGCACACTCGCCGACGCCCTTCGCGCCGATCGGGTGGTGCGGGCAGGGCGTGACGACCTCGTGGAGCTCGAAACCGGGTGTCTCCCAGGCGGTTGGGAGCAGGTAGTCCATGTAGTTCGAGCCGACGCAGTTGCCGTCGGCGTCGAAGGTGATGAACTGCATGTTGGCCATCGCGTAGGCCTCGGTGAGCCCACCCATGATCTGCCCCTCGACGATCATCGGGTTGATCCGCACCCCGCAGTCGTCGACCGCCACCACGCGCAGGACGTCCCACACCCCGGTGTCCGGGTCGACCTCGACGGTGACGATGTAGGCGGCGAAGGGCCAGGTCAGGTTCGGCGGGTCGTAGTACGCGTGGTTCTCCAGACCCGGCTCCATGCCATCGGGCACGTTGCTGTAGGCCGCCATCGCGCACTCCTGGATCGTGACCCCACGATCGGGGGCGCTGCGCACGTAGAAGCGACCGAGCTCCCACTCGATGTCCTCCTCGGACACCTCCAGCAGATGCGCGGCGATCTTGCGGGCCTTGGCGCGGATCTTGCGGGCCACCATCGACACGGCCGCGCCGGCGACCGGGGTGCTGCGCGAGGCGTAGGTGCCCATGCCGAACGGGGCGGTGTCGGTGTCGCCTTCCTCGACGACCACGTCGTCGGCGGGGATGCCCAGTTCGTGGGCGACGATCTGCGCCCAGGTGGTCTCGTGGCCCTGGCCCTGGGTCTTCGCGCCGGTGCGCAGGATGGCTCGGCCGGTCATGTGGACCCGCAGTTCGGCCGCGTCGAACATCTTGATCCCGAGGATGTCGTACTCGCGGCTGTTGCCGGCCCCGAGCGGCTCGGTCATCGTCGAGATGCCGATGCCCAGCAGCCGGCCTTGCTCCCGCGCGGCAGCCTGTTCGCGGCGGAAGCCCTCGTAGTCGATGGCCGCCAGACCCAGGTCGAGACACTTGGTGTACTGCCCGGAGTCGGTGAGGAAGCCGAAGGGCGTGCGGTGGGGGAAGTCGTCGTCACGGACGAAGTTGACCCGGCGGATCTCGGCCTGGTCGAGTCCCAGCTCGTCCGCTGCCGCGTGGACCATCCGCTCCTGGAAGAACATCGCCTCGGTCACGCGGAACGAGCAGCGGTAGGCGACGCCCCCCGGCGCCTTGTTGGTGTAGACCCCGGTGGCGGTCAGGTGTGCCGAAGGGATGTCGTAGCAGGCGAACGCCGAGTGCATCAGCCCGATCTTGAACTTGCTCGGCTGCGCGTCGGAGAAGAACGCGCCGTGGTCGGAGGTGGTGTGCATCCGCACGCCCAGGATCCGCCCGTCCTTGCGGAGCGCAAGCTCGCCCTTCAGGTAGACGTCCCGGCCGAAGCCCGTGGAGATGAGGTTGCCGGTCTTGTCCTCGATCCACTTGACCGGCCGCTCCGCGAGGATCGACGCGAGGATCGAGATCACGTAGCCCGGGTAGACGGGGACCTTGTTGCCGAACCCGCCGCCGATGTCCGGGGAGATGATGCGGATCTGGTGCTCCGGCAGCTCCGCGACCATCGCGACGGCGGCCCGGATGATGTGGGGTGCCTGCGAGGTCATGTAGACCGTCAGCTTGCCGGTGGAGCGGTCGAAGTCGGCGACCGACCCGCAGGCTTCGATCGGTGAGGGGTGCGAGCGCGGGTAGTGCATCTCGATCGTGGAGACGTGGTCGGCTTCGGTGAAGGCCCGGTCGGTGCCCTCGCGGTCGCCAACCTCCCAGTCGAAGATCTTGTTGTCGGGCTGGTTCGCCTTGTCGTCGCGGATCAGTGGTGCGTCCGGCGCCATCGCCTGGTCGGGGTTGACGATGGCCGGGAGCGGTTCGTAGTCGACGATTATCGCCTCGACGGCGTCCTTGGCGATGTAGGGGTCATCGGCGACGACGGCCGCGACCTCCTGGCCCTGGAAGCGGACCTTGTCGGTCGCGAGCACGGCCTGCGTGTCATAGGACAGCGTCGGCATCCAGGCGAGGTTGCGGGCCGCCAGCGTCTCGCCGGTCAGGACCAGCCGGACGCCGGGGATGTCCCAGGCCTTCGAGACGTCGATCGAGCGGATCCTCGCGTGGGCCAGGGGACTACGGAGGATCTCCATGTGCAGCATGCCGGGCAGGACGATGTCGTCGACGTAGTTGCCCTTGCCGCGGATGAAACGGTTGTCCTCGACACGCTTCTGGCGCGCGCCCATACCACCGATCTTGACCTCGTCGATCGCCATGTCAGGAGGCCTCCTCGGTCTCGGGTTCGGTGTCGGGCCCGCCGAGCCGCTCCGCTGCCCACAGCACCGCTTTGACGATGTTCTGGTAGCCGGTACAGCGGCAGAGGTTGCCGGCCAGGGCCCAGCGCACGTCGTCCTCGGTCGGTGACGGGTTCTCGTCGAGGAGCGCCTTGGCGGCCATCATCATCCCGGGGGTGCAGAACCCGCACTGCAGACCGTGCTCGTCCTTGAAGCCCTCCTGGACCGGGTGCAGCCCGCTGGGCGATGCCAGCCCCTCGACGGTCGTGACCTCGTGACCGTCCGCCTGCACCGCAAGCATCGTGCAGCTCTTCACGGGGCGGCCGTCGAACAGCACGGTGCAGGCGCCGCAGTTGGTGGTGTCGCATCCCGTGTGGGTGCCGGTGAGCTTGAGCCCCTGCCGGAGCAGGTGAGCCAACAGCAACCGGGGTTCGATGTCGGCCGTGCGGGGCTCACCGTTGACCGTGATGGTCACGCGGCGGGTCGGGACGTCGTCGGACGCCGGCGGCGCCACCTCGTTGAACAGGCTGGTCATGGTCAGGCCGCCTTCTGGGTCGAGCGGTCGATCTGCGTCAGGATGCGTGAGGTGAAGGTCCGCACGATGTGGCGCTTGTAGGACGCGCTGCCACGGTGGTCGCTGCGGGGCTGGGCCGCCTCCGCGGCCAGTTCCGCAGCGCGCTCGATCGCGTCGCTGCTCAGCGGTGAGCCGACCAGCGCATCAGCGGCGTCCCGGGCATCGATCGTGGTCCCGCCGACACCGACCAGCGCGATGCCGGCACGGGTGACCTGGTCGCCGCGTAGGTCCACGGCGACCGCGACGGCGGCGGTCGCGAAGTCACCGATACGCCGCTCGAGCTTGAGGTACCCGCCGCGGGCCTCGCCTTGTGGTGGAGGGATGACCGCCTCGACCGCGATCTCGTCGGAGGCCAGCACGTTCTGGAAGGGGCCGGTCACGAAGTCGCGAGCCGCGATGCTCCGTCGCCCCCCTGGCCCCTCGGCCACGATCGCGCCGTCAAGTGCGATCATGCAGGCGGCCCAGTCGCCCTGAGGGTCGGCGTGGCAGACCGATCCGACGAAGGTGCCGCGGGTGCGCACGATCGGGTCGGCCACCAGCGGCGCTGCCGCGGCGATGGTCGGCTGGTGCTCCGTGATGAGCTCGGAGCGTTCGATGTGTTCGTGTCGGCACAGCGCGCCGATGCGGATCGTGCCGTCGCCGTCCCGGGTGAGGTGATCGAGCCCAGGCAGGTTGTTGATGTCGACGAGCATGCCCGGGGACGCGAATCGCAGCTTGAGCATCGGGATCAGGCTCTGCCCGCCCGCGAGGATCTTCGCCTCACCGCCACCCTCCTGAAGGAGGGTGATGGCTTCCCGGAGCGACCGGGGGGCCTCGTAGCGGAACCGCGGTGGGTACAACGGGGTCCTCCTCGTGTGCGGCCGAGGCCGTCGTCGCTGATCAGGCCTCGGGCGCGGGATCGCTGTTCGAGGGTGGGCGCCGGTCGGGCACGGCGACCGGCAGGGATTCTGCGTCCGGGTCGGGCCGCGGTTCCTGGTGCGGTGGCCACGGACCCTGGACCGGCTGACTGGCGACCTTGAGATGGTCGACGATCTGGGGCCAGGCCCACACGGTCGGGCTGTCGCCCTCGCGGGGAGTGTCCTCGATCAGCTCGTAGAGCCGCGGGTTGCCCCGGCTGTGTCCGGTCGACTCGATCGGCATGGTCTCCCTCCCATGGAACCCGCACGTGGCTCTTTCGTGCGTGTACCGCCTCCGTCTCCCTCGTAGGCGGCACGTGCGCACGGTACCTCTCCGAGCGAACGGTTGCGGA
>PWTE01000236.1 GCA_003563915.1 Nitriliruptoraceae bacterium
CCCCGAAACGAGCGACGGAGCAACCCCACGACTGCCCCGCCAATCCCGCCGACGACGTCGTTCTACCCCGCCCCAGGTCCCATCAGCCCTGTCGTCCTACACCCGATTCGCCCGACAGCCCCGACTCGATCGACTCACCCGACTCGCTGGACACCTGAGGCGTCCCGGGTAGGACGACGCTTCCGCGGAAGCGCCGTCCTACCATCCGCGATGGGAGGTCACCGATGCTTCACCTGACGCGTTGGCGGGTGGTCGTCGCCACCGCCGCGACCGCAGCGGTCGCGGGAGGGGCGCTCGGCCTCACCGCCTCCCTCGCGGGTCCCGAGTCACCGCCCGCACCCATCGAGCTGACGTCCGAGGGCCGTGACCTCGGACCTATGACCGTTGACGAGGACGCGACGATCGCTTCCGCACCGTCCGTGGACGACGGTGTCACGGAGCTGCCCTCCGACGACGATAGCGCCAGCATCGTGAGCCCGGAGAGTCCGGTGACCCAGGGGACCACCGCTCCGGAGACAGAGCCGAGTGTTCCCTCACCGGCCCCGCAGCAGCCCTCCGACGCACCGGAGTCAGCTGACTCGCCGGACTCCGCTGACTCGCCCGACTCGGTCGACTCGGACACGTCGGCGGACAGTTGACCTCGTCGGGTCGTCGCGGTCAGGCCTCCTGCAGGACCTCCAGGGCGCGGTCGATCCGCCGCCGGGTGGCGTGCAGCCACCCCTCCTCCTGTGCCCGGTAGGGGCCCGTCGCCAGTCCGAGCCACGCCCCGGCGATGGCACGCGAGAGCTGTGCCGCCTCGACCTCCTCTGCATACGCCTCCCGGATGCTGGCTGCGTACGCACGGCTCCTCTCCGCGGCCTCGGGCCAGAGATGACCGATCGCCTCGACGTGAGCGATCAGGTTGCCCGCATCATGAGCGAGGTAGCCGACGCCGGAACCGTCGACGTCCAGCAGACCGGTCACCTCGCGGTCCTGGAGGAGGAGCTGCCCGTCGTGGAGGTCCCCGTGGACGGCGACGAGCGGACCGCTGACCTGCGCGGCGGCGGTCACGACCTCTTCGATCGCGGAGGCACGCTCCGGCGCCAGCCGGATCAGGCCGTCCACGTGACGTCGCGGGTCGGCGAACCTACGAGGGTCGCGCCGGCCCTCCAGTCCGCTGGCCGCGAACCGATGGGACAGTCCCACGATGCTCGCAGGATCCGGCAGCGCGTCACCCTGGACCAGCGCCGATCGCAGCGTGGCTCCCTCCAGTGCCTCCAGGGCGACGATCCCCTGGGCTGCCGCCACGCCGATCACCCGAGGCACCGGCACATGGTCCTGCAGGGCGCGGTGGATGCTCGCGAGCTCGGACGCGCGGTCCCCAGCGAGCACCTTGAGGTACAGGATGCGCCCGACCTGCTGCTGCGAGGTGATGGTCACCTCCACGACCGCGCGGCGTGATGGTCGGTAGGCCCGCGTCCGCAGGCTCACCTGCCCTCCCGGCGCCCCCAGATCGTCGAGGAGTTCGCGGACCCGACCGCGATCGATCGCCGAGGGCAAGCCCAGGAGGTAGGGGTCGAACGGGAACCGCCAGATGGCGACGCGGGCACCGTCCCGTTCGAGCTCGAAGGCACCGTCCGGCGATGGCTTGCGGTCCGCGTGGGCGACCAACAGGACGTCACGCTCCACCTCACCGGCAGCCAGCCGCGCCTCGAACACGTGGGAGACGGAGCGGCCGGCACGGGTGTGGATGCTCCGCCGCTCAGCCGACCGCAGGGTCGCGCCCGCGTGCGCCACGGCGACCTGTAGCAGCTCCTCGACCTCGGAGCCGTCGAGGTAGCGAGCAGCTGCCGGGAGGTTCATCCTTCCACCTGCGTCGGGGTGGCCGGGACGTCGGCGGATCCCCCGGCAACCTGGGATCGCGCCATCTCGGGGTCCTCGGGTCGGCCCTGCCCGGCCCAGGGCAGCCGTAGGTCGAAGCGGGTGCCGGCCGGTCCGCTCTCGACCTGCACCTCGCCACCGTGGGCGCTGACGACGGCGTGGACGACGGCCAGACCGAGGCCGGTCGACCCAGGTGCGTCGCCCGCCCGGGTGAACGGTTGGAAGATCCGGTCCCGGATCCCCTCCGGGATCCCTGGACCGTCGTCGCTGACCGAGACCGTCACGCCGTCGGGGCCTGCGCCTGCCTCGAGCCGGACAGCCGTGCCCTCCGGTGTATGTACGTGCGCGTTGATGACCACGTTGAGCACCGCCTGCGCCAAGCGGTCCGGATCGGCTTCCAGCAGCACGGGAGGTGGGGGAACGATGGTCACCGACCGACCTGCCGGCGTGCCGGCGAGCCGCAGCTCCAGATCCTCGAACCACGCGACCAACTCGATCTGGCGCCGCTGGATGAAGTCGTCCATGTCGGCACGGGCGATCGCCATGAGGTCATCGACGAGGCGGCTCATGCGACGCAGCTCATCGTCCAGGATCGCGACGGTCTCCGTGTACGCCGCATCGTCTCGCGGGGTGGTCTGCAAGAGCTCGAGGTGGCCGCGGGCGATCGTGATCGGGGTGCGTAGCTCGTGCCCGACACTGGCCATGAACTCCCGCTGCTGCTCCGTCGCGGCCGCGATCCGCTCGAGCATGGTGTTGAACTCCCGGGCGAGGACGCTCACCTCATCGTCCGCGTCGGGCACGTCGACACGGGTCTCGAGCGCCTCCAGGTCCGTCGATCTCGCCGCATCGGCCAGGCTGCCCAGGGGAGCGAGCGAGCGCCAGAGGGTGATCCCCAGCAGGGTCCCCCCGACGAGGAGCGCCAACCCGGCTGCGGCAGCGATCAGCAGCCCAGCTTCGATCGCCTCGTCACGGACCGGTTCGAGCGGAGCGATCACCTGGAAGGTGGCGACCTGCTCGCCATCGATGTTGACCGGGACCGAGACGGTCCGCACATCGCCGGCGGAGCTCGGCAGGGTCTCACGTTCACCGAGCTCACCTTCGGGCAGGGCCTGCCCGTCGATCCCGTGGAAGAGCGGCTCCAGTTCGGGTGGCCCGTTCGCGGCCGCCAGACGGCGGCCGTCCTCGAAGGTCACGATCGTCCAGTAGGAATCCGTGCTGGGGTTGAGCTGCAGGTAGCGACGTACGGCCTCGCGTAGGGCCGTCTCCGACGAGGCGTCAGGCGATCCCTCGAACGCGTCGGCGAGCAGTTCGGTCATCGACCGCTCGAACCGCTCCTGCTCACGCGCCAGCACCACATCGGCGTCACGACGCCCATCCTGCAGGAGTAGCTCGTAGGCGAGGAACACCGCGACCGCGAGGCTGATGGTGAACACGATGACCGCGGTCGCGAGGACGCGGATCCGCAGACGCCGGGGGGTGCCGCTCGCCCCCCTCACGGGGACGACCGGAAGCGGTAGCCGGCACCACGAACGGTCTCGATCAGCTGCTTGTCGAACTTGCGTCGCAGGTAGCCGACGTACACCTCCACCACGTTCGACCCCGGCTCGAAGTCGTACCCCCAGACCCGATCCATCAGCTGGACCTGGGAGAGCACCTGGTCCGGGTGACGCAGGAAGGTCTCCAGCAGGCCGAACTCACGCGACGTCAGCGAGACCTCGCGGCCCTCGTAGCGAGCCGTGTGGCTACGCAGGTCCAGCTCGACACCACCCACGTCGAGGATCACCGCGCTCTGCTGGTCCATCGAACGCAGCCGAGCCTGGACGCGAGCGAGGAGCTCCGCGAAGCTGAAGGGCTTCGTGACGTAGTCGTCGGCGCCGTTGTTGAGGTTGCGGACACGATCCTCGACGGCGTCCTTGGCGGTGAGCACGATGACGGGAACCTGGGGACGTACCGCCCGTAGCCGTTCGAGTAGCTGCTCGCCGCTCATCCCGGGGAGCAGCAGGTCGAGCAGGACGAGGTCGACATCCTCGGAGGTGGCCAGCGCGTAGCCGAGCTCCCCGTCGGGTGCGACCTGGACGCCGAACCCCTCAGCGCGCAGGCCGCGTTCGATGAAGGCCGCGATGCGGGCCTCGTCCTCGACGATCAGCACGTTCATGGGGCCAGTCTGCCGCACGACAGCACGAGCCACCTCGAACCTGAGGACCTTCTCAGGTTCGGCTCAGCTCCGGCACATGAGGTCGTCCCGGCGGCTCGGGACGTCGCCGGTCCTCCTGCTCCGGCTCCTGATGGGCGGACAGCCCCGTCGCGCCCGGAGCCACGTCGTCGCGCAGCACCAGGTCGTCGTCGTAGTCGCCGCGGTTCTGGTAGCGGTAGCCGATCGGTTCGACGTCGAACAGGCCGTGCATCCGCTCCGCGATCCGCGACGACGCCTCCCGGAAGTCACTGCGGTCGAACCGGTCGGCGCTATGGACGGCGAGCGGTGGGAGCGGTGCGATCCCGACGTACCAGAGGGTCCCATGGAGCAGGGGGAACAGCACCTGGTCGAGCTGCCCGTTGATACCGCGTGGCCCCATGGCCGGTGCCGGTGATCCGGTCGTGGTGATGACCTGAGCGCGGCGGCCGGCGAGCGGCCCGTCGCCGTAGCGGAACGTCCTGCCGGGCTGCCGCGGATCGCGGAGCCCGTACGCGAACCCCTTCGCGAAGACCCGATCGATCCAGCCCTTGAGGATCGCCGGGGTCGCGTACCACCACAAGGGGAACTGCAGCACCAGGGCATCGGCATCGCGCAGCTTGCGTTGCTCCTCACGGATGTCCGGCGCGAGCGTGCCGGCGTCGTACGCCCGGCGGGTCGCCCGTGAGATCTCGGGCGGCAGGTCGGGCGTGCCTGCGACGTCCGCACCATCGAGCTCCGACTTCCAGCCCATGGCGTACAGGTCGGACAGCACGACCCGGTGGCCGGCCTCCTGAGCGGCAGCGACCCCGGCATCCCGCAGAGAGGCGTTCAGCGAGCGTTCCTCCGGATGGGCGTAGACCCACAGGATCGTCCGTGACTCGGTCGGTTCGGGTGGCATCTGGCTGGCTCCTGTCGGGGTTCGTGATCGTCGCTCGTGGTCCCCGCGTGGCCCCAGCATGGCCCCGACAACCTGCAAGGTCTATCGACGATATACGCAAGGAAGGTTAAGATCCTCTACATGTTCCTGGACCTGCACCGCCTGCACCTGCTCCGTGAGCTCGCGACGCGCAGGACGGTCACCGCCGTCGCCGACGCGCTCGCCTACACGCCCTCGGCGGTGTCGCAGCAGCTGCGGACCCTGGAACGCGAACTCGGCCTGACGCTGCTGGAACGTCAGGGCCGCGGCGTCGTGCTCACCCCTGCCGGTCGGGCGCTGGTCGCGCGCGCCGACGCGGTCTTCGACGCTGCAGACCTCGCGACCGGTGCGGCCGAGCGTGTGGCGCAACGCCTGGTGGGACCGATCCACCTCGGCGCGTTCGCCAGTGCCGGCGCCACCCTGATCCCCTGGGCCGTCGCCAGACTACGACGCGACCACCCTGACCTGGAGGTGCGCTTCACCGAGGTCGCCGACGCCGGCCTGCAGGAGCTGCGGTTGGGGCGGATCGACGTCTGGCTGGAGCAGCGGTACGCCGCCCTCCCCCGCCCGAACCTGGGCGACCTCGAGGAGCACGTGCTGCTCACCGAGCCCGTGAGCCTGGCGGTACCCACCGAGCACGATCACGGCGGGACGCTCGCCGCCCACCGCGCGGCGGTATGGATCGGCGGACCGCCCGGCAGCGCGTGCCGACGGCTGCTCGAGGCCCTCAGCGAACGGGCCGGGATACAGCCCGACGTCCGCTACGTGACCGAAGACCTGGAACCGACCCTCCAGTTGGTCGCGGCCGGCGTGGGCGTCGCGATCCTCCCCAGGCTCGCGACCCTGCGGGTGCCCGACGGCGTCAGGATCCACACCCTGGACGAGGTGCGTGAGGTGGTCGCGGTCACGCGGCCGGGGACGTCAGCACGCCCGGCGCTCGCCGCAGCCCTGGAGGCACTGCACGCCGCCGGTGACGAGCACCGTGAGCGCACCGGCTACCTCGAGGTCGCCAGCTGAGGGATGTCGGGCCAGCCGGGTGTCGCGCTCAACCGCCGGCGATCGCACCGACCAGTCGGAGGGGCTCGCGCCCGCGGGCGACCTCGTCCGGCAGCCGCGTCGTCGGTGCAGCGTCGGAGAGATCCTCCCCTGCGGCGTAGAGCCGGATCATGGCGCGACGCTCCAGGGTCTCGCGGTCTCGGATCGTGCCACGGAGCTCAGGGTGTCGCTCCTCGAGCGCATCCAGGACCGCGCCCAGTGTCACCGGGGCCTCTACGGTCACCTCGATCTGACCGCTCACCCTCGCCAGGGTGCGGAGCTGCTGGGGCATCGCGACCCGGATCGCGACCGCGGTCTCGTCGGGGACGGTCCCGGTCACGGCAACGTCTGGACCTCGACCGACAGCACCGCCGGCAGGTCCCGCACGATCGGGGTCCAGTGATCGCCCTCGTCGGCTGAGACGTACACCTGACCGCCGGTCGTGCCGAGGTAGATCCCGCAGGGGTCGTGCTGGTCGATGGCCATCGCGTCGCGGAGCACGTTGACGTAGCAGTGCTCCTGGGGCAGTCCGTCCGTCAGCGGCTCCCACCGGTCGCCGCCGGTGTCGCTGCGGTAGACCCGGAGCCGACCGTCCGGCGGGTAGTGGACCTCGTCGCTGGTGATCGGCACGACGTAGACCGTGTCGGGGTCGTGCGCGTGGACACCGATGGTGAACCCGAAGTCGGAGGGGAGATCGCCGCTGATCTCTCGCCAGGATCGGCCACCGTCGTCGCTGCGCATCACGTCCCAGTGCTTCTGCATGTAGACGGTCTCGGGCCGGTCCGGGTGCGAGGCCAGCTTGTGGACGCAGTGGCCGATCTCCGCGTCTGGCTCCGGCAGGAACTCCGAGCGCAGACCGGAGTTGGAGGGGGCCCACGTCTGTCCACCGTCGTCGCTCGCCAGGACCCCGGCCGAGGAGATCGCGACCAGCAGCCGATCGGGATCGGTGGGGTCGGTCAGGATCGTGTGCAGACACAGCCCGCCGGCGCCAGGTGCCCAGGAGCCGGCGGAATCGTGCGTGCGCAATCCGGCGAGCTCCGCCCAGGTGCCTCCCCCGTCGGTGGTGCGGAACAGGGCGGCGTCCTCGACGCCGGCCAGCAGCGTGTCGGGGTCCCGGGCATCGCAAGCGAGGTTCCAGACGCGGGTGAAGCGCCAGGGCTGTTCGCTGCCGTCGTAGTAGAGGTGGGACCCCGGTTCTCCCGCGTAGGTGAAGTCGTTGCCGACGGCGTCCCAGCTCGCGCCCCCGTCGTCAGAGCGCTGGACGACCTGCCCGAACCAGCCGTTCGACTGCGAGGCGTAGAGCCGGTCAGGATCGACCGGCGAGCCGGTCAGGTGGTAGATCTCCCAACCCTCGAACAGCGGGCCACGCACCTCCCACTCCTGCCGCGAGCCGTCGGAGACCAGCACGAACCCGCCCTTCCGCGTCCCGACGAGCACACGTGTTCCGCCCATGGCACCCACCTCCGCTCGGGCATCCCGGTCCATCTTCGAGGACCGCGACCCAGCTGTCGAGTGCCCGAGCGGTCAGTCCTCGACGGAGACGGGCGGGTCGCCGTCACCGATCTCGACGAGCAGGTCGCCCGGTTCTACCCGGGTGCCTGACGGGGTGACGACGCGGCGGACCGTGCCGGCGGTGTGTGCGCGGATCGGTGACTCCATCTTCATGGCCTCGATGATCCCGATCGCCTGGCCCTCGTCGACCTCGTCGCCGTCCTCCACCTCGATGGTGACCACCCCGGTCATCTGGGCGGCGAGGTGGCTCTCGTCGTCGGGGTCGGCGTGCTCGCGGCTGATCCGCTCGGGTGCGTGGTTGCGGTCGAGCACCTCGATCGCCCGCGGGGTGCCGTTCAGCTTCACGTAGAGCGTGCGGTGGCCGGTCTCGTCGACCTCGCTGATCGCTTCGAGCTCCACGGTCAGGCGCACGCCGGGGTCGAGGTCGATGTGGACCTCGCGTCCCGGGGTCAGCCCGTGGAAGAACGCGTCGGTCGGTAACACGGACAGGTCGCCGTAGTGCTCACGGTCGGCGCGCAGGTCGTCCGCCGGTCCGGGGAACAGCAGGGACGACAGCACCCGCTTGGCGTCCTCGCCCTGCAGCGCCGTGCGCTCCTCGTCGGTCAACTGCCGGTCGGGCGGCTCGACCTGGTGCGCCTCCAGCGCCCGGCTGCGCAACGGCTCGGGCCACCCCGCGGGTGGCTCTCCGAGGTCGCCGGCCAGCAGCTCCAGCACCGAGCCGGGTAGGTCGAACCGGCCGGGGTCCTCCACGAGGTCATCTGGCTCGACGTCGTTGAGCGCCATGAACAGCGCGAGATCGCCGACCACCTTCGACGTCGGCGTGACCTTGATCAGCCCGCCGAGCAGCGCGTCGGCCTGGATGTAACGGCGCGCGATCTCCGGGAACCCGCCGTCGACCCCCAGGGCGGTGGCCTGCGCGACCAGGTTCGACAGCTGCCCACCAGGGATCTGGTGGCGGTACACGCGGCCGGTCGGCGACGCGAGCCCCTGCTCGAAGGGGGCGTAGAGGGTGCGGACCTGCTCCCAGTACTCCTCGAGATCCAGCAGCGCGTCCAGGTCCAGCCCGGTCGCGCGCTCGGTGTGGTCGGTGGCCGCGACGATCGCGGGCAGCGGCGGTTGGCTGGTCGTCCCTGACAGCGGCCCGGCCGCGCCGTCGACCGCGTCGACCCCGGCCTCGATGGCCGCGAGGTAGGTGGCCAGCTGCCCGCCCGTCGTGTCGTGGGTGTGCAGGTGGACGGGCGCGTCGAACCGGTCCCGCAGGGCGGTCACGAGCGTGCGCGCTGCCGGCGCGCGCAACAGTCCCGCCATGTCCTTGATGCACAGCACGTGCGCGCCGGCGGCGATCAGCCCCTCAGCTACCTCGAGGTAGTGGTCCAGGGTGTAGACCTGCTCGCCCGGGTCCGACAGGTCGCCGGTGTAGCACAGGGTCCCCTCGGCGAGGCGTTCGTGCTCCGCGACCGCCTCGATCGCCGGACGCATCCGTTCGACGTCGTTCAGCGCGTCGAACACCCGGAAGACGTCGACGCCGGCATCGACCGCTTCACGGACGAAGGCGCGCACGACATCCGGCGGGTAGCGGTGGTAGCCGACCGCGTTCTGCCCCCGCAGCAGCATCTGCAGGCACAGGTTCGGGATCGTCGCGCGCAGCCGTTCCAGCCGCTCCCACGGATCCTCCTTGAGGAACCGCATGGCGACGTCGAAGGTCGCCCCGCCCCACACCTCCAGCGACAGCAGCTGCGGCAACCGCCGCGCCAGGTGCGGGCCGGCGGCCAGCATGTCGAAGGTCCGCATCCGGGTCGCGAGCAGCGACTGGTGCGCGTCGCGCATCGTCGTGTCCGTCACCCCGACGGCCACGCTGCCTCGCAGCCACCCCGCGAACGCCTCCGGCCCCTCCGCGAGCAGCCGGTCCCGCGATCCGGCGGGCGGGTCGCCCTCCGGCAACAGCGGGAGCCGGTCCCGCGGGTCCTCGAGCTGCGGCGGTGGCCCGTGGGGATGGTGGACGGTCACGTCACCGAGGTGATCGAGCAGCCGGCTCGCCCGGTCACGGCTGTCGATCGCCTGCAGCAGCTCAGGATGCTCCTCGAGGTAGGCGGTGGAGATCTCCGCGACCAGCTGTTCCGGGTCCGCGAGCAACGCACGGAGGAACGCCAGGTTGGTCGGCACCCCACGCACCCGGAACTCGGCCAGCGCGCGGCGTGCCCGTCGCGCCGCGGCCGGCAGGTCCCGGCCCCGCGCCGTCACCTTCGCCAGCAACGAGTCGAAGTACGGGGAGATCTCGGCCCCGACGTACGCCGAACCCGCATCGATCCGGATCCCGGCACCCCCGGCCGACCGGAACGCGGCCACCCGTCCGGTCCCGGGACGGAACCCGTTGGCGGGATCCTCGGTCGTGACCCGGCACTGGATGGCCACGCCACGTGGGGCGATCGCCTCCTGGCTCAAGCCCAGCTCGTCGAAGCTGGCTCCACCCGCGATCAGCAGCTGCGACTGCACGAGGTCGACGTCGCAGATCTCCTCGGTGATGGTGTGCTCGACCTGGATCCGCGGGTTCATCTCGATGAAGTAGTGCTGCCCGTCGGCCGCCAGCAGGAACTCGACCGTGCCCGCGTTGACGTAACCGACCTGCTCCGCGAAGCGCACCGCGTCCTGGCAGATCGCTTCCAGGACCGCGGGGTCCAACCCCGGTGCCGGTGCGATCTCCAGGACCTTCTGGTGGCGGCGCTGCACCGAACAGTCGCGCTCGAACAGGTGGATCACCTGCCCGTCCGCGTCCGCGAGCACCTGCACCTCGATGTGGCGCGGACGCAGCACCGCCTTCTCCAGGAACACGGACTGCTCACCGAAACCCGCCGACGCTTCGTGACGGGCGCTGGTGATCGCCTCGGCTAGCTGGTCCGGATCGATCACCAGCCGCAGCCCACGGCCACCACCCCCGCCCGCGGCCTTGACGAACACCGGGAACCCGATCCGCTCCGCCTCCGCCGCCAGGTCCGCGTCCTCCGCCAGCGGGTCGCTGGCCGCCAGCACCGGCAACCCCGCCGCGATCGCCTGCGCCTTGGCCTGGACCTTGTCCCCCGTCGTCTCCAGCACGTCCGCCGGCGGCCCGACGAACACCACGCCCGCAGCAGCACACGCCCGCGCCAACGCCGCCGACTCCGAGAGGAACCCATAGCCCGGATGCACCGCATCCGCCCCGACCCGGGTTGCCAACCCGACGATCTCCTCGACGTCGAGGTAGCCGGCCAACGGCCGATCCGGATCACCGACCTGGTACGACTCGTCCGCCTTCACCCGATGGATCGACTCCCGATCCGCAGCCGTGTACATCGCGACCGTGCCGATACCCAGCTCCGTCGCCGCCCGCATCACCCGCACCGCGATCTCCCCGCGGTTGGCCACCAGCACCCGCTCGATGCGCCCACCCTGTGCAGCCATCGGTGCCATCCTCGGTGTCAGCCGTGTGGTCCAGGACATCCCGCGGTGGAGCCCGCTCCCGGCCTCACCGGGGGCGTCCGCGTGACCCTGCCCGACTCTACGTGACCCCTCACTGGGTTGGAGGTGGGAGGCGTCGGTTCCCGACGCCTCCCACCTCCAACCGGGTCAGCAGAGCCCCGTCTCCGGGTCGCACACGGCGCCAGCGGCCAGATCCCCGTACCGCTCCTCCAGCCACCGCGTCAGGGCTGGTTCCAGCTCGTCCCACGGCACGAAACCGCGCGTGACGATCCCCAGCTCCTCGCCGTCGCGGAACACCACCGTGGGGAAGCCCATCGCACCGAGGGACTGCGCCTCCTGGAAGTCCTCACGGGTGCGCGCCGCGGTGGCGTCAGCGGTCAGGGCCTGCGCGAAGCGGTCCCGCTCGACCGGGAACCCATCGAGCAGGTCGGGGAAGACCTGCAGGTCGGTGATGTCCACGCCGTCGACGTAGAACGCCCGGTGCAACCGAGCGACCCAACGCAGCGTGTCATCCGGGGAGAGCTCACGCATCGCTACGACGGCGCGGCACGAAGGCTCGGTGTCGTAGCGCCATCCGTCCCGCTGCAGCGCAGCATCGGTGAAGGGCTGGCCGGTGCGCTGCGCCACCTGTCGCCAGTACCGGGACAGTTGCTCGCGAGCTGGGGCGATCATCTCGTCCGCCTGAGCTCCGGTCCGCAAGCCACCCATCACGACACGCAACGGGATGGGGTAGCGCGCTTCCAGTTGCTCCAGGGCTGGCGCGAAGCCCCAGCACCAGCTGCACATCGGGTCGCCGACGTAGATGAACTCCAGGTCACGCTCCACCGGGCTGGTGAGTCCGAGGTCGATCGCAGCGGGGGTGGTCACGGGTACCTCCTGGTCTCCCTGTGGCAACGCGGTACGACGCCGGCGGCTTCCCGTAGGGTTCGTGGACCACGAGGTGGCAGCCGACGAGACGGGAGGCCCCATGGCGGAGCTCACAGGCGGCGCGATCATCGCGCGGATGCTGGCGGCCGAGGGTGTCGAGCGGATGTTCGGCATCATCGACGGGACCTACTACGGGCTGTACGCGAGCCTGGCCGATGCCGGGATCGAGCTGTACTCGCCGCGCCACGAGACCTCCGCGCTGCACATGGCCGGCGCCTACGCCCGCACGACCGGGAAGCTCGGCGTGGCGATGGCCAGCAACGGCCCCGGTGTCGCCAACGCCCTGCCGGGCGTGGCCGTCGAGCAGGGCGAGGGCAACCGGGTGCTGCTGGTGACGTCGTCACGACGCACCGGCATCGGCTACCCGGACCGCGGCGGCACCTACCAGTACTTCGAGCAGGCCGCGGTCACCGCCCCGATGACGAAGTGGTCGGTGCACGTGCCCTCCGCCGATCGCATCCCGGAGCTGCTCCGTCATGCTCTACGGGCCGTGTGGTCGGGCCGGCCCGGGGTCGTCCACCTCGACGTCCCTGAGGATCTCATCAACGGCACCCACGAGGTCGGCGGACCGCTGTGGGCACCCTCCACCTACCGCTCTCCTGCGCCACTCCCCCCGGATCCCGGAGAACTGGAGGAGTTGGCCGATCTGCTGCACGCGGCCGAGCGGCCACTGCTCCACGCCGGGTCCGGGGTCGTGCACGCGGGCGCGGAGGCGGCGCTCGCCGACCTGGCCCGGCAGCTCGATGCCCCGATCACCACCAGCTGGGCCGCCCGCAGCGTGGTGGACGAGCGCACCCCCCACGCCGTGCCGATGGTGCACGTCGACCTGGTCGACCGGGTCCGCAACGACACGGATCTGATCGTCGTGCTGGGCTCGCGGCTGGGTGAGACCGACTGGTGGGGCAAGGCCCCGAACTGGGCGCGGCCGGAGGACGCCGCGACCGTGCAGGTCGACGTCGACGAGGCGGTGTTGGGCGCGAACCGGCCGCTGAAGCTGGCGCTGCACGCCGATGTCGGGGCGACGATCACCGCGCTGCGCGATGCGCTTGCGGACCGTGGCCCGTCGCCGCACGCCGAGTCGCGCAGCGCCTGGCTCGAGGCGATCACCGAGGAGCGGCAGACTGACCGGGCGAAGCTCGACAAGGCCCTGGACGCGAAGGACCGGGACGGTCCGGTCCACCCGGCGCGTATCCCGACGACCGCGCAGCAGGTGTTCCCGGAGGACACGATCTGGGTCGTCGACGGCGGCAACACCGCGGTGTGGAGCCAGTTCTACCTGCAGTCCCGCACCCTGCGGTCCATGGTGTCGACCTTCAAGTTCGGGATGCTCGGCGCCGGGATGGCCCAGCCGTTGGGAGCCAAGGTCGCCGCGCCGGACCGGCCGGTGTGCTGCCTGATCGGTGACGGTGCCTTCGGGATGCACCCCCAGGAGGTCGAGACCGCTGTCCGACACGGGCTGGAGGTGACCTGGGTGGTGTTCGCGGATCGCGCCTGGGGCATGGTGAAGATGAGCCAGTCGATCGCGGCGAAGCCGCTCAAGACCGTCGCGCGCCGACTGTTGCTGGACAAGCCGCTGCCGGCCGGGGACACGGTGTACGCCGACCTCGGCGAGATCCGGTTCGACGAGCTGGCCCGTGCGATGGGTGCCCACGGCGAGTACGTGGCCAGGGACGCGGAGCTGCGTCCCGCCCTCGAGCGCTGCCTCGACGTCGAGGGGCCCGCGGTGGTGCACGTCGACGTGGATGCCGGCGCGCACCTGTGGGCCCCGGCGCTGCGCACCTTCAAGGCGATGCACGAGGAGCCGGCCGGATGATGGCGCTCCCAGCGCCGCTGCTGGCAACGGTCGACGACATCCAGCTCAACTTCGACCCGGCCAGCCTGCTGATCCTGAACATCGTGATCGGCTTGATCATGTTCGGGATCGCGTTGGACGTCCGCGTGGTCGACCTCAAGGCCGTGTTCGTCCAGCCCAAAGCGCCGCTGGTCGGGCTGACGTCGCAGTTCCTGCTGCTCCCGGCGGCGACCTTCGCGCTGACCCGCATCCTGGACCCGGCGCCGTCGATCGCGCTGGGGATGATCCTGGTGGGCTGCTGCCCGGGCGGGAACATCTCGAACATCGTCACCCACCTGGCGAAGGGCAACACCGGGCTGTCCATCGGGATGACCGGCGTCGCGACGATCGCGGCCGCGGTGGCGACGCCGGCCAACTTCGCCTTCTGGGGTTCGCTGGATCCCGGGACGCGGGAGGTGCTGCGATCGATCGTGCTCGACCCGGTGGACCTGGCGATCACGATCGCGCTGCTGCTGGTGATCCCCGTGACGGCCGGCGTGCTGCTGCGGTTGCGCCGGCCTGAGCTGGCCCAACGCCTGCACAAGCCGGCACGGACCATCTCGATCGTGTTCTTCGTCGCGTTCATCGTGATCGCCTTCGCCAGCAACATCGAGCACTTCACCGCCCTGATCGGCGTGGTTGCGTTGGCGGTGTTCCTGCACAACGCGGTGGCCCTCACGCTCGGGTACGGCGCGGCCACCGCGCTGCGGCTGCCGGAACGCGACCGCCGTGCCGTCAGCATCGAGGTCGGGATCCAGAACTCGGCGCTCGCGCTGGTGGTGATCTTCGGGTTCTTCGGCGGTCTCGGTGGGATGGCGCTGATCGCGGCGTGGTGGGGCATCTGGCACATCATCGCCGGGCTGACGCTGGCCGGGGTGTGGTCGCGACGGCCACCGCGGGTTCCCACGCCCGAACCGGCCGCCGACGCGTGAGCGGCAACGAGGACGGGCGCCGGTCCGGGGTGCTGGTCACCGGGGGGACGGGCTACCTCGGCTCACTGGCGCTGCAGGCACTCGCGGCACGGACCGACGTGGAGCCGTTGGTGTCGCTGGACGTCCGGGAGCCACGCGTGGCGATCGATGGGGTCACCTACGTCACCGACGACCTGCGGTCGGCCGACCTTCCGGCGCTCCTACACGAGCATGATGTGGGTGCCGTCGTCCACCTGGCCGCGATCCTCGACCCGCCGCCCGGGATGGGCGACGACGAACTGCACGACATCGAGGTGGGAGGCACGCGACAGGTGGTGGACGCCAGCGCGGCGGCCGGCGTCGAGCACCTGACGGTCGCCTCGTCCGGCGCGGCCTACGGCTACGCGCCGCGCAACCGTGAGCGGCCGCTGGTCGAGAGCGATCCGGTTCCCGGCCACCCGAGGTTCGCCTACAGCCGCCACAAGGCCGAGGTCGAGGCGCTGCTCGCCGACGCCCGTGAGACGCACCCGCAGCTCGGCCAGCTGGTGCTCAGGCCCGGCACGATCCTGGGGCGAGGCACCGACAACCAGATCACGCGGCTGTTCACGGGTCGGGTGGTCCTGGGGCTGACCGACACCGACGTGCCCTTCGTGTTCGTCCACGAGGATGACGTCGCCGAGGTCATCGCCCGCGGGGTGACCGAGCACGTCACCGGGATCGTCAACCTCGCCGGGGACGGGGTCCTGACGCTGCGCGACATCGCGGCGATCGAAGGCGCCCGCTACCTGCCGCTGCCACCGCGCCTGATCGCCGGTGCACTGCGGGTGCTGCAGCCGTTGCGGGTCGTGCCCTACGGCCCCGAGCAGGTCGACTTCCTGCGCTACCGCCCGGTGCTGGCCAACGACCGGCTGCGTGCCCTCTTCCCGGGCCTGCCGCGGCTGACGACCGTCGAGACCTACGCGCGGTTCCGGGCGGCCCGCGACCGAGGGCCCTCTGATGCATGACCGAAGCGGGGACGTCGAGGTGGCCGCGCAGCCGACAGCGCTGGTGACGGGGGCAGGCGGCCACATCGGGCAGGCCCTGCTGCCGCTGCTGGCCGCCGCCGGGTTCCGCACGCTCGGCGTGGACCGGCCCGGGGCCGCGGACACCACGGGCGCTGCGGTGCCGGCGGACCGGTGGATCGCCGTCGACCTCGCGGACCGCGCCACCGAAGCTCGGTTGACCGCAGCGCTGCAGGACGAGTCGAGGTTGGACCTGGTGGTCGCCGCGGCCGGGGTCACCGCGCTGGGCGACCTGGGCTCGACCAGCGACGACGTCTTCGAGCAGGTCATGGCGGTCAACTACCACGGTGCGCTGCGCACCACCCGGGCTGCGCTGCCGGGACTGCGCTCGGCTGGCGGTTACCTCGTGGCCCTGTCCTCCGTGGCGGGCCTGCTCCCCGTGCCGGGCCGTCCGGCCTACGTCGGGGCGAAGCACGCGGTGACGGGCACGTTCCTGGCGCTGGCCGACGAGCTGGCGCGCGACGGTGTCGCGGTCACGGTCGTCCACCCAGCGTTCCTCAGCAGCACGGTGACGGAGGTCGGCGGTGGCGGAGCACGGTCGGTGACCGGCGCGGCGCTGGACGCCGGCGACGTCGCTCGGGAGATCGCCCGCTTGGTCGCGCGCCGGCGGGCCGGCCGCCGGGTCCCGGCACGGGTGCTGGTGGGCCGGACCGCCTACCTCGCCGACACGGTGCACCGCCTGGCCCCCGGACTGGCACGTCGACTCGCGGCCCGGCGCCTGCGCGGCTGACCCTCCTGCACCGGCCGTGGGAGCTGGCGCCAGCCGTCGCGCCCCTGACACCTCACACGCCCGCCAGCGCACGACGAACGCGTCACATCGTCGGCGCTTCCCTCCGTCCACCGTCGAAGCGGTCGACGGCGGGTTCGACCACGACGGTCGCAGCTCAAGTGAGCTGGAGGTGGGCGAGCGGACCCTGACGGTCGAGGTCGAGGAGCAGCTCACGCACGACCATGACCACCTCGGCGAGGATGTCCAGGTCCAACCGGTCGATGGTGTCCCCAGGACCGTGCACCACGGACCCGACCAGCTGCCGCGAGCCCGCGCTGGTGACGGCGATGGCCGGGATGCCCTGAGCGGCGAAGATCGCGTGGTCGCCCGCGTACCAGGCGGGCGCCTTGTCCCAGGTCGCGTGGCGCAGCGCGAACCGCTGCAGCTGGGCCTCGAGCTCGGCCGGGCAGGCGAGCGGCGCCAGGGTCGTGGGGCGACCGGCCCAGCCGACCCCGTCGATGTTCACGTCCACCGCGATCTCGGCCAGGTCCGTCTCGGCCAGCCAGGCCTGCTCCCCGCAGGCATCGAAGTGGTCCTCTCCGTTGAACGCGACGAGTTCGATCGGCCGGATCGTCGCCGGCAGCCACTCGGCGAGCGCGAGCAGCACCGCGATCCCGCTGGCGTTGTCGAACGCGCCGGGCGTCGTGGCCTTCGAGTCGAGGTGAGCGCTGACCAACGCGCGTGGCCCTCGCCCCGGCGTGCGCGTCGCCAGGGTGACCCCCGATCCGCTCCGGATCAGCCCACCGAGCCACAGTCGGACGAGCTCCCCCTCTGGCAACTCGGCCGCGGTCGCCGACGTCACCGTCGCGGACGGCAGGGGCAGGTCCGGGTCCTCGAGGATCGGCTCGCCGTCGTCGGACACGGTGATCACCGCGAGAGGTCGCGCAGCCTGCAGCGCCGCGAGGATGCGTCGGTGCTGTGGCGCGTCCAGGAAGGGGAAGGCGCGTGGCACCAAGGGTTGGCGTACGAGTTCGTCGTGGAGCACCAGCACCCGACCGGCCGGCAGGTCCTTGGCCGCGAGCCCTTCCAGCGAGCCCACATGCAGCACGACCCCTTCCACCTCGCAGGGCAGGCTGTACGGGTTCGGGGTGACCGCGACGTCGAAGCCCTCACCGGTCAGACGTCCCTCCCCCGGTTCCCACCAGCGGGTCTTGAACGGGTACTCACGGACCGTGAGCCCCGCATCGACGAAGGCCGTCCGGACGTGCTCGGTGGCCCGCTGGTTCGCCGGCGAACCAGGTGGACGCGCGCCGATACCTCCCGCCAGCACCTGCAGGTGGCCTTCGATCCGGCTCCGTAGCTCCTGACGATCCATGGTTGCGCCCATCAGCGGGGCTGACCCGCGCGGTCGCCCGCATCTGGAGCGTGACGGACGATCGCGGACCACGACAGAGGCGGACGTCCCGAGCCGCGTCGGCGACCTGCCCGGTGGCCCAGCTCGGGACCTCCGGCACTGTCCCCACGAGGGGTGCAGGGGTACACCGGAAGGTGCAGAGGCAGCGCTGACGCGATCATGGTCGTGCGCCGACCTGCGCCGGCGTCGATCTTCCAGTCGGAGCGGCCGCGCCTGCGCCTCCTCGGGACAACTCTCCTCGGGACAACTACCGAAGGAAGGTGGTCGCCATGACTATCGAGTCGACGCCCAGCGTGAAGCCGGTCCGGTGGGCCACCGTCGGGGTGCTCGCCGTCCTGCTGGTCGGTGTCACCGTCATCGTGATCGCAGGGCTCGCCAGCGAAGGCGAACGTCCGGGACGTGACGGGGTGCTGGAGATCGAGGTCGAGGACTTCGCCCTGCGACCCGACCGCCTGATCGTGCCCGCCGAGGAGTCGGTCACGCTGGTCTTCCAGAACCCCACCGCCTACACCCACAACCTCTCGTTCGGCCGCAGCGAGATCGTCGAGCAGGGACGCACGACCGGGTTCCGCGAGGACCTGTTCGCCCTCGCCGAGGTCTCCACCACCCCGCGGGGTGCCCTGATCCGCCCGACGGCCGAGGTGCCGACGGCCACGCTGAACATCAAGCCCGGGACGACCGTCCGGGTCCAGCTCACCCTCCCGGACGAGGCGATCGGCACCTGGCAGGTCGGCTGCTACATCGGCCCCGGCTGCGACTACCGCATCGGCCCGACCGCCGAGCTGATCGTGGAGTGATCCGACCAGGACCTGGTGCCCCGAAGCCTCCGTCACCGCCAGCTACGGTGACCGGCGTGTCGCGCAACGGGAACCCTGGATGACGGCGAGTATCGGCGCTGACGGCCGCTCGGACGACCGTCAGCGCCTGCGACTGACCGTGACCGGCACCGTCCAGGGGGTCGGGTTCCGGCCACACGTGCACCGTCTGGCCACGGAACTCGACCTCGTCGGCGAGGTCAGCAACGACACCACCAGCGTCACCATCGAGGTGGAAGGACCGCGCCCCGACCTCGAACGCTTCCAGCGCCGTCTCCGCGACGAGGCCCCACCGCTGGCTCGGATCGCCACGATCGACGTGGCGCCGCTCGCCCCCGTAGGCAGCGAGCGGTTCACCATCACCCCGAGCCGCCACGCCGAGGGCGCGGTGACCAACGCGCCACCCGACACCGTGCCGTGCGTCGAGTGTCTGCGCGAGCTGCACGACCCCCGCGATCGCCGCTACCGCTACCCCTTCATCACCTGCACCAACTGCGGGCCGCGCTTCACGATCATCACGTCACTGCCCTACGACCGGCCCGCAACGACCATGGCCGGCTTCCCCCTCTGCAACCCGTGCCGTAACGAGTACGAGGACCCGGCCGACCGCCGCTTCCACGCCCAACCGGTCGCCTGCCACGACTGCGGCCCGCGGATCACCCTGCACGACCCGTCCGTGCCTGCCGCCTCCGACCCGGTTACCTCTGGGACGTCGAGGCAGCACGCCTCTGACGCCGTCCTCGCCCGCGCCCAGGCGCTGCTCGCCGACGGCGCGATCGTCGCGGTCAAGGGCATCGGCGGCTACCACCTCGCCTGTCGCGCGGATGACGAGGAGGTCGTCGCGAGGTTGCGGGCACGCAAGCAGCGGCCGGGGAAGCCCTTCGCGCTGATGGTCCGTGACCTGGACGTCGCCACCCGCCTGGCCCACATCGACGAAGCCGAGTCCAGCGTGCTGAGCGACCCGGCCGCACCCATCGTGCTGGTCCGTCGGCGAGAGGACGCACCACTCGCTGCCGGTGTCGCACCCGGCAACCCGCTGGTTGGCCTCATGCTGCCAGCCTCACCGCTGCACCACCTGATCCTGTCCGCGGTCCCCGGCAGCCACCACGACGCACCTGACGTCCTCGTGCTGACCAGCGGCAACCTGTCGGAAGAGCCCCTGTGCACGGACGACCTCGAGGCCCGCGAACGACTGGCGGGCATCGCCGACGCGTTCCTGGCCCACGACCGCTCCATCGCGGTGCCCTGCGACGATTCCGTGGTCCGCGTCGACGGCGTCGACGGACAGCCGACCCTCACGATGATCCGACGTTCCCGCGGGTACGTCCCCGCACCGATCCCGCTGCCCTACGACGGCGTTCCAGCACTCGCGGTCGGCGGCCAACTGAAGACCACGGCCGGCCTGACCGACGGCCATCAGGCGTGGCTCTCGGCACACATCGGGGACATGGGAACGCTGCCGACGCTCCGCGCCTTCGAGCGGACGGTGACGCGGTTCGCCGCGATGCACGACGTCACCCCCACGCGACTGGTCGCCGATGCCCACCCCGACTACACCACACGCCGCTGGGCCGAGGACCAGAGGGAGGAACCGGTCACCCTCGTGCAGCACCACCACGCGCACATCGCCGCGGTCATGGCCGAACACGGCCTGTCCGGGGACGAGACCGTCACGGGCATCGCGTTCGACGGGACCGGTTACGGGCCGGACGAGACGATCTGGGGTGGGGAGATCCTGGTGGCCGACTACGACGGTTCCGAGCGGGTCGCGCACCTGTCGACGGTGCTGTTGCCCGGCGGTGACGCCGCCATCCGCCACCCGGCCCGGGTCGCGCTGTCCCACCTGCGCACGGCCGGCATCGCCTGGAACGACGACCTCCCGCCGGTCGCCGCCATCCCCCCGCCCGAGCGCACACTGCTCGCCACCCAACTCGAGCGCCAGCTGCGGACCGTGCCGACCTCCAGCATGGGGAGGCTGTTCGACGCGGTCGCCTCGCTCATCGGCCTGCGGCACGAGATCACGTTCGAGGCCCAGGCGGCGATCGAACTGGAGATCGCCGCGACGCGAACGACTGACGCCCCCGCCACGCTGAGCTTGCCGGTACGTGAGCAGGAGGGTGACCGACCCATGGTGCTCGACGCGACATCGTTGTTCCACGACGTCGTCGCCGCTCTGCGTCGTGGAAGCCCGGTGGCCGGGATCGCCCTGGGCTTCCACGTCGCGGTGGCCAACGCTGTCCGCGACATCGCGGTCCTCGTCCGCCAGCGCGGCGGACCTCAGATCGTGGCACTCTCCGGTGGGGTGTTCACCAACGCGCTGCTGACGCGGCTGGCCACCTCGAGGTTGCAGGCCGAGGGGTTCACCGTGCTGCGCCACGAGCGCGTCCCACCCAACGATGGTGGGCTCGCCCTCGGGCAACTCGCCATCGGTGCCCGTCGACAACGCCCGTCCGACGAGGTACCACGGGCACCAGCGAGCGTCCGAGGGCATGCTCCCGACGTGACGACCCGATCGGTCGCCAGCTCGCACGGCGATCACGACGACAGGAAGTGACATGTGTCTCGGCGTCCCGGGCAAGGTCCTGGAGGTCCGCGACGAGCGCGGAACCCCGATGGCGACCGTCGACTTCGGCGGCGTCACCAAGGACGTCTGTCTCGCCTACACACCCGAGGCCGAGGTCGGCGACTACACGCTGATCCACGCGGGGTTCGCGATCACGATGGTCGACGAGGAGTCCGCCCTCAAGACCCTGGAACTGTTCGAGCAGATGGGCCTGCTCGAGGAGGAGCTCGGCGTCCCATCCGAGGGGGCGACCGTCGATGGCTCCTCCCCGGCGACCTCGGGGCCGGGCGGTCCCGCCGCTGGGTCGGCCACGGAGGGCGGCACCCCATGAAGTACCTCGATGAGTTCCACGACCCCGAGCTGGCCGCGAAGCTGTTCGACCAGATCCGCGCGGTCGTCACCAGGCCGTGGGCGATCATGGAGGTCTGCGGCGGGCAGACCCACTCGATCATCCGCAACGGCATCGACCAACTGCTGCCCGACGAGGTGGAGCTGATCCACGGGCCCGGCTGCCCGGTGTGCGTCACGCCGCTCGAGATGATCGACAAGGCGCTGGAGATCGCCGCGCGACCGGACGTCATCTTCTGTTCGTTCGGGGACATGCTGCGGGTCCCGGGCAGCCACACCGACCTGTTCGGGGTGCGTTCGCGCGGGGGTGACGTCCGGGTCGTGTACTCGCCGATCGACGCGGTCGCCATCGCCGAGGACAACCCGGACAAACAGGTCGTGTTCTTCGCGATCGGGTTCGAGACCACCGCTCCTGGCAACGCGATGGTCGCCTTCCAGGCCCGGCAGCGGAACCTCTCCAACCTGTCGCTGCTCGTGAGCCACGTGCTGGTGCCGCCGGCGATCGAGGCGATCGCGTCCTCCCCGACCAGCCGCGTGGACGGCTTCCTCGCGGCCGGTCACGTGTGCAGCGTGATGGGGACCGTGGAGTACGGACCGCTGGTCGAGCGCTACCGGGTACCGATCGTGGTGACGGGGTTCGAACCGTTGGACGTGCTCGACGGGATCCGCCGCACACTGGTCCAGTTGGAGAACGGCGAGGCCTACCTCGAGAACGCCTACCCGCGTGCGGTCAACACCATGGGCAACTCGCCGGCCAAGGCCATGCTCGAGGACGTCTTCAGCGTGACCGACCGCAAGTGGCGCGGGATCGGGTTGATCCCGCAGAGCGGCTGGCACCTGTCCGAGGAGTACGCGGACCTGGACGCGGAGCTCCGCTTCGACGTCGCTGACCTCGACGTGCAGGAATCCGAGCTGTGCCGCTCCGGGGAGGTGCTCCAGGGCATGCTGAAGCCGAACGAGTGCCCCGCGTTCGGCAAGGAGTGCACGCCGCGAACCCCTCTGGGGGCCACGATGGTCTCCAGCGAGGGCGCGTGCGCGGCCTACTACCAGTACGGGCGGCTGGATGCGTCGCGGTCGCTGCCGATCGTGGAGACGGAGGCCGCCCGTGGCTGAGACCGACGCCGACGTCGCGTCGACCGGACCGGTCGAGACCCAGCAGGGGACGGCTCCCGGTGTCGACGTCGAGGGTTGGACCTGCCCGATGCCACTGCGGGACCACGACCGCATCGTCGCCGGTCACGGCGGCGGCGGGAAGCTCTCGGCCGAGCTGATCGAGCACCTGTTCCTGCCCGCGTTCGGGCCGGCGGCGAACGGCGCGACCCCGACCGATGCCGCCACCCTGGAGCTCGGATCGAGCCGGGTGGCGTTCTCCACCGACTCGTTCGTGGTCGACCCGTTGTTCTTCCCCGGGGGCAACATCGGCGACCTGGCGATCAACGGCACCGTCAACGACGTCGCCATGCTCGGCGCGATCCCCCTCGCGCTGTCCACGGCGTTCATCCTCGAGGAGGGTCTGGAGCTCGCGGTGCTCGGCCGGGTCGTGCAGACCATGGGCCGGGCCGCCACCGCCGCCGGGGTGCAGCTGGTCACCGGCGACACCAAGGTCACCGACACCGGCGACGGCTCCGGGCTGACGGTGACCACCACCGGCGTCGGTCTGATCCCCGACAGGGTCGAGCTGGCACCCGGACGCATCCGACCGGGCGACAAGGTCATCCTGTCGGGGCAGATCGGCGACCACGGCATCGCGGTGATGAGCGTGCGCGAGGGTCTGCAGTTCGGAACGGATATCGCCTCGGACTCGGCGCCACTGGCCGGGCTGGTGGCGGCCATGCTCGGGACCGCGGCCGGGCCGGGCGTGGTCCACTGCCTCCGCGACGCCACCCGTGGCGGCATGGCGGCATCGCTGTGCGAACTGGCCACGTCCGCCGGCGTCGGGATCAGCTACGTCGAGAGATCGGTGCCGGTCGCCGAACCGGTCAGGTCCGCCTGCAGCTTCCTCGGCCTGGACCCGATCCACGTCGCGAACGAAGGCAAGTTGGTCGCCTTCGTCGACCCTGATGCCGCCGAGGAGGTGCTCGACGCGATGCGGGACCACGAACTGGGCCACCAGGCCGCCATCATCGGCGAGGTGGTCGACGACCACCCCGGCATCGTCGTCGCGCGGACCGGCATCGGTGCCACCCGCGTCGTCGACCTCCCCCTCGGGGAACAGCTACCTCGTATCTGCTGACAGGACGGGTCGCCAGCCGCGCCGTCATCCGCCTGCGTTAGGGTTCCGCGGTCGTGGAGGTCACCGTGGACGTGCGCTCCCCGGAGGTGGAGACCCGGTTCGCCCCGGCACGGGGTGCCCGCCTCGCGTACCAGGTCTTCGGGTCGGGTGGACAGACCGTGGTCGCGATCCCGCCGACGGCGCAGAACATCGAGATGGCCTGGGAACAGCCGGCTATCCGCGCGATGCTGGAACGCTTCGGGTCCTTCTGCCGCTACCTGCACTTCGACAAGCGGGGCACCGGCTGCTCCGATCGACGCAGCCGCGTCGCCGACATCGACGAGCGCGTCGACGACCTGCGGGCGGTGATGGATCACGCCGGCATCGAGCACGCCTACCTGTTCGGCAACTCCGAAGGTGGGCCCATGACCCTGCTGTTCGCCGCCTCCTACCCCGACCGGGTGGATGGCCTGATCCTCGCGGGGACCGGAGCCTCGCTCCTGCCTCCCGACCTGTCACCGGAGGATGTCGCCCGCGAGCGTGAGGGGATCGTCCGCTACGCGGCGCGGTGGGGCACGGAGGATTCGCCGGTCGCCAGAGGCATGGCTCCCACCCTGAGCGCCCAGGACCCGGGCTTCCCCGCCTGGCATCGACGTTACGAACGCTTCGCCGCGAGCCAGGACTCGCTCATCGACCTGCTCGAGCTCACCCTGCACGTCGACCTGCGGGAGCTGGTCCCCCGTATCGACATCCCCGCGTTGATCCTGCACCGCACCGACGACCGCGTCATCCCCGTCGAACGCGCGCGCGAGCTGGCGGAACTGCTCCCGAACGCCCGGTTGATCGAACAACCCGGCGAGGACCACTTCAACTACTCCGGTGACGTCGACGGGTGGATGGACGAGTTCGAGCGGTTCGTCACCGGCGGGATCCGTTCGCGTCCGGTCGAGCCGCGTCGACCCACGGTCCGGATCCGCACGCTGGGCGGCTTCGCGGTCGAGGTGGATGGGACGGAGGTTCCCGTCGGGGCGTGGGGGTCACGTCTCGCACGACAGCTGTGCAAGCGCCTGGTGGCCGCGCGGGGGTGGCCGGTCACCCGCGACGAGCTGTTCGAGCTGCTGTGGCCGGACGAGACCGACCGTCGTCGGCTCGGCGCACGCCTATCGGTACAGCTCTCCACGGTGCGCCGGATCCTGCATGGCGGGGTGATCGCCGATCGCGAGACGATCCGGCTCGACCTCGCCGAGGTGACGACGGACCTGGAGGAGTTCCACCGGGCCGTTGACGATGCCGCGATCGTCGCGTCCTACTCCGGTGATCTGCTCCCCGAGGACGTCTACGAGGACTGGACCGACGCAGTGCGGTTCGAGGCACGCACCCGCTTCACGGTCGCGGCGCACCGCCTGGCCGAAGCCGCCCTCCGGGACGGCGACGCGGACGAGGCGGTCACGCTCGCGCATCGCCTGGTGGAGCTCGACGGGTACGACGAACGCGCCTATACGACCCTGATCACGGCGCTGCGCCGCCTCGGCGAACCGCGCCGAGCCGCCGAGGCCTACGACGCCTACGTGGCGGCGCTGCGGGAGCTGGACCTGCCCGTCCGCGAACTCGAGGACCTGGTCTGAGTCGCTCCGCCTGAAGGTTGTCTGAAGGGTCGGTCGCACGCTGCTGCGCATGACGACCGACACCCCTCCCGCCCGAGCGCCTGAGGTCATCGCACCCGGCTCGGGACAGCACCTGCACTTCCTCAACCACCTCGCGACCGTCAAGGTGCACCCGGGCACCGATGGCACGCTCAGCGTGGTCGAGTTCGCCGCCGAACGTGGCTTCGGCCCCCCGTTGCACCGACACGACCACGAGGACGAACTCTTCGTCATCCTCGCGGGCGAACTGGCCTTCCACCGCGGCGACGACCGGTCGACCGGCGGGGAGGGCACGATCGCCTACCTCCCACGCGGTCTTGCGCACACCTTCCAGGTCCTCTCGTCCACCGCCCGCTTCGTGTGTGTCACGGCATGCGATGCCGGACCACCCCGGTTCGCCGACATGGTCGCCGCGCTCGGAGCGCCGGTCGCCACGCCGACATTGCCAGAACCCAGCTACCTCGACGCAGCGGAGGTGGCCGAGGTCTGCCGTGCCCATGGGATCGAGGTGCTCGGTCCGCCACCTGCACCACTCGAGCAAGGAGCTCGACGATGACCTCGCTACCCACCTCTCGCCCCAACCGTCGCCTGTTGATACCCGTCTCCCTGGCTTCCGCAGGACTCCTCGTGCTCACCGGCTGTGGCGGCGCGGCCGACGATGCCGTGGCCGCCACCGCGACGACGGAGCAAGCCGACGGTCCTACCACGGTCGAGGTCGAGCTCGTCGACTTCGACTTCGTAGGGTTGCCGGACTCGATCAACGCCGGGACCGCCCTGACCGTCACCAACACCGCCGAACGAGAGCTCCACGAGCTGGTGGCCTTCCGTCTCGCGGACGACGACGAGCGCTCGGTCGAGGAGCTGACCCGGTTGTCACCCGTCGAGCTGGTCGAGGCCCTCGGTGAACCGCGGACCGTGATACTCGCCGAACCCGGCGGTGACGCGATCTTCGCGGTCGGGGACGGCACCCTGGACGAACCAGGCCGCTACGCGCTCATGTGCTTCATCCCCACCGGCGTGGAGCCCGCCGTCTACCTCCAGGCGGCAGCCGAGACCGAGGAGGGCCCACCCCAGGTCGACGGTGGACCGCCCCACTTCGTGCACGGGATGTACGCCCAGGTGACCGTCGACTGATCTAGCTGAGCCACGCTGCACCGGTCTCGGGGCGGATCCCAGCTCGCGCGCACGAGGTCGGCAACTACCCTCCCGGCGATGACCGATGCCCCGCTCCCGTCTCAAGCTGCGGCCGCAGGGTGGGAAGCACTTGCCGAGGGAGCGTGGCAGCGCGCCCGGTCGCGCTTCGACACCGCCCTGAGTCAGCACGACGACGCCGACGCACTCGAGGGGCTGAGCTGGGCGGCCTGGTGGCTCGAGGACACCGACACCTGCATCGACGCTCGCGAACGCGCCTACCGCGCCTACCGCGACGCTGGCGATGATCGCGCGGCGGCGCGGATGGCGCTGTGGCTGAGCGACGATCATGCGGACCTGCGCGGGGAGCCGGCCGTCGCCGAGGGCTGGTTCAGCCGTGCGGCACGCCTCGCGGCCGACCTCGAGCCGTGCCCTGAGCAGGGGTGGCTGGCGGTCTTCGAGGCGCACGACGCGCTGGCCCGCGACGCCCTCGACCTCGCACGGCGCCGCGCTGCGGACGCCGCCGAGATCGGACGCCAGCACGGCCAGGTCGACCTCGAGATGTTCGCCGTGGCGACCTCCGGGATCGCACACCTCCGGACGGGCGAGGTCGATCTCGGCCTCCGCCAGCTCAGCGAGGCCGCCACCGCGGCGCTGGCGGGCGAGTACGAGAACCTCGTCCCCGCCTCGTGGTCCTGCTGTCTGCTGATCGCCGCCTGCGAGGACCGACGCGACTACGACCGTGGCGCACAGTGGTGCGAGCAGGTCGCGGCGTTCAGCGAGCGGACGCA
>PWTE01000164.1 GCA_003563915.1 Nitriliruptoraceae bacterium
CCCGGTCCGTAGTGCCCGTGGGCGACGATGTAGAGCCCGAACATGATGATGAAGGGGCTCAGCAGGGTGCAGACGACCCTGACGACGACCGAGGGGTAGGCGCCGGTCATGCCTCGTCCTCCTCGGGTACGTCATCGCTGTCCGACGGCGAGGTGGCACCTCGCCGACGGCGCCCGGGGGGGATGCGGATCGCGCTGGAGCCGTCGCGGCGCAGCAGCACGAGCGTGGCCGACAGCGATGCGGTCACGATCACCAGTGTCTCGCCGAGGGTGTCCATGGACCGGTAGTCGGCCAGCAGGGAGGTCACGACGTTGGGGGTCTCGGTCTGCTCGAGCGAGCCGCTGAGGAAGGCGGTGCTGATGCCGAGGTGGCTGGGGGCCTGCGGGTCGCCGCGGTCGGGCAGGCCGGTGGAGGCGTACAGCATCAGGCCGAGGAAGATCAGGATCAGCGGGGTGACCACGATCCGTCGGCGTATCTGCAACCTCGGATCGGCCTTCCGGGTGGTCGCCAGGATCGCGACGATGAACAGCACCCCGGTCAACCCGGCGCCGAGCGCCGCCTCGACCAGGGCCACGTCCACGGCCTGCAGCCCCGCGAACAGCAGCGCCGCGAAGAGGCTGTAGGCCGCCAGCAGCGCGACCGAGGTGAGGAGGTCCTTGGTGGTCAGCGCCAGCCAGGCGGTGGCCACCAGGATCAGCAGCAGGGTGATGTCGAGCGCGAGGATCATCGGTACCGCTCCAACTCGCGGTCGGCTTCCGCCTGGCCGGTGACCTTCCAGGGCTCGGTGCCGGAGCGGATCGCGGCACGCAGCAGGGCGTGGACCGCGGTCGGGTTCGCGATCAGCGCGAAGATCAGCACCGCGGCGAGCCGGCCGTAGGCGTTCACGTTCATCTCCGGGCGCAGGAACACCCCGGCGAACACCAGGATCAGCCCGACCGTCTCGGACTTCGCGACGGCGTGGGCGCGGGTGTAGACGTCGCGCATGGAGAACAGCGCGTAGGTGCTGACCACGATGAAGAACAGCCCGGCGACGAGCAGGATGTTGGCGACGATGGTCATGCCAGGTCCTCCTCGTGCTGCTGGTCGTGGTCGTGGTCCGGGTGCTCCGGGTCGCCCGTGCCGACGGCGCGGTCCTCGGAGCCGCGCTCGAAGTAGCGGCCGAGGGCGATCGGCAGCAGGAACGCCAGCAGCGCGAACCCGAGGGCGATGTCGAAGAACAGTTCGGGGCGTTCCAGGACGACCCCGAGCAGCACCAGCAGGACCACGCCGTTGACCGACACCAGCGCGACCGACACCAGCCGGTCGAAGACCGTCGGGCCGGCCCAGACGCGGTACAGCGCGGCGGCGATCGTGAAGCTGAGCACCACGACGCAGGCGACGAGGAAGGGGCTCATCGGTGCGGCTCCGATCGCTCGTCGTGGACCGGGTCCCAGCGCAGGTCGGGTGGGGGATCGGGCGGGACGCGGAAGGCGCGAGCGATGCGGGCCTGCATGGCCGCCTGGGCGAGGTCGGCCACGGCGTCGACGGTGAAGGCGTGCACGGTGTACTCGTCACCGTCGACGTTCAGGGTGATCGTGCCCGGGGTGAGGGTGATCGAGTTGGCCAGCATGGTGCGGGCGGCCGGGCTCGGCAGGCTGGTGGTGAACCGAACGACACCGGGTCGCGGGGACAGCCGGGGGTCGAGCACCACCCGTGCCACGGCGAAGCCGGAGGCGAAGATGCGTGGCAGGAGCCAGGCGAGGTAGGCGAACAGCCACACCAGCGAGAGGCGTGGCTCCTCCTCGCGGTAGCCGATGACCTGCTCCAGCAGCCACAGGCTGAAGGCCGTCACGACCGCCGCCGAGACCACGCCCATCGCGATGAACAACGGGTCGATCCGCCAGGACAGGATCTGCCAGAACCCCAGCAGGAGCACGAACAGCACGAGGGCACGGATCGTCCTCATGGTGTCAGGCTCGCGAACAGCAGGATGATGGCGCCCAGCAGCATCAGGCCCCCGAGCACCCAGGTCGCGATCAGGGGTGGCGGTCCGGCGGCGGGCGAGAACAAGCGGGCGAGCACACCGCGCCGCGGCGTGACGGGCGCCTCGCTGGTGGCCACGGTCGTGGTGGTCGCCGTCGACGGTGCCGTGGCTGCCGCCGTTGCGGCGTCTCCGGCGATGCCGGCGGCGTTACGGGCGGGATCGGCAGGCCCGACTGGCTCGCCTGCGCCCAACGGCTCGGCTGCGTCCTCCGGCTCGCCTGCGCCCACCGGCTCCGCGGGCCCGGCGGGCTCGGTGGTGATCCGGATCGGGGGCACGGTGGACCGCTTGCTCGGCGTCGTCCGGGTGACCACCCGGCGCCACAGTTCCCGGACGTAGCCGGGCAGCTTGCGGTAGACCCAGTCGGTGTCGACGCTGACCACGGCCTTGGCGTGCAGCTTGGGCAGCAACAGCCAGAACGCGAGGGCGGTGAACAGCAGGATCTGGGACTTCTCGACCACCTTGCCGAGGGTGTAGACGTCGTAGGTCACCGGGTAGGGCATCAGGTCGTACAGCAGCTGCGGGCGGATCCCGAGCAGGAAGTTGAGGGCGGCCGACAGCGCCATCGCGGCGATCATCGAAGCCGGCACGGCGCCGACGTAGACCGGCCCCTTCTCGTTGAGCCGTGGGCCGAGCCCCTTCTTGCCGACCCAGGTCCCGAAGGGCAGCTTGAGCCCGGTGTGCAGGAAGGTGCCCACCGAGGCGACCTTGAGCAGCAGGACCAGCCAGACGAGCCCCTCGCCGGAGGCCGCCGCCACCACCAGCTCCTTGGAGACGAACCCGCTGAACAACGGGAAGCTGGAGATCGACACCGCGCCGACCATGTAGAGCGCGAGCACGAGCCGCATCCGGTTGGCGATCCCACCGAGCTCGCTCATCTTGGCGCGTCCGGTGGCGTAGAGCACCGCACCGGCCCCCATCAGCAGCAGGCCCTTGTAGAGGATGTGGGCGAAGGCGTGGGCGGTGGCCCCGTTGATCGCGAGCTCGGTGCCGATGCCGACCGCCGCGACCATGTAGCCCACCTGGCTGACGATGTGGTAGCCGAGCAGGCGACGGATGTCGTTCTCCAGCACGGCGTAGACCACGCCGTACAGGGCCATGATGACGCCGAGGTAGATGAGGATCTCGAACCCGGGGAAGCCACGGGCCAGGGCGTAGACGGCGGCCTTGGTGGTGTAGGCCGACAGGAAGACCGTGCCGGCGATGGTCGCCTCGGGGTAGGCGTCGGCGAGCCAGGCGTGCAGGGGCGGCACGGCCGCCGAGAGCATGCAGGCCACCATGATCAGGTAGGCGGCGACGCCCGGCTCGAAGGCGGTGAAACTCAGCGAGCCCGTCTGCCACACGTGGACGATGATGCCGGCAAGCAGCAGCTTGCCACCGAAGATGTGGACGAACAGGTAGCGCATCCCGGAACGCCCCGAGCGCTCCGTGCGGCGCGCCAGGATCAGGAACGTGCTGGCGATCGCCTTGATCTCCCAGAACAGGAAGAACGTCAGCAGGTCGCCGGCGTAGACCACCCCGAAGGCGGCGCCGGCGTACAGCAGGGCGGCCGAACGCTCCGGGCCGAGCTGGGTCGCCATGCCGTAGATCCCGGCGATCAGCGCGGCGATGGCGAACACCACGCCGAAGGGCGTGGACAGCGCGTCGACCCGCAGGACCTCCAGCTGCCAGTCGAGGTAGTCGAGCTGGACGCTGGTCCCGGCCTCGAGCTGCCAGATCTGTGCCATGGCGACGACCGGGGCCAGGACCATCACCACGTGCCCGAGCTTGTGTGGCAGGAGCCGCACCAGCAGCGCCGCCACGACGAAGGGCAGGGTCGGGTGGAGCAGCAGGTCGCTCATCGGCGCCCTCGGCGGGCGTGGGGCTGGTGCTCGGGGTGCTCAGGCGGCAGCAGGTCGGGCTGCAGGTCCGGGGGGACCTCGTCGGGGTAGTAGTCCTCGGGGCGGTCGAGCAGCACCGTGCCGAGCCACTTCGAGACGACCACGATCACGATGCAGCCGAACAGACCGATGGCGGCGCCGTAGCCGGGGAAGGGCGAGTAGCCGATGAAGACGTCGGCGATGGTGCCGAGCACGAAGAGCACGACGATGGGAGGGATCGCACGGCGGATCATGGGGCACCTCCGATCACGGCGGCGGCGACGTCGGCGGCGACGGCGTAGAGCCCGGTCCAGTCACCGAGCCCGAGGACGATGCTGAGCACCCCGGTGATCACGATGGGCACGACCATGGTGGCCGCGGCCTCCCCGTGGTCGGCGTGGGCGTGGTGGCTGTCGTGGTGCCCGTCGTCGGCGTGCTGCACCTCGTCGTTGAGGTGGCCGGCAGGGTCGGTCAGGTCGGTGTCCGCGTGGTGCGGTCCGTTGGCAGGAGCGTGGCCGCCGGAGGGGTCGCCACCTGGCGCCGTCAGCACCGCCGTCGCGCCGGTCTGCGCGGTCGGAGCCGACGGTGTGGCCGGCGCGGTCGGCGCCGCTGGCGAGCTGGCCGGCATCGCGGGCGCGGTGCTGACCGGGGCGGGCGCCTCACCCGGCTCCGGTCGGAAGAAGGCGCGGTAGACGATCGGGAACAGGTAGCCGGCGGTGAACAGACCGGAGCCGACCATCACCCCGGCCAGCAGGAACTGCTCGGCTTCCAGAGCACCGGTGACCAGGGTGAACTTGCTGAGGAAGCCACCCGCCGGCGGCAGGCCCGCCAGGCTGAACGAGGCCAGCGCGAAGGCCAGCATGGTGAAGGGCATACGACGGCCGATGCCGTCGAGTTCGCTGACGTGGTCCTTGTGGGCGGCGATGTGGATGGCGCCGGCCGCGAAGAACAGGGTGATCTTGGCGACCCCGTGGTTGAGGATGTGGAGCAGGGAACCCTCGAACCCGCTGGTGGACAGCAGCGAGAACCCCAGCACGATGTAGGCCAGGTGCGCGATCGTGGAGTAGGCCAGGCGGCGCTTGAGGTGGTCCTGCCGGAGCGCGATGATCGACGCGACCACGATCGTGATGGCGGCGGCCAGCGACAAGAGCTGTTGGACGTCCAGCCCCGCGAAGGCGGCGGGGCCCATCACGAAGCCGAGGAAGCGGCCGAAGGCGAACACGCCACCCTTGACGACCGCGACCGCGTGGAGCAGGGCGGAGACCGGGGTCGGTGCCACCATGGCACCCGGCAGCCAGGGGTGCAGTCCGAGCAGGCCGGCTTTGGTGCCGAACCCGATCGCGAACAGCAGGAACACCACGATCGTGAGGGTGGTGCCCATCGTGCCCGCCACGAACCCGCCGGGGGTGAAGGTGAGCGTGCCCGTCGAGGCGTAGACGATCACCATCGCCAGCAGCACCAGCGCACCGCCGCTCAGCAGGTACCCGAGGTAGGTGCGGCCGGCGGCCAGGGCCTTGGCGTCGCCCTTGTGGGTCACCAGTGGGTAGGTCGTGACCGTCAGGAGCTCGTAGGCGATGAAGAAGGTCAGCAGGTCCCCGGCGAAGGCGACCCCGAAGGCGGTGGACAGGCACAGGCTGTAGAAGGCGTAGAACCGGGTCTGGTTCCTGGCGTTGTCGCCACGCATGTAGCCGATGGCGTAGCTGCCGGCCAGGACCCACAGGAACGAGGCCAGCGCGGCGAACACCATGCCCATGCCGTCGGCAGCCAGGGTGACCTCGAGGCCGGGGAGCAGCTCGCCCAGCACGGTCGTCGGGACCTCGCCGGCCAGCACCCTGCGTCCTGTGGCGGCCACGACGGCGAAGGTCGCGACCGCCCCGACCACCAGGCTGGCGTCGCGGACCGCGGGGGCGCTGCGCGTGAGGACGATGACCGCGGCGGTGACGACGGGAACGAGCACGGCAGCCAGGGGCAGCAGTGACGACGTCTCCATCAGCCTCCCGAAGCGGTCGAGGATCGGGCGAGCAGGAGGCTAGTCGGCCCACGCGGGAGCTTCATCCAGCTGCACGCGAGAGCCCCACCCGAGGGGGCCGGCACTGGCGTTGAGCGGTTGCTCGCGCACCCCAGCGGGGACAGGTCCGGCCACGGTGCGCGAGCAACGCCGACGCCCGCCGCCCGACGCCGCGTGCCGCCCGTCGCCCACCGCCCACGGAAGCTGGCCGCCGCTGGCCGCCGCCTCCCGGCGCGAGCACACGAGTACGAGGGCGATCGGCCGCGCGACCCCGTCACGATCGCCCAGCCCGGCAGCGTGGTCGCCGCGGATTGAGCGTCCGTTCACCCTTGCGTTATCTGGGGTTGGGGCTCCGGCTACCTGTCGCCACCAGCCTCGGCAGCGCGACCGGGGGACCCGCCGTCGGCCGCTGTCGTGAGGTCGGATGTGGCACGCTTGGTCCTGGAAGGTGTCAGCAAGCGGTTCGGTCATGTCCAGGCCCTGGCACCGCTCGACCTCGAGATCGCTCAGGGGCAGTTCGTCGGGGTGCTCGGGCCGTCGGGCTGCGGCAAGACCACCCTGCTGCGCTGCCTGGCCGGCCTCGAACTGCCCGACACCGGGCAGATCCGCTTCGGGGACCGGACCGTGGTCGACGTCGAGGCCGGGGTCCAGGAGCCGCCGCAGCGCCGCGGGCTCGGGATGGTGTTCCAGGACCTGGCGCTGTGGCCCCACCTGACGGTGTTCGAGAACGTGGCCTACACGCTGCGGGCCCGCAAGGACACCGCCGACCTCGAGGATCGCGTCCACGACGCGCTGGCGAAGGTCCAGCTCCCGATCCACGCCGGTCGCTACCCCCACCAGCTCTCCGGCGGGCAGCAGCAGCGGGTCGCCTTCGCACGGGCGGTGGTGGACCGCCCGCCGGTGCTGCTGATGGACGAGCCGCTCTCGGCGCTGGACGCGGCACTGCGGGTGGACCTGCGCGCGGAGCTGACCGCGCTGACCCGCTCGCTCGGGCTGACGGCCGTCTACGTCACCCATGACCAGCACGAGGCCATGTCGATGGCCGACCGCATCCTGGTGATGCAGGACGGTTTCGTGCGCCAGGACGGTCCCCCCGAGACCGTCTACCAGCGGCCCACCAGCCGCTTCGTGGCCGACTTCATCGGCCGGCTCAACACCCTCGACCGGCCGCTCTCGAGCGTGCTGTCGGTCGGCGCTGCCGCCCCGGCGGCAGGGTCCACCAACGGCGACGGCGAGCAGGAGCTCACGGCCTCGCCGGCGGGCACCGCCGACGGCGGCGAGGTGCGTGCGGTCGTGCCGGCGGACACCACCGACCATCGACGGGCCGATGTGAGGGCCGACGACGTTCACGCGCGCATCGACGCTTCCACCGAGGTGGCGCTGACGGGCAGCGGCGTGGCCGGCGTGCGCCCCGAGAAGGTCCACCTGACCGCCAACGGCCGGGACATGGTGGCCCTGCCCGCCGAGGTGGAGTTCGTCAGCTACCTCGGCGACCACTACGAGCTGCGGTGCCGCCTCGAGCTCGCCGACCGACCCTGGGTGGTCATGAGCGACCGCCGCGTCGAGGTGGGGGAGCGCGTGCTGCTCCACCTCGCTCCCGACGACCTCATCGTGACCGAGCAGTGACGGCGCCCGCACACCGGCGTGGTGCCTGCTCGGTACCGACGAGGCATCCGTGGGCCAGTGCGACGGTCCACCTCCGCGCGACGCGAGCGACCCGCCGCGGTCGACCGACCCCGGCCGAGCCGAGCGACCCCCCCGACTCCCGAGTACCCCGAGCAACGAGGACAAGGACGTGACCGTGCGACGTAGGAACCTGATCCGAGGCGCCGCCGTGCTGGTGGCCGCCGCACTCGCCCTCGCCGCCTGCGGCGATCCCGAGGAGGTCGATGACGCCCTGAACGAGGCTGCTGACGTCGAGGCGGACGTCGACGAGCCCGAGGAGGACATCGACGACGAGGCAGCTCCCGACGAGGAGGCCGGCTCCCTGGTGTTCTACTCCGCCGGCCCCGGTGGGCTCGCCAACGACCTCGTCGAGGCGTTCACCGCCGAGACCGGCATCGAGGTGGAGATGTTCCAGTCCACCTCGGGTGATGTGCTCGGTCGCCTCGAAGCCGAGATCAACAACCCCATCGCCGACGTCGTCTACCTCGCCTCCTGGGTGCCTGCCGTCAGCTACAAGGAGCAGGGGCGCACCCAACCCCACGTTCCCGAGGGCGCGGAGCTGCTCCACGACGGGTGGGCTGACCCGGACGGCCACTTCCACGGCCGGGACGGCTCGGCGTTGGCGATGACCGTCAACACCGACCTGGCCCCGTCCATCCCGACCGACTGGTCCGACCTCGCCGACGAGGAGTGGGCCGACCTCGTCATCATGCCCGACCCCCAGGAGTCGGGGACCGCGCGTGACTTCGTGGCCGCCTTCGTCGACGCCCAGGGCGAGGACGCCGCCTTCTCCCTGTTCGATGCCCTGGCCGACAACGGGCTGGCGATCGAAGGGCCCAACCGTCCCGCCGTCGACTCCGTGGTGGCCGGTGCCCACGCGGCCGTCATCGCCGGCGTCGACTACATGGGCTACGGCGACATCGCCGACGGCGAGCCGCTCGAGGTCGTCATGGCGGCCAGCGGCACCGTGGTCACCCCCCGTCCGGTGTTCATCACCGAGTGGTCGGAGAACGTCGACCAGGCCCGGGCCTTCATCGACTTCACGTTCAGCGAGGCCGCCCAGCAGATCGTCGTGGACCGTTACCTCATCCCCGCACGCTCCGACATCGAGGTGCAGGACATCATGATCCCCTACGACGAGGTGCCGCTGCTCGACTTCGACTGGGCCAACGTGGAAGCCACCGGTGACGACCTGCTGGCCGAGTTCG
>PWTE01000388.1 GCA_003563915.1 Nitriliruptoraceae bacterium
AAGCGCAGCACCCAGCTGGCTATCGCCGTCCACGTGACCATCAACCTCGTGTTCCTGTTGGGCCTCATGGCTCTGGTCATCGGTTCCGCAGCCTGATCCGCTGGACCCGACGGCAACCCGACCACCGCTAGCACCGCGACCACCTCGGAGGCACCGTCATGACCACCGGCCCGGCCCTGATCGAGCGAAGCGACAGCGTGTCACCCGCGGTCGACGCTCGGCTCACCCGCCTGCTCGAGCGCACCGCCGACCGACGCCGGATCCACCACGTCAACCTCGCCATGGTCGGCGGAGACGGGGATCACTGGTCGGGAGCGGCAGGCAGCGCCGACTCCCACGGCACGCCGCTGCGTCCCGACACACCGTTCTTCATCGCGAGCATCACCAAGCGCTTCATCATCACCCTGGTACTGCAGGCCCACGAGCGAGGCGAGCTCCACCTCGACGCCCCGATCACGACGTACCTGCCCGCATGGGTCACCGACGGGCTACACGTCCAGCGCGGCCAGGACCACACCGCGCAGATCACCCTGCGCCACCTCGCAAGCCACACCTCCGGCCTTCCCGACCACTTCGAGAAGCCTCGGCAGGGACGCAGCCTCTTCGAGGAGCTGGAAGCCGGCAACGACCGGGCCTGGACCTTCGAGGACGTCGTGCGGATGGCCAAGGTGGACCACCGACCGCACTTCGCGCCCCAGGACCTGAGCGCAGGACGGCAGAAGGCCCGCTACTCCGACACCGGCTTCCAGCTGCTCATCCGGACGGTGGAGACCGTGACCGGCCGCACCTACGCGCAGCTGCTCGCCGAGCGGATCATCGCGCCGCTCGGCCTGGAGCACACCTGGCTGCCCGAGCAGACGGAACCACTCACGACGACGTCGCCGCCCTCGGCGCTCTTCGCCAAGGACCGCTCCCTGGATCTGCCCCGGATGATCGCGTCCTGCAACGACCTGATGAGTACGACCCAGGACCTGCTGCGGTTCCAGCGGGCGCTACTCGCTGGTCAACCGTTCGAGGACCCGGCCACCGTCACGCTCCTCACCGAGCGTGCCAACCTGCTCCGCGATGCCTTCCCGCTGCGGTACGGGCTCGGCACGATGACCTTCAAGGTCGGACGGCTCAACGCGCCCGGTACCCGCCCGATGACCCTCGTCGGCCACTCCGGTTCGACCGGCACGTGGCTGTTCCACTGCCCCGAGTTGGACCTGCACCTCGTCGGCACGATCGACCAGGCCGACGGCCGGACGCTGCCCTTCCGACTCATGGTCCGGATGCTCCGAGCCTGGGCCAGATAGCTCCCGGGGCACCTCAACGGACGGCGGTCCCAGCGCCACGTGACCTCGTCCTCTGTCGCATGTAGCCCACTCATCGCACGATCGGACCGAGCTTCTTCCGTGAGGAGTCCTGACATGTCTGCTCCCGTGAACCCCCCACCTCAGGTCGAGCAGCCCCGGCGCTTGATGCGCTCGCGTGAGGACCGTGTCGTCGGCGGTGTCGCCGGTGGCCTGGGCGCCTACTTCGGCATCGACCCCGTGATCGTCCGGCTGGTGTTCGTCGTCCTCGCCCTGGCGGGAGGCGGCGGGATCCTGGCCTACATCATCGCCTGGATCGTGATCCCCGAGGCACCTGAGGACGGCATGCCCGCCCCCGAGCGCTCGGGGTCGAGCACCCCGGTGCTGGCGGGACTGGTGCTGGTGGCGCTCGGCGGGTTGCTGCTGGCCGACCAGCTGCTGCCGGCCTTCTCGTGGCGCTACGTCGGCCCCGTCCTGTTGATCCTGTTCGGCGGGCTGCTGTTGGCCCAGAGAGCGACCGACCGATGAGCACCTCCACCCACCCCCCGCGCACCGGACCACCCGCAGGCGACACGCCCCCTCCGCCCCCGCCCGAGGACCGGGGCCCGGACCAGAGCCCCAGCTCGGAGCCACGACCTGCGACCCGCCCGATCGGGTGGGCGCTGGCGCTGATCGGCGCCGGGGTCCTGTGGCTGCTGCCCCTCGCCGGCGTCGCGATCGCCTGGCAGCTGGTCCTGCCGATCGTGATCATCGCTATCGGGCTCGTGCTGCTGGCCGGCGGTCGCCACGTCGCCCGCAGCGGGCTGATCGGCCTGGGGATCGTGCTCACCGTCATCGCGCTGGTCCTCTCGGTGACCCCGATGCAGGTCAGTGCCACCGCTGGGGACCGCACCCACACGGTCACCGACGTAGCCGAGCTCGAGCCCTCCTACAGCCTGGGAGCCGGCACCCTGACCCTCGACCTGCGTGACCTGGAACTCCCCCCAGGCACGACGGAACTGGCCGCCTCGGTGTCGATGGGTGAGTTGGTCGTGCGCGTCCCGGACGACGTGACCGTGTCCGGCACCGGCCACACGATCGCCGGAGAGGTCGTCGCCTTCGGGCGGACCACCGCCGGGATCGCCCCACGTCGCGCGCTGACCGAGCCCGGCGTCGAGGACGGACCGGTGCTCGAGCTGGAGCTACGGACCGGGTTCGGCCGGATCGAGGTGACCCGATGACCCGCTCACAGTTGGTGTTCGGGGTGCTGCTGATCGCCGTCGGCGTACTGCTGCTCTTCGACCGTGCCGGGACCGTCGATGCCTGGGCGGTGTTCGAGACCGGCTGGCCCGCCATCCTGATCCTCGCTGGCGCTGCCCAGGTGCTCACCCGGCCCCGCAACCTGCTCGGAGGCGCCGTGCTGGCCGGGCTGGGCGTCGCCCTGTTCGCCTGGACCCTCGGGTACGTCACCAGCCTGGCGGTGCTCTGGCCCTTGCTGCTGATCGCCCTGGGCATCTGGCTGATGGCATCACGCACGCCGGTCACCGCCCGCATCGAGGGACTGGAGGCCAGCGACACCGACATCGTGGCGGTCTTCGACAACCGGATCGTCCAGCGCACCGGGCCGTTCGCCGGCGGCAGCGTGACCGCGGTCTTCGGTGACGTGCGCCTCGACCTGCGTCACGCGTCGCTGGACCAGGCCGGTGCCAGGCTGCAGGTGACCACCGTGTTCGGCGACCTCGACCTCGAGGTCCCCGACGGCTGGAGGGTCGCGGTCTCCGGACCCGAACTGCTCGGCGACGTCAATCTCCGGGCCGCACACGACCCACCCGATGACGCACCGGTCCTACAACTGCGCGTCGTGACCATCTTCGGTGACGTGGACATCCACCCGGTACCGGTGGCGACGGCAGCGACGTGAGGACCCTCGGCGCCGGATGCCGCGCTCAGCCGCGTGCGTAGGGCTTCGACGCGTACATCTCCACGTCGGCATCGTGGAGGAGTTCGTGGGGATCGGTGTGGCCGTGCCCCACTGCGACACCGACCGTGATCCCGACGCTCACCTCGGTCCCGTCAACGACGATCGAACCTGCCGCGGCATCGCGTAGCCGAGCTGAGAGCCGTTCCGCCTGGGCGCCATCCTGGAGGTGTGGTGCGATCACCGCGAACTCGTCACCACCGAGCCGCGCGACGGTGTCGCCCGGGCGGACGGACGCCTGGAGCCGCTGAGCGACCTCGGCCAGGATCAGGTCTCCGGCACGGTGCCCGAAACGGTCGTTGATCGGCTTGAAGCCGTCGAGGTCCATGAAGAGCACACCGACCCGGCTTCCGTCACGACGAGCAGCAGCCAGCGCGTGACCCAGCCGATCCTCGAAGAGCGGACGGTTGGCGAGTCCGGTCAGGGGATCGCGCAACGCGAGGTCGAGGAGCCGCGCCTCGTTCGACCGTCGTTCGGTGACATCCAGCATCTGTGCCGTCAGGAGCGGACCGATCTGGTCAGGGGACGTGGGGAACAGTGCGACCTCGAAGTATCGATCCTGCCCACCGATCCGGGCACGCAACTCTCCGTGCCAGGACGGGTCGAGCCCCTCGAGGATCATCCTCACGCCGTCCCGGAGACGCGCGCGATCGTCCTCGGCGAAGATGTCACACCACGTGCTCCCGATCACCGAGTGATGGGGGTCACCCAGGAAACGGTCCGCGATCCGATTCGACTCCACGACGCGCAAGCCATCCCCCGACGGCCGGAGGTCGACCATCCCGGTCAGACCGCGCTGGGAGATCAGTTGGCTGCGGTGATCCCGCTCGGCCACCGCCGCCGCAGCTTCGCGTCGCCACTGGACCTCCAAGGTCGTCGCGAGCACGACGACCGCGATCGCAACGACGAACACCTGCACGAGACCGACCGAGTCAACGATCCTCGTGACCGGCCCACCGGGCTGCACCGCGAAGGGACCCCCGCCCTGGAGCGTGAGCGAGGCGGAGAGCCCGGCGACGGTCACGAGCTGGAGGCCGACCGCTCGGATGCCCGACCTCAGCACTCCCCACAGCAGAACGGGCAGGACCAGGAAGACGAGTGCTGCCCGCTGACCTGGCGCGAAGACCGCCCACGTGACCAGGGAGACGGCGAGCCACTGGAGGGCGGGCTCCCAGGGCCGCGCCTCGGCCCTCGCTGGCAGGCCCCGCATCTGCGGGATCGCCAGCAACAGCAGCGCGGAGACGTGGGACGGGAAGAGGCTTCGCGCGACCGCAAGGACAGGGCCCGGGTCCGGTCCCTGCACGATCGCTCCTCCCGCGACGCCGACGAAGCTGGCACCAGCCAGGACCGCGAGGATGAACCGGCCCAGATCTCGTTGACCGTGCATCTGTCTGGGATCTCGCCCCCCGGCTGCGAGGATCGCCACGATCAGCGCGATCTCCAGCATGTTCGCGACCCCGAGGAGCAGTGAAGCGACCACGGCTTGACCACCGGAGAGGTTGATCGCCGAGGTCGCGACGAAGTGCACCCCGAGCACGTAGGGCCGCTGCTCCCGCGACGCGATCAGAGCTCCGAGCAAACCGATCCCGGCGGCAGGCCACCAGATGGCCAGCCCGGTACCCGAGGGTCGGAACCAACCCAGGGACAGCATGCCCGTGGCGTAGACCGCGAGACCGAACAGCAGGAGCTGCACAGCGGCAGGAAGGCGCTGCCATGCACGGGTAACCGTCGTCGGGGAGCTCACCTTGGAGGTATCGGCTCCGATCCCTGGAACCTGGAGCGGTACCGCTCCTGAACGGCGACGCTCCGGGCAGTGAGCGGACCGGCCAGAGCAGCTTCCGCCGGCTCACCGACGGGGCTCGGTCCGTCACTCCGGTGCCGGCGTGTCGACCCCGGCGTGCTCCTGGTCGACCGGTCCGAACCGGGTGATGCCGAACACGACCCAGAAGGCCAGCAGCACGCTGGTGCCGATCAGCACGGGCACGGCACCGAGCTGCGCGATCAGCGGCACCGATGCGGCGGTGAACAGCCCGCCGCCGACCACCGGCTCGAACAGCAGCTGCTTGTAGCCGAAGGCCTCCAGCCCTTCGGAGCGGTTGGGTGGGTCGGCGATGCGCAGCAACAGCAGACCGGTGACCGTCATCCCCATCGACTGGCCGAAGTCGCCGAGCCCCCGCTCGTAGGCGTAGACCGGCACGATCCGCGGCGCCAGCAGCAGGAACGCGCCGACGTTCCAGACGATCCCGGCCACCGCCAGGATCGCGAAGGGGGCGAGGTTCCCGCCGATGGCCTGCAACGACAGCGTCCCCAGTGCGGCCACGATGATCAGGTCGAGGGCCGCACCCGAGATGCGGTTGATCAGGCGGCGGTCGACCAGGTCCTCGCGATCGACCCGGTCGAGGAACAGCTGCAGGAGCACACCACCGATCATGGCCAGGGGGAACAGCGGTAGGTGCACCAGCAGTTCGAAGCCATCGTCGCCACCCCAGGTCGCCACCTCCAGTGCGGTGAGCCCTTCGAGGATCAGCCACCCGAGCGCGATGGCGACGGCGACGAAACCGAGGTGGATCGACAGCGGGTCGGTGGCCTTGGTCTCGTCGGCCTGGTCGGTGGGCTCGCGGTCGTCCAGGTCGTCGAGGTCGTCGGTCGCGTCTCGGCGTGCCGCCTCCACCGGGTCGCCGTGCTCGTCCAGACCGATGCGGCCGGTCCGCACGCCCCAGTTGATGATGATCGTGCCGATCACGACCCCGGCGACCAGCCCGATCGTCGCCAGCCCGAGCGCGAGGTCGGTGCCCTCGGCGAACCCGAACTCCTCGAAGGTGTCGGCGAGCCCAGCGGACGTGCCGTGGCCACCCTCGAACCCGATCTCGATGAGCGCCCCGGCGAGCGGCGGTAGGCCGAACACCGGGCCGAGCACGACCAACGCGAGCAGCAACCCGATGACGTACTGGCCCCACGCGATCGACTGGCCGAGGGCGACCTGGGGACCGGCGATCTCCCAGATCTGCCGCACCGCCGGGATCCGTTTGCCGATGAACAGGCAGGCGAACACCACGCTGATCAGCAGGACCGGCAGTTCGCTCCAGACCTCGATGACGGCGTCGGGCAGCAGTCCTCCCTGGAGCGCTTCGGGGCCGTCCAGCGCCGTGGCGATCCGGCCGAGGACCTGCGGGCCCGCCAGCAGCGCCAGCGCCCCGCCGATCACCGAGGCAGGCAGGAACAACCGGCGGAAGAGTCCGATCCTGGCACGAAGCCACTTGGCCGCGACCAGGAACAGCCCGATCACCAGGATGGCGGTGAACACGTCGACGATGGCGATGGACACGAGACGCCTCGGGGATGGGAGAAGGGGAGCACGACGACCGTAGTTGCCGTATCGCTCTGCCCGACCCGGCGCCCTGTCCGAGCGTCCGAGCACGGGAACACGATCGGGAACGAACCGGACGTCACTACGCTGCCGCCATGGCGATCCGTCTGGTCGTGGCCGAGGACAGCTACCTCATCCGGGAGGGTCTGGTCGCGTTGCTCGACGGGGACAGCGACCTCGAGGTGGTGGCGGCAGCCGCGACGCTGCCGGAGCTGCAGGAGGCGGTCAGCGACCATGCGCCCGACGTGGTGCTGACCGACATCCGGATGCCGCCGACCGGGACGGACGAGGGCATCCGCGCGGCCGAGGAGTTGGCCAGCGCCGCGCCGCAGATCGGCGTCGTCGTGCTGTCTCACCACGTCGAGCCCGAGTACGCCCTCCGCCTGTTCGACGGAGGCGCTCAGGGGCGCGCCTACCTGCTGAAGGAGCGGGTCGGCGACCTGCGCCAGCTCAAGCACGCCGTGACCGAGGCGGCCGCGGGCGGCTCGGTGCTCGACCCGCAGGTCATCGATGTGCTCGTCACCGCGCGCCGGCACCGTGCCACCTCACGGCTGGAGCGATTGACCGCGCGGGAGACCGAGATCCTGGAGCTCGTCGCTCGCGGTGGATCGAACCGGGCGATCGCGACCACGTTGTCGCTGTCGGACCGCGCGGTCGAGAAGCACATCACGAGCATCCTGACGAAGCTCGATCTGCCCGCCGAGGACAGCGCGGTGCACCGCCGGGTCCGAGCCGTCCTGCTCTACCTCTCCGAGACCAACGGCTGAACCGGCAGGACCCCGACGATCCGGGTCCCGCAGCCTGGCGCCGCATCGACCGTGAGCTCGCCTCCCAACGCACCGACCCGGTCCGTCAGGTTCGTCAGGCCCCGCCCCCGCGCGACCTCCGTCGGGTCGAACCCGACCCCGTCGTCCTCCACCTCGAAGCGCAGGTGGCCGTCACCGTTCGTGAGGGCGGTGCGGACGCGATCGGCCGCACCATGGGTGGCGGCGTTGTTGATCGCTTCGAGGCAGGCGAAGTAGACGGCTGCCTCAGCCGACCGGTCGAACCGTCCGATGCCAGCGGCATCCACCTCGACCGTGACCGGCAGGGACCGGGTGGCCGACCGCAGCGCGGCGGGGATCCCGTCGCTGTCGAGCACCGGCGGGTGTAGTCCGTGCGATAGCTCGCGTAGGGAGCGGATGGTCGCGTCCACCTCGTCACCGAGCCCCTGCAGGAGCTCACGGAGCCGACCCGCGCCGGACGCGTCGGGCAGCGCCTGAGCTTCGGCCGTTGCCAGCCCGAGCTGCAGGCGGAGCGCAACCAGCCGAGCCTGGGCACCGTCGTGCAGGTCACGTTCCATGTCGCGTCGGGCGGTGTCCTGCGCTTCGACCAGGCGCTGGCGCGAGCGGCGGAGCTCGTCGACCTGAGCCCGGAGCTCCTCCGCGAGCAGCGCGTTACGCAGCACGGTCCCGAGGGTGCCGGCGACGTTGTCGAGCAGGCCCTGGGCATCGGGAGCGAGATCGGCGACGGAGCGGCCGAACAGCTGGACCTCGCCGAGCTGGTCGCCGTCGTGAACCACAGGAACACACAGCAGTGGGCGGTCGCCGTCAGCGCCGGTGTCGCCGGTCGCGGCTAGCAGCCGGGGCCGGTCCGCGTCGGCGAGCAGGATCCGGGCACCGTCCGCTCCGGTCCCGCGAACGAGCAGCGCGGCGACGTGCTCGGCGACCGGGACGACCCCGCCTGCAGCGCGCAGCTCGTCAGCCAGTTCGGAGAGCAGCTCGAACGCGTCGGCATCGCGGCCGTAGAGGACCCGGTCCACCACCCGTCGCACCCGACGCCGGGCCGGTTCGAACAGCACGGCGACCAGACCGACAGCGATGAGCGGCAGCATCGGGTGCTCGCCCGCACGGCCGATGAGGTTGCCGACCCCGACGACCACGACGAGGTAGACGGCCATCACGAGCGCCGCGAGCACGGAGGCGACGACGGTCCGGCTGATGGCCACGTCGATGTCGTGCAGGCGCAGTCGGAGGACCGAGAAGGTGTAGGACACGAGGAACACGGCGACCGCGACCAGCACGGCGGGGATCCAGACGTCCTGCCAGGGGAACAGGACCACCGT
>PWTE01000217.1 GCA_003563915.1 Nitriliruptoraceae bacterium
CCGCGTCGCAGCGCAGCCCGTCGGCGTGGAACTCGGCCAGCCAGTAGGCGGCGGACGACAGCAGGAACGCCCGCACCTCCGGGCGGCCGTAGTTGAACATCGCCGAGTTCCAGTCGGGATGGCGGCCGCGGCGGGGGTCCTGGTGGTCGTAGAGGTGGGTCCCGTCGAACCCGGCCAGGCCCCACCAGTCGTCCGGGAAGTGCGAGGGCACCCAGTCGAGGATCACGCCGATCCCCGCCTGGTGCAGCTGGTCGATCAACCACTTCAGGTCCTGTGGGGTGCCGTAGCGCGACGTCGGCGCGAAGTAGCCGGTGGTCTGGTAGCCCCACGAGCCGTAGAAGGGGTGCTCCATCACGGGGAGGAACTCGACGTGGGTGACGTTGAGCCCACGGACGTGCTCGATCAGGTGCGGCGCCAGCTCCCGGTAGGTCAGGAACCGTTCGCCGTCCTCGCCACGCTGCCACGACCCGAGGTGGACCTCGTAGATCGAGATCGGGGCGTCGTCGGCCTGACGCCGCGGGCGCTCGGCGAGCCAGGCGTCGTCGCTCCACTCGTAGCTGGCGTCCCACACCTTCGAGGCGTTCCTCGGTGGGGTCTCGGCGTGGACCGCGAACGGGTCGGCGTGCTCGACCACCTCGCCGTCCGCCTGGGTGACGGCGTAGCGGTAGATGTCACCGTGAGCCCCCCCTGGGACCACGCCCTCCCAGATGCCGGACGTCCCGCGCCGCTCCAGGCGGTGGGTGTCGCCGTCCCAGTCGTTGAAGTCACCGACGACCGCGACGCCGGTCGCGTTCGGGGCCCACACCCCGAACCAGGCGCCGCGGGCGCCCCCCTCCCGACCGTCGAGCAGGTGCGCGCCGAGGTGGTCGTAGAGGCGCCGGTGGGTGCCCTCGTTGAACAGGTGCAGGTCGTCGTCGGAGAGCAGGCTGACGGGCAACGTCACGGGGCTCCCTTCGCCGGGCGGGACGGGTCGTCGAGGTGGCGCGCCGGTCGGACCGATGCGATCGTGGCGGTGGTTCAGTCCTCGGGCGGTGTGTCCCAGTCGTGGACGTCCTTACCGGCCGCCTTCGAGAGGATGTCCAGCGCCGCCACGGCTCCGGCGCCTGCGGAGATGATGGCCTGGCTGCGCTCGGGTCGTGCGACGCGGCCGACGGCGTAGAGTCCCTCCACCTCGGTGCGGTTCTCGGTGTCGACCGGCACGTGGCCGCCGTCCTTCTCGGCGCCCAGGGAGGCGGCCAGCGACTGGGCGGCCTTGCCACCCGCGAGGATCACGTGGTCGGCGGTGACCCGATCGTCCTCGGTGGTGGTGACGATGAAGCCCTCGCCTTCGGTGCGCGTGATCCCGGTCACCTCGGCGTCGCGTAGGTCGGCGCCAAGTGCTTCGACCTGCCGGCGGGCGATCTGCTGGAACTCGGTGCCGCCGAGGTCCTCGATGCCGAGGTAGTTGTAGAGATGGGCGTGGTGCATGGCCGTCTCGTCCTGGCCGAAGACGACGGTGTCGACGTCGTTCTTGGCGAGGAAGAGGGCGGCCGACAGCCCAGCCGGGCCATCTCCGACGATCACGACACGGGTCATGCGTCCTCCGTTCCGTAGCTTGCGGATGCGCCGTCCGGTCTGGGAGGCGCCTCGGTTGTGGTTCGTGAACGAGCCTAGGGTGGACCGGGGGCTCCGTCTCCCCGACGCTCGGACACCCCCACCTCGCAGCGCAGCAGGGCGACGCCGAGGTGGTCGGCCAGGTGCGCGGCACCGCGGCGCATCACCTCGTCGTGGTTGCGCACGAACAGCGGCCGGGCGACCGGCCACAGCAGGCGCATCCACCTCGGCGTCGGTCGGACCGACCAGGAGGCATGGACCGCCGTGCGACCGGGCGTTGTGGCCAACTCGAGCGTGGCCACCCCGTCCAGGTCCCCGTCGGCCTCCCACCGCAGTCGGTGGGAGGCCGCTTCGACCAGGCGCATCTCCCAGGTGAGCGTGTACGGCAGGACCGCACGGACGGTCGTGCGGTAGCGCCGTCCAGTCCCGTCCCCCACACCCGGGTCCAGACGTTCGAGCGACCGCACGTGGCCCCAGGAGCCGGCCCACCGTTCCGGGGTGAGCAGTGCGCGGCGCAGCCGTGCCAGCTCCACCGCGAACTCCACCACGCTCACGTAGGTCGTCGGTGGTGGCATGGACACACTCCGGGGTGCATCGCCGTCGGTGTTGACGACGTCTCGCTGTCCACCCGACGCTAACCGGGCGACCGGATGCCTGACCTGCTCGACGCAGCCTGAACGTCGCGTCGCTCCCGGAGGTTGCGGAGGAAGACCCCGACGGCAACCGGTACGGGTCGGCCAGGCTGCCCGGAAGATCACCACCCGTACCCCGCGAACGGGCCACGACACCGGGATGACGCCGCGCACCGCTAACGTTCGCGACCTATGTCCGCTGCCCCTCTCGCCCCAGCTGCCCCGCCGCCTACGCGTGCGTCGGTCGATCCGCTGCGCCTGCACGACCTCGAGGTGTGGCCGCCGGTCGTGCTCGCGCCGATGGCCGGGGTCACCAACGTGCCGTTCCGCACGCTGTGCCGGCGCTACGGCGGTGGGCTGTACGTCAGCGAGATGGTCGGGGCCCGCGGGCTGGTCGAGGGCGACGCGACCAGCCAGCTCAAGGCCTCGTTCGCGCCGGAGGAGGACCCCCGGTCGATCCAGCTCTACGCCGTCGACCCGGACGACGCGGCGCGCGCGACCGCGCTGCTCGTCGGCGAACAGCGGGTCGACCACATCGACCTCAACTTCGGCTGTCCCGCTCCGAAGGTCACCCGCCACGGCGGAGGGGCGGCGCTGCCCTGGCGCCGGGATCTCTACGCCGCGATCGTCGCCGCTACGGTCCGCCACGCCGGTGACGTCCCCGTGACCGTGAAGACCCGACTGGGGATCGACGACGAACACCACACCTACCTCGAGGCAGCACGGATAGCGCAGGACCTGGGTGTCGCCGCCGTGGCGCTCCACGCCCGGACCGCGCAGGACCGCTACGGCCCGCCCGCGGACTGGCGCCACATCACGCGCCTGGTGGAGGCCGTCGACCTGCCGGTCCTCGGCAACGGCGACATCTGGGAGGCCGCGGACGCCCTGCGGATGGTCGATCAGACCGGCTGCGCCGGTGTGGTGATCGGCCGTGGCTGTCTGGGACGACCGTGGTTGTTCCGGGACCTGCAGGCCGCCTTCGCCGGGGAGCCGTTGCCCCCGTCGCCGGACCTGGGCCAGGTCGCCGGCCTGCTCACCGAACACGCCGAGCTGCTCGTCGCCGCCTTCGGGACCTACACCGGCCTGCGCGAGATCCGCAAGCACACCTCCTGGTACCTGCAGGGCTTCCCCGTGGGGCGGACCCTGCGTCGCTCGCTGAACCTCGTCGAGTCGCTCGACGAGCTGCGCACCCTGCTGGCCGAGGTCGACCGCGACATCCCCTTCGACGAGGACATGCGCCGCCAACCCCGCGGGCACACCACCCGCCCGAAGAAGGTCGCGCTCCCGCACGGCTGGCTGGACACCCGCGAACACGGCGTCCCCCTCGGGGCGGGCGCCGCCGTGGTCATCTCCGGTGGCTGATCTTCCGGCAGGTCACCGCGGTGCACGCCGATCCTCGACACCGGCGAGCGGGACACGGCTCGTGCTGGCGTCGGGGAGCCCGCGACGCGCGCAGCTCCTCGCCCGCCTGGGCCTGTCACCGGTGGTGCGCCCCGCCGACGTCGACGAGACCCCACACGAGGACGAATCGGCCGACGCCCTGGTCCTCCGTCTGGCGGGTGCGAAGGCCGCGGCCTCTGCCACCCGGCCATCGACCACGATGGGCCGCGGGAACGCCGAGGTGGTGCTGGCGGCCGACACCGTCGTGGTGCTCGACGGACGGATCCTCGGCAAGCCCCGGGATGAGGAGCACGCCGCCACGATGTTGGCAGCCCTGTCCGGTCGGACCCACCAGGTGATGACCGGGTTGGCCGTCCACGCGGACGGACACCTGCTCACCGAACTGGTCACCACCCAGGTGGCGTTCCGATCGCTCACCGACCGGGAGCTCGCCTGGTACCTGTCCACCGGTGAGGGCGTCGACAAGGCCGGTGGCTACGCCCTGCAGGGTGCCGGGGCGGTGCTGGTCGAACGGGTCGAAGGGTCCGACACGAACGTGATCGGCCTTCCACTGGCCCAGACCGTCGCCCTGCTGGCCCAGGCCGGGTTCGACGCTCTGCGCACCACGCCGAAGACCCGGTGACCGACGCCCGCCCAGGGTCGCCGGTGTGCTACGACACGAGCGCGCGGTAGCGGATGCCGCCCGGTTCGATCCGGTCGTAGGTCGTGGTGCGCTCGGCCGCTGGCCGCCCGGCGGCGTCCGCCACGGCGCGCAGTGCCTCCGGGGTCTGACGGATGCCGTGATCGGCACCTGCCATCCGCGAGATGGTCTCCTCCATCAAGGTGCCACCCAGGTCGTTGCATCCGCCCTGGAGCAGATCGACCGCCTTCTCGACCCCGAGCTTCACCCACGAGAGCTGCACGCTGTCGATGGCCCCCTGCAGGAGCAGCCGCGCGACCGCGTGCACCCGCCGGTTGTCCTCCCACGACGGACCTGGCCGCGCCACCCCGGCGAGGTAGATCGGGGCGAGCTGGTGCACGAACGGCAGGGGCACGAACTCGGTGAACCCGCCGGTGTCCTCCTGGATCGAGCGCAGCAGCTTGAGGTGCGCGACCCAGTGCCGGGGTTCGTCCACGTGCCCGTACATCATCGTCGAGGTGGTGGGGATGCCCAGCTCGTGGGCGGTGGTGATGACCTCGATCCAGGCCGAGGCGGGCAGCTTGCCCTTGGTCAGCACCCACCGGACCTCGTCGTCCAGGATCTCGGCCGCCGTGCCGGGGATCGAACCCAGCCCGCGATCGCGGGCCTCGGTCAGCCACTCGCGGATCGAGATGCCCATCCGGGTCGCGCCGTTGACCACCTCCATGGGGCTGTAGGCGTGGATGTGCATCTCCGGGACGCGCGCCCTCACCGCGTCGAGGACCGCGAAGTAGTGGTCGCCCGGCAGGTCGGGGTGGATGCCGCCCTGCATGCACACCTCGGTGGCGCCCGTCACCCACGCTTCCTCGGCCCGGTCGGCGATCTGCTCGAGCGAGAGGTTGTAGGCATCGGGGTCGTCCCGGCGCTGCGCGAAGGCACAGAAGCGGCATCCGGTGTAACAGATGTTGGTGAAGTTGAGGTTGCGGTTGACGACGTAGGTGACGACGTCCCCAGCGCGCTCGGCGCGGACCTCGTCGGCAGCGGAGGCCAGAGCGTCGATCTCCACGCCGGTGGTGTCGAACAGCAGGAGGGCCTCGTCGTCGTCCAGCACCTGGCCACGCTGGGCCTTCGCGAGGGCCGCCGCGACGTCGCGGCGCACGCGACGGCGTGCCGCTGCCTCGACCCGGGGGGCGTTGGCTGCCACCACCCCGTCCGCGATGACGTGGAGGTCGCCGTACACCGCACGGTGCAGGTCGTCCTCGGCCTGGGCGGAGCGGGCGTTGCGTCCATCGGCGGCGGAGCCGTCTGCCTCGTCGCCGGAGATGACCGCCTCCATCGCGGACGAGGTGGCGTGGTAGACGGTGTCCGGGTCCTGCCACGGTTGGGGTTCTGGCTTCACCTCGGGCCTGGCCAGGCCGTGCTCGTCGGCCAGCGCCCCGACCGGGCCGCGCATCCGCCCCGCCAGCCACGGGTCGGGACGGGCCACGTACTCCGGGTAGACGCACAGCCGCTCGGTGAGCGTGAACCCGCGCTCGGCGGAGCGACGGGCCAGTTCGTCGAGCTGCGGCCACGGGGCTTCGGGGTTCACGTGGTCGGGGGTCACGGGGGACACGCCGCCCCAGTCATCGATCCCGGCCGCCAGGATGTCGGCGTAGGTGTCCGGTGACAGGTTCGGCGGGGCCTGCAGGTGCACGGTCGGCCCCAGCACGATGCGGGCCGTGGCCACGCTCGCCAGCAGGTCCTCGAGGGAGGGTTCGGGGTGGTCGCGCATCGCCGTGTCCGGCTTGGCGCGGAAGTTCTGGACGATCACCTCCTGCAGCTGGCCGTAGCGGCGGTGGGTCTCCCGGAGGGCCAGCAGCGTGTCGGCACGCTCGACCGGCGTCTCGCCGATACCGATCAGCACGCCGGAGGTGAACGGGACGCTGAGCCGCCCGGCGTCCTCCAGGACCTGCAGGCGCACCTCCGGGTCCTTGTCCGGCGAGTTGAAGTGTGCCTGGCCCTTCTCGAGCAGCCGCGCCGAGGTGGACTCCAGCATGATGCCCATCGACGGGGCGACCTGCTTCAGGGTGGACATCTCTGCCCAGCTCATCACGCCCGGGTTGAGGTGGGGCAGCAGACCCGTCTCCTCGATCACCTGGATCGCGACCGACCGCAGGTACTCCAGGGTGGAGTCGTAGCCACGAGCCTCCAGCCACTCCGCCGCCGCCGGGTAGCGCTCCTCGGGCTTGTCCCCCAGCGTGAAGAGCACCTCCTTGCAGCCCTGCGCCTGCCCAGCGCGGGCGATGTCCAGCACCTGCTCGGGTGACAGGAACGCCGGCAGATCCTTCTTGGGGGGCCACGCGAAGGTGCAGTAGCCGCAGGTGTCACGGCACAGGTGGGTCAGCGGCACGAACACCTTCCGCGAGTAGGTCACCCGGCGGGTGTCGTCGGCGGTCCGACCCCAGGCCCCCTCGGCGTACCAGGGGGCGGCGTCGCGGACCCGCGACGCGACGTCGAGCAGACGCGTCAGGTCCTCCCCACGCGCGATGAGCAGCGCGGCGACCTCGTCGGTGCGCAGCGACCGGCCCTCCTCGGCGCGGTGCAACGCCCGAGGCACCAGTCGCTCCAGGGTCGCGGTCGGGGTCGGCGGCGGGACCGGCCTGGTCATGCGGTGCTCCCTCGACGGTGGAGGTGGCGTGCAGCGTGTCGATGGCGCTGGCCACCGGCGATGGCCGACGTTAGCGGTGACGTCCAACCAGCCCGAACCCGACGGTGGTCGCTGACCGCACGTCGATGCGCGGCAGCGGGGCCGGGTGCAATCCGTGGGGACCGACGAACGTCCACTGGTGGGCGAGGGCATGGCCCGACGGCCATCGCCTCGACGGCGACGACCACCGATCGCCGACCCCGACCACGGACCACCGATCATCGAACCGGGGAGGGTTCATGAGTACCGAGACACCAGCCGGCAGTAGCCCGGTCGACCCCGACGCCCTGCGCAAGGAGGTGCAGGACAAGTACCGCGAGGTGGCGGAGGCACCGGATGCCGAGCACCACTTCCACACCGGCCGGTTCCTGGCGCGCCACCTGGGCTACGACGACGCGTGGGTCGACCCGCTGCCCGACCACGCCGTCGAGTCCTTCGCCGGCATCGCGAACCTGTTCGAGCTGCGCCACCTGGAGGCAGGTGAGAAGGTCGTCGACGTGGGCTCCGGCGCCGGGTTCGACACGTTCGTCGCCGCAGGTCAGGTCGGCCCCGACGGTCAGGTCGTCGGCATCGACATGACCGAGGAGATGCTCACGAAGGCACGTCGCAACGCCGACGCGCTCGGTCTGGACAACGTCGAGTTCCGCGAGGGTTTCGCCGAGGAGATGCCGATCGAGGACGGCTGGGCCGACGTCGTGATCTCCAACGGGGTGTTCAACCTGTGCCCCGACAAGCAGGCGCTGTTCGAGGAGGTCTTCCGCGTCCTCACGCCGGGCGGGCACCTGCAGTTCGGCGACATCGCGAACAACAACCCGGTGCCGCCGGAGGCCTTACGCGAGATCGATCTCTGGACCGGCTGAATAGCTGGTGGCCTGCCGTGTGCAGGCTGGCAGAAGATGATGGAGGACGTCGGGTTCGCCGACGTGACCGTCGGTCCCGCGGTCGACACCTTCGCGGGTGCGTCCGGTGAGGAGAAGGCGCGAGCCTTCGCGGTGTTCGGCCATCCGTTCCTGGCCCGCAAACCCGCCTGAGGGCGAGCCTTCCCCGAGGAGCCACCGGCTCGTCGCGCCTCAGGGTTCGATGAGCCGGTGGCGCTCACCGTCGAAGCGGGTCACGCCGACCGCGCGGAGGTGCTCCAGGAGGGGCATCGCCGCGCGGCGCGTGCAGCTCCAGGCGTCGCGGGCCTGCGCAGCGGTGAACGCCTCACCGCCCCGCCCCGGCCCGTCGCGGAGCAGCTCGATCGCCCGTGCCACGAGGCTCGCCGGGAAGAGCAACGACCCCGCAGCGACCACCTGAGCGTCGTCGAGCAGCGCCTGCAGCTCGAAGGAGGGCATCCCGACCGTCCGCAGCGCCTCGGTCGCACCGGGGGGCTGCCAGGGGTCCTCCTCCAGCAGCTTCAGCAGTGCCTGAGCGCGCGCCTCACGGGCGTCGAGGTAGCGCGCCTCGTGGTCGGCGTGCACGACGCGTCCGCCGTAGCTGCGCAGTGCCCCATCGGCGACGGCGCGTTCGATCAGCGTCGGGGCGAGCTCGCTCGGGCAGCCGCGCTCGGCCGCCGCCGTGACCAGCGCGGCCCGCTCCACGGCATGGTCGGGATCGGCGTCGCGACCGGCCGCGAGCATCGCGTCGGTCCAGGGCGCGACCTGGCCCTGATCGACCACCACCTCGCCGATCAACGTGAGGACGGCGTCACCAGACGTCAGCTCGGCCGTCACCGCCGCGCCGAACATCCCGGTGAGCTCCGCCTGCGCGCGGCGGCCGCCGTGGGCGGCGACCAGCGCCGCGACCTGGGCGTCCACGTCGCCCTCCGCCACCGCCTCACGCAGCTCGTCGAGGACCAGCGCGTGGCTGAGTCGCGCCTCGGCGCCACGCGGCCGCCGTGCCGGTCGGGGGTCGAGCACCACGCCACCGCCGATGGTGCGCTGCCGTCCGGCCTCGCGCAGCACGAAGCGGTCCCCGACACGTAGCGCCAACGGATCGGTCAGCTCGAGCCGGACGTGACCCTCCTCCCCGGGGTCGATGTCACCGAGCAGCGGGCGCACCACGACCGTCGTGGTCGCCGTGCCGACGTGCAGGTGCCAGGCGCCCTTCTGACCGATCGGCTGGTGCGGCAGCGCCCGGACGTGGGCGTCCACCGACCGGGTCATCCGGGCCGCCGCAGCCGCCGTGTCGACCGGCGCCGTGACCACGTCACCGCGCGCCACCTGGTCGGCGTCCACGCCCGCGAGGTTGACCGCCACCCGGGACGTCGCGCCTGCTGCACGAACGGACTCCCCCAGGCACTGCAACCCGCGGATCCGACCGCGACGACCGGAGGGGGCGAGCACCACCTCGTCGCCGACCGCGAGGTGTCCGGCGACCAGCAGGCCCGTGACGACCGTCCCGGCCCCCGTCACGGTGAACGCCCGGTCGACCCACATCCGCGGGGTCGCGTCGCCCCCTGCTTCCGCGGAAGCGCCCGTCGGCTGCGTCTCCGCCAGGCGCGTCGCCAGGGTCGTGCGCAGGGTGTCGAGCCCGGTCCCCGACAGCGAGTCCACCGCTACCACTGGCGCGTCTGCCATCGTGGTCACCCCGAGCCGGTCACCGACGTCGGCGACGACCTCGGCGGTGCGGTCGGGGCCCGCCAGGTCGGCCTTCGTGACCACCGCGGCGACGGCTCGGCGACCGAGCAGATCCAGGATCTCCCGATGCTCCTCGGACTGGGCCGACCAGCCGTCGTCGGCCGCGACGACGAACAGCACCTGTTCCACGACACCGACCCCGCTGAGCATGTTGGTCAGGAACCCGTCGTGGCCCGGCACGTCGACGAAGGCCACCGTCTGCTCCGCGCCCGAACCATCGGTGAGCGTCGTCCAGACGTAGCCGAGATCGATCGTCAGCCCGCGACGCCGCTCCTCGTCCCAAAGGTCCGGTTCCTGGCCCGTCAGCGCCTTGAGCAGGGCGCTCTTGCCATGGTCGACGTGACCAGCCGTCGCGACCACGTGCATCGCCGGTGCACCGGCGTCCACCGCCTGTTCGGTGCTCACGACGTCGCGTCCCGTGCGCCGGCCGAGCCCTGCGCTGCCGCGAGCGCCGCCATCAGCTGCTCGTCCTGGGACTCCGGCACGCTGCGCAGGTCCAGAACCAGCCGGTCCTCGACGATCCGCCCCACCACCGGCGGGTCACCACGACGCAGCGCCGCGGCCAGCTGCTCCGCGTCCCCATCGACCGCGAGGCCGACGGACGCCAGCCGGTTACCTGGCGTCGAGCCGCCACCGAGGACGGCCTCGGTCGCGACCGCCGCGATCCCCGCGGCACGGTCGGCCAACCGTTCCGCCCGGGACTGCAGCTCCTCCACCGGAACGCTGGCCAGCGCCCATGCGGGCAGCTCCTCGAGCGCGTCCCGTTCGTAGCTCGCGAGCGTCGCCTCCAGCGCGGCCATCCGCAGCTTGTCCAGCCGCAGCGCCCGCGCCAGCGGGTGGCGACGGCAGCGCTCCACCAGCTCCGCGTCGCCCACCAGGATGCCGGCCTGCGGACCGCCCAGCAGCTTGTCACCCGAGAAGATCACGAGGTCCGCACCGTCCGCGACGACCTGAGACGCCACCGGTTCGTCGCGAGCCACCTTCGAACGCACCAGCAGCCCTGAACCGATGTCCTCGATGAAGGCCACCCCCGCCTGCCGTGCCAGCTGCGATAGCTCCGAGGTGGTGGGGCGTGCGGTGAACCCGTCGATCCGGAAGTTGCTCGGGTGCACGCGGAGCAGCGCGCCGGTCTCCGGCCCGATGGCTGCGCGGTAGTCGTCGATGCGGGTCCGGTTGGTGGTGCCGACCTCGCGCAGGTGACAGCCGGCGCTGGCCATGATGTCGGGGAGACGGAACGAGCCGCCGATCTCGACCAGCTCGCCGCGACTGATGACCACCTCACGCCCGTGCCCGAGCACCGTCAACGCGAGCACCAGCGCCGCCGCCCCGTTGTTGACGGCCAGTGCCGCGTCCGCGCCGGTCAGCCGGGTCAGCGCGGCGTGGGCGACGGCCCCGCGACCACCGCGCTCACCCTGGGCGAGGTCGAGCTCCAGGTTGGTCGGTCCCGCCGCGCCGGCGATGGCCTGCACCGCGGTCCCGGACAGCGGCGCGCGGCCGAGGTTGGTGTGCAGCAGCACGCCGGTCGCGTTGATGACCGGCTGCAGCCGACGGCGGTCCTGGTCCGTCAGCCGCGCCAACGCAGCAGCGATCACCGTCTCCGAGGTCGGGGCCGCTGGCTCGCCGTCACCGTCGGCGGTGTCACCGTCCCCCGTCACCACCGCGGCTCGAGCCTCGGCGAGCGCGGCACGCAGCGCGGCGACGGTCCGGGCGTGCCCATGGGCCGCGACCGCCGCCGCGACGGCGTCATCGTCGAGCAGGGTGGTGACCGCCGGGAGGGCGGCGCGCGGGTCGGTCATGACGTCGCTACCTCGATGCTGCCGGCAGGTCCGTCGGTGATGGCGCCGATGACGGCGGCGGCGTGCCCGCTGTCACGCAGGCGGGCGACCACGTCCTGTGCCGCATCGGCCCCCAGGGCCAGCAGCAGCCCGCCCGAGGTCTGGGCGTCGGCGAGCAGGATGCGGTCCGGTCCTTGCAGGTCGGTGGCGAGGTAGCGGGCGGCCTGGTCGGCGTTGCGCTGCGAACCGCCCGGCACGAACCCGGCATCGAGCAGGTCGCGGACGTGCGGCAGCGTGGGGACCGCCGCGGCGTCGAGGTGGGCGCCGACCCCGCTGGCCGTGGTGATGCGGTGCAGGTGCCCGAGCAGGCCGAAGCCGGTGACGTCGGTCGCGGCGGTGGCCCCGTTGGCGATCGCGGCCTGGGCGGCATCGCGGTTGAGCCGGGTCATGGAGGCAACGGCGGCTGCGTAGGCGATGGCGAGCGGGCCGTCGTCGTCGGGGGTCAGCTCGTCGGAGCGCTTGAGCGCGGTGGTGACGATGCCGGTGCCGATCGGCTTGGTGAGCACGATCGCCTGGCCGGGGGTGGCGCCGGCGTTGGTGAGGATGGCGTCCTCGGTGGTGTCACCGATGACGACCTGGCCGAACAGCGGCTCGACGCTGTCGATCGAGTGGCCACCGGCGATCAGGTAGCCGGCCTCGCGGGCGACGTCGGTCGCCCCGGTCAGCACCTCCTCGAGGACGGCGAAGGGCAGGTCGCGGGGCCAGCCAACCAGGTTGAGCGCGAAACGGGGCGTGGCGCCCATCGCGTAGACGTCGCTGACCGCGTTGGCGGCGGCGATGCGCCCCCAGGTGGCGGCGTCGTCGACCAGCGGGGTGAAGAAGTCGGTGGTGGCGACCAGCACGCGCCCGTCGGGTTGGCGGTAGACGGCGGCGTCGTCGCCGGTGGTAGGACCGACCAGCAGATCCGGGTCGTCGGGGAAGCTGACACCGGCCAGGATCTCGGTCAACTCGTCGAGGCTCAACTTGCAGGCACAGCCGGCACCGTGGCTCAGTGAGGTGAGGCGCGGCATCGCGGCCGTTGGCGGCTGGGTATCGGTGGTCATGGAGCGGTCCCGTCCGTGGTCGGTTGGCAGGCCAGATGGCAGGGAGAGATACGACGCCGCGCGCCGTACGGTGGGGCAACCGTCTGCTGACGGCGGGCCTTCCGAGTACGGTGGGCCACGCGCTGACGCGCAGGGAGGTGTCCGGACGCCTGGTGGGTCCCCCGGTCTTCAACACCGGTGAGAGGTTCGTTACGACCTCTGGCGGGTTCGATTCCCGTCCACCTCCGCTGACGCACCGTCTGCGGCTGATCGTCACGACCGGCCGCTAGAGGTCGCGGAGGGTCTCCGGCCCGTCCGCCGTCACCAGCAGGTCGAGCGCGGCCTCGACGACCCGGGTCTGGGTCGCGCGGTCGCCGACCGGACCGACGGTCCGGCCCATCAGATGGGGCGTCACCAACACGCGGGGCACACGCAGGCGCCCGGCGACGTGACGGAAGGCCTCCACGAAGATCGACACCGTGGGGATCCCGGCCCGTTCCAGGGCGCGTGCGACGAGTCCGACCGACCCGTGGCACACCGGTCAGGTGGCGACGAGCAGGCACCCGTCCACCTCCTGCGCGACGAAGTCTTGAGCCCAGGCGTCGGCGACCTCCTTGCGCAGACGCGTCTGCGAGGTGGCCCCGACGAAGGTGTGGTGGGTGTCCGCGAGCCGCACCCTGCCCTGGTCGGCGAGCTCGCGGAGGATCGCCAGCGGGAACACCGTGCCGGGATCGCGCTGCGCCGTGCGGGCGTCGTAGCCGGGATGACGAGCGGTGAGCGCGTCGTCCGGGGTGTCGACCGGGATCCCGGTCAGGGTCGGCGCGCCCCGAAGGAACTCCTTGATCATCCCGAGCGCTTCCTGCTGGGACGGTCCGTCGGGCCCCATCGGATCGTCGTCGCGTCGGAAGACCCCACCAGCGGACACCAGCGCGAGCCGTGCTTCCTCGAGGTCGCCGATGAAGGGCGTGAACGGGGCGTCGTCGACCTGCGGGGCAGGATCGTCGGCGTAGGTGTCGGCCTGGACCCGCTGCACGTGCTCGCGGACGTCACCGAGGTCGCCGGTGTCGAAGGCCGCCCCGAGCCGGTGGAGGATCTCGGCGATGAACCCGGCCGCCTCGTCGTCCTCGAGCTTGTCGAGGAACTTGAACTGCATGTCGGCGTGGTCGCCGTAGTAGAAGGCGCGGCGGAAGTCGGCGAAGGACAGCGGGGCGTCACCGTCCACCTCCGGTTCATCCACCATGGGGTCTCCGTTCGCCGCACGCCTGCGGTGGACACGGTAGTGGACAGGATCGCGGTCGCGCGGCGCCGGATGGGGAAGGTGGAGAACCGCCACCTCCGCGGCGTGGCGCTGACGAACGTGGTCCACCACCTGTCCAACCACACGGTGAGGGTCGACCGTGCGGCACGGCCGCCCGTGGTGATCGCCGGGCGGCTCCCCGTGAGGTGCAGACGAGATCCTGCGGTCAGGTCACCTCGTGGTGAGATGGTGAGCGCAACGCCTCTTCGTCGAGCAACCGCGCGACCTCCTCGTCGGAGGTCTGCTCGAAGTCGTCGTAGTAGCTGCCGACGGACCCGAACCACCTCGGTGTCTGCAGACAGATCACCTGATCGGCGATGTGACGTAGCTCGGCGACCGTGGAGTCCGGCGCGACCGGAACCGCGAGGACGACCTCAGCCGCTCCCCGCCGTCGGGCCACCTCGATGGCCGCCCGCGCCGTCGAGCCCGTTGCCAGGCCATCATCCACCAGGACCGCGGTCCGTCCCGCGACCGGGATCGCCTCCCGTTCACCGCGGTAGCGCTGCGAGCGCCGTTGGAGCTCGGTCCGCTCCACCTGCACCACGTGCTGCAGCCGTCTGGTCGAGATGCCGCACTCGCCGATCAGCGCGTCGTTGAGGACCTGGACGCCACCCTCTCCGAGGGCGCCGAGCCCGAGTTCCGGCTGCTCTGGATGCCCCAGTTTGCGCACGACCAGGACGTCCAAGGGCGCATCCAGGACCCGAGCCACCTGGAAGGCGACGGGGACGCCGCCCCGCGGAAGTCCCAGGATGACGGGGTCCGTGAGCCGGGTCGTCGCGAGTTCAGCTCCGAGCTGTCTGCCGGCGTCGTGCCGGTCCCTGAACGCCATGAGGATCGTCTCCCTTCAGCTATCGATCGTGATCTGACACCGACACTGACCCGCTGTGGCCCACCTCACGGCCGAGGCCGGATGCCGTTGGCGCGTCCTCGTTCCGTTGGGTTCATCCCTTCACCACGCCGATCGGGCGGAGCCGCACGACCCGTCGACCGAGCCCCACGGCTTCGCAGACCCGGACCACCTCGTCGACGTCCTTGTAGGCCGTCGGTGCTTCTTCGGGCAGGTCCCGCAGGGAACCCGCGCGGACCTCGATCCCAGCCGACCGCAGCTCGTCACGCAGCTGCCGACCGCCCTGACCGTGGCGTTTGGCCTCATGCCGGCTCATCCGCCGTCCGGCCCCGTGGGCACACGATGCGAACGCCTCACCTGGCGCCACGCCGACGAGCACGTACGAGGCGGTCCCCATCGACCCTGGCAACAGGACCGGTTGGCCGACCGGGCGCAGGTCGTCCGGTAGCGCCTCTGCGCCGGGCGGGAACGCCCGGGTGGCCCCCTTGCGGTGCACGCACAGCTCGACCTCACCACCCTCGATCGGGTGGGTCTCGAGCTTGGCGAGGTTGTGGGACACGTCGTACACGAGCGCGAGCTCACGGTGGCCGACCGCTCGAGCGAACGCCTCGCGGGCCGCCTCGGTCAGCCACTGGCGGTTCGCCCGGGCGAAGTTGGCAGCAGCGGCGAGGGCACCGAGGTAGGCACGTCCCTCCGCGGAGCGGACCGGGGCACACGCGAGCTGTGGGTCCGGGACCTCGATGCCGTAGCTGCGCATGGCGTCACCCATATGGCCAACGTGATCGGAACAGACCTGGTGACCGAGCCCACGCGAGCCACAGTGGATCATCACGCACACCTGACCCGCATGCAGTCCGAACGCGGACGCCGCAGGCTCGTCGAGCACCTCGTCGACGACCTGCACCTCGAGGAAGTGGTTGCCCGAACCGAGCGAGCCCACCTGGCCTCTGCCCCGCCGCATCGCACGGTCGCTGACCTCCGACGGGTCGGCGCCCGGCAGGCACCCACCGTCCTCGCAGCGGTCGAGATCGCGGGGCTCGCCGTCGCCGCGCGAGACCGGATAGCGCGCGCCTTCGGTCAGGATCCGCACCAGTTCGTCCCGGTCCGCAACCTCATGCACTCCACCTCGCCCCATGCCCGCGGGGACGGCCGCCGCCAGCGCATCCATCAGGGGCCCCACGTGCTCACCCAGGTCGTCCCGGGTGAGCGGACTCGCCAGCAACCGCACACCACAGGAGATGTCGAAGCCCACGCCACCGGGTGAGACGACGCCACCCTCGGCGACGTCGGTCGCCGCCACGCCGCCGATCGGGAAGCCGTAGCCCCAGTGGACATCCGGCATCGCGTAGCTGGCCTGCACGATCCCTGGCAGCTCCGCCACGTTGGCGAGTTGCTCCAGGCTCCGGTCGTCGCGGACGGCCGGCAGCAGCGCCTCGGAGGCGAACAGCACCCCCGGGACGCGCATCGCCCCCTGGCGTTCCAAACGCCAGCGGACCGGCGACTCGGCCACCACGGTCGACGCCGACACCTCGGTTGCCATGGTCCTATCACCCTGCCGCTCTAGCGCTCTCCGACGCCCAACCGGCGACGGCCGGACCCGAACAGGCCCCCTCTGGTCGCGGAGGACCGCGCATCAGCCGGAGACGGGACCGGGCGGTCCAGCGCGGGCTGCCCGGCACGTACGGCGGAACTCAACTCGGCCCAGTGGTGGCCGCAGAAGTGGAAGTCCTGACCGTGGAGGACGAGGTCGTGCAGCGCGGGCGCAGGGCACTCGCTCCGATCGCAGATCCGTACCATGGTCCTGCCCTCCTCGTGGGACGGCCTGTGGGCAACGCACCCCCAGCGTGACCGCCCATCCGCGTCCTGACCAGACCCGGTTGACTCGAACCGTGATGGTCCTTCGGCCCCTTCCGAGCTCCGACGGGCTCCGGTGCTCCGCGCCGCTCGACGGAGGAGGGAGGGATCAGCCCGGGACGTGGTCCGACCCGTCCTGTGGACCACCCGTGGTGCCGTCATCGAGCTCGAAGGTCAAGGTCTCACCCGGTCGGAGCGCGCCGCGTTGACCGTCGCAGCTGATCCAGACGGGCGGCAGCCCGCACGTCGGGGCGGTCACCTGCAGGCGTTCGTGATCGAGCGTGACCGCGAGGTGATGACCGCGGTAGTGCAGGGGCAGATCCAGGCGGGCCACCTCCGCCGGTAGTGCCGGGTCGAAGTGGAGCTCGTCCTCCTCGACGCTGAGCCCGGTGTAGCCGCGCTGCACCAGGTCCAGCGTGCCGACCATGGCGCCGAGGTGGATGCCCTCGCGGGTGGTCCCTCCCTGCACGTCGGCCACGTCGCTCCTGAGGGCGTACTCGAACAGCTCCCAGGACCGGGCACGGTCAGCGCGGGCGAGTAGCCAGGCGAACACCACCGCGCTGAGCGTCGAACCGTGGGAGGTCCGCGCCTGGTAGTACTCGATCGTCTCGGGGATCCGCTGCGGGCTCCACTCGTAGCCGAGGGCGCTGAGGATGCGGTGCAGCTCGTCGGCAGAGAGCAGGTAGAACAGCATCAGCACGTCGGCCTGCTTGGCGAGCTTGTAGCGGTTGGGGGTGTCGTCCTCGGCGTGCAGGATCCGGTCGAACCGTTGGATGTCGCCGTACCGCTGCCGGTAGGCGTCCCAGTCGAGCTCCTCGAGCCCGTCGTAGCCGGCGAACTGGCTGATGATCCCGTCGCCGTGGAAGGGCACGAACAGCCGTCTGGTCAGATCCTCCCACCGCTCGAGCTCGACCCCGGTGAGGTTCAGCTCGTCACAGGCGTCGTGACGCACGTGCTCGGGTAGGAGCTCGAGCAGCGCGAAGATCCGGCGCAGCGTCCATGCCACCATGATGTTGGTGTAGGCGTTGTCGTCCAGACCGGGTTCGTCCCGGTCGGGGTAGCCGTCGTGGAACTCGTCAGGCCCCATGACGCCACGGAGGTGGTAGCGGTCGTCGAGCCGGTCGTACTCGGCGAGGCTGGCGAAGAACCGTGCGATCTCCACCATCAGCTCGAGCCCGTAGTAGCGCAGGAAGTCGAGGTCCGCGGTGGTCTCGACGTACTGCCAGACGTTGTAGGCGATGGCCAGGTTGATGTGGCGCTGCAGCTGCGAGTTGTCCGGCTTCCACTCCCCGGACACCGGGTTCAGGTGCATCTCCTGGCTCTCCTCACGGCCATCTGAACCGCTCTGCCACGGGAAGATCGCTCCGTCGTGCCCGGCCCGACGTGCCCGTGCGCGCGCCTCCCCGAGCCTCCGGTGGCGGTACTGCAGCAGCGACCGTGTCAGCACCGGCATGCGCAGGTTCAGGTAGGGCAGGACGAAGACCTCGTCCCAGAAGATGTGCCCCCGGTAGGCCTCACCGTGCAGGCCGCGGGCGGGCACCCCCACGTCGCGGTCGATCGTGTTGTGTGCGGTGGTCTGCAACATGTGGAAGGTGTGGAGGTTCAGGATCTGCTGGCTCGCTGGCCGATCCCCGAACCGCAGCTCGAAACGGTCCCACAGCTGGGCCCACTTGGCGACGTGCGAACGGAGCAGCGCCTCGAAACCCGGGGCGTCATCGATCCTGCGCGCCGCCGACTCCGAGGGCTCACTGATCGCCGGGTCCCCGCTCGCGACGATCGCGACGACCTTCTCGACGGTCACCACGTCGCCATCCTCGAGGTCGATCCGGAGATCGTGCCCGACCAGCCCGTCGTCCTCGAACCACGTCGGGTCAGGCGTCTCACCACCAGACGGGCCCCGGGTCATCCTCGTGCGTACTACCTCGGCAACGCGCAGACGTGACTGGGTGGTCTGCACCGTCACACGGACGGTCTCGTCGTCGAGTTCCTCGCACCCCAGGAGGTCGAGGTGCCGATCCGAGAGGTCGCGGTAGCGCTCGACCCCGGTGTTGCGGACCGCGGTATCGATCGCGGAACGCACCGTGAGACGGCCCGGCTTCCCGTCCAACCCGAAGGTGGACTCGAGCGCGGCGAACCCCGGCTCCGCCATGTGCACGATCCGACGCTGGGTGAGCCGCAGTCGCTGACCAGGCGCGACCTCCGCGTGCAGCCGTCGCGTGAGCACACCACGGCGCAGGTCCAAGGAGAGGCGGTGGCTCAGCACCTCGGTCTCATCGAGATCGAACCACGGGCCGTCGTCGATCCGGAAGCGCAGGACGAGCCAGTTCGGCAGGTTGACCATCGACTCGTTGGTGACCGCGACGCCGTCGACCTCGTCGGTCAGCCGGTTGAACACCCCGGCCCGGTAGGTGCCCGGGTAGTGGACGTCGTCGGCTCGGGACTCGGGCGCTGCCCCGCGGGTCGCGAGCACACCGTTCCCCAGCGTGCACAACGCCTCGCGGAGACCCTCGTCGGCAGGGTCGTAGCCGTCGTAGGTCAGCGACCACTCGTCCATGATCCGATCTCCTGCTCCCGACACCGTGCGCCGCGTCTACGATGTCATGGCGCTCGCGACACCGCCCGGGCCACAGGGCCCGGATCCGACGGTCGAGGAGCACGTTCCGGCGACGGGGGAGCCGATGGTCGACCAGGACAAGCTCGTCAGGGTCTACGCCGAGTACGTCTCGAACCTGATGCGTCGCTACGCCGTGGCCGATCTGCTCTACCGCCTCGCGGAGCACGCGCTGGATGTCCTGCAGGTCGACGGCGCCCGGGTGTGCGTCGCCGATCAGCACGGTGAGCTGCACACGGTGGCGGCCGCAGGTGTGAACGCGGCGTCCACGGACCCGGCGATGTGCCTCAACACGTGCACCGACGCCCACCGGACCAGCAGCATCGTGGCGATCGATGACCTCGCCACCAGCGAAGCCGCCCCTGCTACCGATCCACTCCCCGACTAGGGTGCGGTGGCAGGCATCCCCCTGATGGTGGAGGAGCGGCCGATCGGCGCACTGCACCTGCAGTACGACCGGCCGCACCCTTGGAGCGTCGAGGAGTTGGAGGTCGCGTGCCTGCTGGCCGACATGGCCGCCGGCTACATCGTGAATGCACGGACCCTCGCCTCGTCCGAACGTCTGGCACGCCAGCTGCAGAAGGCGCTCGACAGCCGTGTGGCGATCGAACAGGCCAAGGGTGTCCTCGCGGAGCGCCATGGACTGTCGCCTGCCGAGGCGTTCGAGCGTCTGCGTGCTCGCGCCCGTGACGGCAACCTGCCGCTCCGCGACGTCGCGAGCCGGATCGTCGATGGCTCCCTCCAGGCATGAGTGCGTGGCCGTGTGAACGCACAGCCCACGACCCTTATCGCGCGATCAGTCGCCCGTTCGGACGGTCCTTCTAGCTCGAAGGTCCCTATCGGAACGCGCTCCGAGGTGGCATCCTCCGACACGTGTCGCTCTGGACCTCGGCGACGGACCGTTCTCACGGACCCGGAGGTCGCGATGCCCACCTCGACCAAGAGCCAGACCACCCGACGGTCGGCCCACGTGACGAGCTCACGGAGGCAGCCACCACCTCGCTCCACACCCGCCGACCCCGAACCCACCGGCAGCGCGGTGGACCGCCGCGGTGACGAGGAGGTGTTGCTGGCCTGGCTGGCGGAGTGTCGCCATCCCGGGGCCGCGCGCCACCCCGCTCCGGATGCGGCCTTCTCGCAGCTGCTCGTGCGTCTGAGCGGCTCGACGGATCCCCTCCCGGCCGACCTCGCGGGGGTGCTGGCCCTGGGCCGGGGGGCGACCATCGGTGACGCTGCGACGGAGCTGCTCCTGGCCGTGAACAACCTGCGCGGACCCCGTTGCCGGTCCTACCGAGCCGCGGTGTTCTACCTGCAGGGCGATCCCGGCCCCCTGTTCGACCCACGCGAGGTCCAGCCATGATCACGTCCATGGACGGACTCGCGGCCCCAGACACCCGCCCGGACGACACCGTCGAGAGCGGCGCAGCCGACGGCAGCGAGCGGCGCGTGATCGCCCTGGCACTCGGACTCAGCTACGCAGGGCTCGACGGTGACGGCTACGTCCGCGAACTCGCGAGCTCGCACGACCGCGAACTGCTCGTCACCGCCCGCGCACACCTCGACGCGCCTGCCCATCTCCCGCCGGGCGTCGCGGAGCGGGCCGCGCACCTGCTGGACCGGGCACTCGCGATGTCCACGGAGCCCGCGGGCTGACGACGGCGCGATACCGCATCAGCTTCGACGCGGGAGGCGTTCCAGGTAGTGGCGTTCGATCGCGGTGAGCAACCTCGCGCGCACGTCGGGTTCAGGCCGGGAACCGAGCGTCAGATCGGCCTCGAGTCGGCCGACGAACGCCGCGAGTTGGCGCGCCTGCAGGACCTGCTCGATCCACCGTGACAGGTCCCCACGCCGGGCATGGCCGCGCAGGATCGGCTCGGGGATCCGCCGCAAGCCCCGGTGGAACTCACGGACGTTCCTCGCGATCCCGTCGCGCCCGTGCATGCCGAAGTAGAACGCGCGCTCCCGTGGAAGCTCGGCATCGGTGTAGCGGTGCCAGTGCCGGATGTGGTCCGCCAGCCGCTCCCCCAGCTGGAAGGTGACCGGTGCCCCGCCCTGCGTATCGAACAGCACGGCCTCGCCGAGCCCGAGTTCCTGCGTGATCTCGACCGAGGCGCTCGTACCGGGCAGTCCGGAGACGACCGTCTCGATCGCATCGTCGGCTCCCTCGCCGACGCCCGCCAGCCAGATCACCGCGTCCAGACCTGCCCGGACCTCGGCGGAGAGGTCCTGCGGACGGTAGGTCGCGAACAGCGATCCACCGCCGGGGACCGGCTCGGTCAGCTCGCCGAAGTCGAGTGCCCCCATGACCGCATGCGCCTCGTCGAACACCAGCCAGTGCGGGGAACCGCAGGCCCGACGTAGATCCAGCACGGAGGGGAGCAGCGTCGCCACGTAGGCATCCTGCTCCACAGGACCCAGGAGCGACAGGTCGAGGACCACACTGCCGAACCGGTGCCCCAGCAACGTGATGACCTCCTCGACCGGCGGCGGGGTCGGCACGCCGCCGAGGACGACGATCCCGCGGCGCGACCCCAGACCGATGTGATCGCCCTCCCGGTCCACCACCAGCACGCTGTAGCGCTGCTGCGCGAGCTGTTCGACCACCATGCCGACGAGGTAGGACTTGCCGGCACCGCTGCCTCCCGACACCAGGAGGTTCACGTGTGACGATGGCAACCGGACACTCCGTCCCGCCGCGTCACGCCCGAGGTCGAGGTGACGACGCGCAACCGGCACCCTCTGCGTCCCTGCGACCACCGGTCCCCGCAACAGCTCCACGACGCCGCGGCCGTCCGGTTCACCCAACACCAGGTCAGCCCGCTCTTGGAGCCGCTCGACCGCGTTGGCGACCGCGACACCGGTCTCACACGCGTCGAGCAGCGGAAGGTCGTTCTCCGCATCCCCGACCGCCAGGGTGCAGTGACTCGAGACCCCGAGCTCCCCGAGCACCTCCAGCAGCCCCGTCGCCTTGGTCACACCGCTCGGCATCACCATCAGCGCTGCCCGGTTGCGCACCAGCTGGGCATCGATCCCCAGGCGCCTCACCTCCTCGAACACGGCGGTCTCGTGCGCTCCATCACAGGCGACGATCACCCGTCCCGACCGGACCGGGATGTCCCGATGGGCCAGGGCGCGTGAGAGCTCCGTAGCGACCGGAGACACCACTTCCATCACCCCGTCGCAGGTCGCGATGACCGCGCCGTTCTCCGCCACGATCGCATCGAACTCGTCATCGACCTCTGGGAACACCTCACGGAGCTCCGCCAGGATCCGCCCCGTGACGAGGATCATCCGGCGGCCCTCCTGGCGTGCTGCCCGAAGCGCATCGAGCACCTCGGTGCTCGGACGGTCCCCCTCGGTCAGGGTGCCGTCGTAGTCGAGCGCGATCGCGTGGAACCCGGTCTTCACCTCTGAGTCCCCGATCCGATCAGATGGCCATGGACGTCGAGTATCCCCGCCGGGTTCCCCGATGTCTCGGGCCGGAGGCCCCGAGCACCACAGGGCCAGCACTCCCGAGCTGCTCCGGGCGCCATGTGCGATGCTCCGGCCATCGAGAGAGGTCCCCCGACCCCGAGGCTCACTCAGCCAGGTTCATCTTCTCGCTGCAGACCGGCCACGCGTCCCAGCCCTGATCCGCCAGCACCTGCTCCGCGATGACGATCTCCTGCCACCGGGTCGCACGCCCCGCATGGGCGGGCATCTCGGGTTCGCGGTAGTCGTCCCAGGTCGCGGGATGGAAGTTCAGGCCACCCTGGAAGCGGTCACCGTGATCGAAGTCGAGGCCGTAGTCCCAGCGGGCGCTGTCCGGTTCGGGTTCGCCCTCCGCCGACCAATCGCCGGACTCGCAGGCGGCCACCGATCGGTCAATCCCGCCGCTCGTAGGCCTCCGGGGTGAAGCGTGAGCCCGGGTTCCACATCAACCACTCGTCGATGCCGTGGTCGCGCGCCCCCCGGATCTGTTCGCGGACCTGGAAGGGGCGGTCCCAGGCGCGGTACGGGGTGTCCTCGAGCCAGGGGACCACCCGGGCCCGGCGCCCCTCGACCGCTTCCTCCCAGACCTCGAGGGTGGCACGCACGATGTCGTAGGGCTGTCGGTTGGGATCGGCCACGCCGTACTCACCCACCCCCCAGTGCGAGGGGTAGATCATCGGTGCGACGTAGTCGAGATGCTGCGCCATCGCCGGGATGTCCTGCCCGATCTGGGTGGGACGGTCCGCCGCGATCCCGTAGACGGACGCGCCGTGCTGGATGCCGTAGGGGGCCAGTCGCTCATCGGCGAGACGAGCGAACTCGGCGATCGCCTCCTCCGGGGTCGTCTCCAGGCCGGGCACGGTGTAGCTGTCGACACCTTCCGGCCGGCGGATGTAGTCCCAGAGGATGTGGTCGACACCCGCCCGGGCGGCCTCCTCGGCGATGTCGAGGTTGTAGGCGATCACCTCGGGGTGCGTGTAGTTGGAGAACCCGGCGTAGGACCCGCGGTAGTAGTCGTTACCGTCCCGGTCCTGGATCACCCAGTCACGCTCGCCGTTCTCCCACGCCCAGGAGGCGAGCGTAGGGTCGGCGAACGCGACGATCCGGCCGATCACCGCGACACCGCGGTCATGCAGGTCGGCGACGGCCTGTTCGAGGTCCAGGGGTCCGATCGCCGCCCCGACCTCCTGCGCCAACGCGACCTCGGAGTCGTAGCCGAGGTGGCCTCCCTCGTCCTTCAGGTCGAGCTGCACGGCGTTGATCTGACCATCCTCGATCATCTGCACGATCGGCTCACGCAGGCTCGGCGTCGCCCACGCCCAGAAGGTCGCGTGCACGGTGCGGATCTCGTCGACCTCGACGCGCGAGGCGACCCGCGCGATCGGCTCGACCACCTGGGTGGTGTTCCCCGCGACGTCCGTGACCAGGATGGTCAGCTCGGCCTCCACCTCGCCGACCTCGAGTTCGAAGGCGCCATCGTCGTCCGCCGTCACCTCCTGCTGGCCGACCGCGACGGTGGCGGCCGCCTCGGTCACGCCGGCGACGGTGACGGGATCGTCACCGATGATGGGTCCGTCGGGGGAGGTCAACTCGAGCTCTGGTGGCTGCGTCTTGACCTCGAACCGCCACGTATGCAACGGATCGAGATCGTCCGTTCCATCGGCGTCCTCGTCTGAGACGGGCATGACGATGACCGTGCGCTCTCCCTCCGGGAGCTCGGCGGGCGCGTAGCGGAGTTCGGCGGCTCGCACCTCGGCGTCATCGGTGACGTCCCGCCCGTCGAGCAGCACCACCAGATCGTCCAGCGCGGCACCGTCGGATGCCGTCACCGAGAAGACCAGCTGCTCGAGCTCGGCGGCGTTGATGAGCTCACCTTCGTCCGGCCCCTCGAACCGCAGGCCCCCGGCTGCCTCGGCATCGGAGTCAGCATCCTCGGCGGTCGTCGATCCGGATCCGGGCTCCGCATCCCCACTCGAGCAGGCAGCGAGCAGTGCGACCGCGGCGATGCCAGCCGCGAGTGGGCGCACGAGGGATGATCGGAAGCGCACCTTCATCGCGGTTCCCTCGGGGTGAGCGGGGTCGGAGTGCCCCGTGGTCTCTCGTCGTGAGCGCGCGACCGGCGTGTCGCAGCGACCGGCGAAGGTATCGCCGAACCGCCGCTCCGCCAGCACCGCTTCACCCCTCCAATCGGACGGTCTCGATCCGCAGCAACGGACACGGAGCATCTCCGTAGGGGCCAACGCTGTCCCAGGGCCGAGTTCCCGGCTGACGTGTACCGCGGACCGGCATCCACCACGAGTACGCTGCCCGGTGACCGGCCGCGTCAGGGGGTACATCGATGGGCAGGACCGCACCTCGCCAGGGCGATGGCTCCGGTCCCTTCGAGGTGGCTGCCGGCGAGTGGGGACGCAAGGCGGCCTTGCGCGACGGCACCTCGGTGCTGCTGCGCCAGATCCGGGCCGAGGACCGTGAGCGGCTCGCCGAAGGGCTGCGGCGGCTCTCGCCGGCGTCACGCTACCTGCGCTTCCACACCGACCTGGAGGAGCTCACCGACCGGCAGCTCGACTACCTCACGCAGGTCGACCACGTCGATCACGAGGCGATCATCGCGCTCGACCTGGACCACCCGGACGTGCCGGGGGTCGGGGTGGCTCGCTACATCCGCGACAGCCGCGAGCGTCACGTCGCCGAAGCTGCGGTCACCGTCGCCGACGACTACCAGGGCCGGGGGGCGGGCACGATGCTGCTGGGGGTCCTCTCTGCTCGGGCACGCGAGCAGGGCGTGGAGGTGTTCCGCAACTACGTGCTGGACAGCAACCAGGCGATGCTGGCGCTGTTCGACGAACTCGGGGCGACCCGTGAGGAGGAGTCCGGGGGGCTGTGGCGCGTCGACCTCCCGCTGCCTGAGCGCGAGAGCGACCTCCCCGACTCCCCCGCCGGCGCAGCCTTCATCGCCGCCGCGAAACAGGGCGCACGGTTGTCCAGCCTGTTCCCACCGGTCTGGTGCCAGCTGCCCTTCGGCGTGATCGGTCGACGCTCGAGCGACACAGCCATCGACGATGAGCTCTCTGCCCTGCGCGGGGAACTGGACCAGTGGCTGGCGAACCGCGAACAACGGGACCTCGGCTGGCCCGTGGAGTCCGACGGACAGCAGACCACCGACGACAGCGACGAGGTCGAGCAGGACTGACCCTCCGCCGCGCCCGGATCGTGGGGCACGGTCGACCGACATCGACGGTGCTCGACGCACGCAGATAGCATCCCTGCCGCGGGTCGGCGCGCGCTCACGGGCCTGCCGCGGGTCCCGAACACACGGGTGGACGCCGACCACGGCGGCACCTAGGAGGGTCCGTGACAGCAACCATGCAGCGACGGCGGTTGGGCAAGACCGGTTGGGACGTCTCGGCTGTGGGCTTCGGTGCCTGGCAGATCGGTGGCAACTGGGGCGAGGTGGCCGAGCGCGACGCGATGGCGGCCTTGCACGCCGCTGCCGATGCCGGTGTGAACCTCTTCGACACCGCGGACGTCTACGGCGACGGACGGAGCGAGTCGTTGATCGGACGCTTCCTGCGGGAACGCGACGAGGAACTGTACGTGGCGACCAAGATGGGGCGACGTGCGCCGTTGGGCATGGAGCACTACACGCTGACCAACCTGCGGACATGGGCGGATCGCAGCCGTGAACTGCTCGGGGTGGAGTCTCTGGGGCTCGTGCAGCTCCACTGTCTCCCCAGCGAGATCTACGACACCCCGGAGATCTTCGCGTCCCTCGAGACGCTCGTCGCCGAGGGCGTCATCGACCACTACGGCGTGAGCGTGGAGACGGTTGACGAGGCCACGCGCGCCCTGCGCTGGGAAGGGCTCGCGACGATCCAGCTGGTCTTCAACATCTTCCGGCAGAAGCCGGCGGAGACGTTGCTGCGAGCTGCGGCGGACCACGACGTCGGACTCATCGCACGGGTGCCCCTGGCGTCCGGCCTGCTGACCGGCAAGCTCACCCGTGACACGACCTTCCCGGAGGACGACCACCGCAACTTCAACCGCGACGGCGCGGCCTTCGACATCGGCGAGACCTTCGCCGGCGTCGACCTCTCGGTCGGCCTGGACGCGGTCGAGGAGCTGCGACCCCTTGCAGGTGACGAACCTCTGGTCCACTTCGCGCTGCGATGGATCCTCAGCCACCCGCAGATCAGCACCGTCATCCCCGGCGCACGCAACGCGGAGCAGGCACGCTCGAACGCGCAGGCCGGCTCGAAGTCGCCGCTCGATGCCGCGACCCTTGCAGCCGTACGACGCATCTACCGCGACAAGATCGAACCGTTCGTCGGTCACCGCTGGTGAGTCGGCCCGGGCCCTGAACCGGACGCACTGGTGCTGGCCGGACCGCACCACCGCGCGTGCGAACGTGCCAGACGCCCCGACGGTGGGACATCGCACGGGGTGGAGTGTGCTGGAGTCGAACCTGCGACCTCTTGCGTGTCGAGTAGCGCCAGGGGGTCCAGCGCCGTCCAGCCAGGTCGCCGAGATGCGGTCTGGTGAGTAGCCGGGGGGAGTTTCGCCCCCCGGCCCTCGTAGAACCGTGCGTGAACCTCTCGATTCACACGGCTCCCGTCACCCGGTCGTTACGGCTTGACGAACTGCCAG
>PWTE01000330.1 GCA_003563915.1 Nitriliruptoraceae bacterium
CAGGAGGCCGGCGGGATGCTCCGCAACATCGAGAACTCGGGCGACCCGTGGGGCGTCGGCCAGCAGAAGCGTGAGGAGTGGACCGAGAAGCTCGACTTCGACATCCCCCGCGCCGAACCCGGCGAGGAGCTCCCCGACGACGTCACCCACCTGCTGTGGGTCGGGTGCGCGGGCGCCGTCGACGACCGCGCCAAGAAGACCACGGTCGCGATCGCCCAGCTGCTGCACGACGCGGGGGTCAACTTCGCGATCCTCGGCAACAACGAGTCCTGCACCGGCGACTCCCCCCGCCGGCTCGGCATGGAGTACCTGTTCCAGATGCTCGCCGAGCAGAACGTCGAGATCCTCAACTCGATCGGTGCCCACAAGCGCACCGTCATCACCCGCTGCGCCCACTGCTTCAACGCGATCAAGAACGAGTACCCGGACTTCGACGGCCACTACGACGTCGTCCACCACTCCGAGCTGCTCACCCAGCTGGTCCGTGACGGCCGCCTGGTCGCCACCAACCAGCTCGACACCTCCGTCACCTACCACGACCCGTGCTACCTCGGCCGCCACAACGAGGTCTACGACGACCCCCGTGCGGTCATCAGCGCCGTCCCCGGCGTCGACGCCCGCGAGATGGAGCGCACCCGCTCGACCGGCTTCTGCTGCGGCGCCGGCGGCGCGCGCATGTGGATGGAGGAGACGATCGGCGAGCGCGTCAACAACAACCGCGTCGACGAAGCGGTCGGCACGGGCGCCGAGATCATCGCCACCGGCTGCCCCTTCTGCGTCACGATGCTGTCCGACGGCGTCGCCGAGAAGGTCGGCATGGGCGACATCGAGGACGGGTCCGTCCAGGTCATGGATGTCGCCGAGGTACTGCTGCGGGGCCGTGAGAACGGCTACCCGGCACCCACGACGGAGCAGGCAGCCCCCGATGACGCGGCAGCCGACGGCACGGACCCCGCACCGGCGGAGGTCCCGGCGGCCAGCACGGACACCCCTGACCAGGCCTGACCCGACGCTGCGACAGCGCGCCGTCAGCGGTACCGGGCGTGGCTACTCCGCGTCGCCGGAGGCACCGCGATCCGAGCGGCGCGTCCTGAAGTCCTCGCGATCCCTGTCCTGCTGGGGCGAGGGGACCGAGCTGAGGTGCGGACGTCCGAAGGCACCGTCCTCGAGCTTGTGGAGGGCTTCCTCGAGGAGCTCGGGTGTGTACGTCGCGATGCCGTCGTCCTCGGAGGTCTTGGCGCGGTACATGGCGAGGTCCGCCTCACGGAGCGCCTGCTCGACGTCGTGGTCCGGGGTCAGGATGGCGATGCCGATGCTCACGTCGGGCAGGACGATGCGATCGGCGACGGGCAGGGGCTGGGTCACCGCCCGCTGGATGCGTTCGGCGACCTGCAGCGCATCGGGCGGGTCGTGGATGTCGTCGAGCAGGATGGCGAACTCGTCGCCACCGAGGCGGCTGGCGGTGTCAGCGGGCCGCAGCGAACCGGTGAGCCGCTGCGCGATCGCCTGCAGCACCTCGTCACCGGCCTGGTGGCCCAGCGTGTCGTTGAGGGTCTTGAAGTCGTCGACATCGACGAACAGCACGGCGCCGGTGGTGGCCTCACCCGATCGAGCGTGCGCGAGGTACTCGTCGATGCAGTCCTGGAAGCGCCGCCGGTTCGGCAGTCCGGTCAGCGGGTCGTGGAAGGCGAGCCGCTCGAGCTCCTGACGGAGGCGCTTCTCCTCGGTGATGTCCTGGAGCAGACCGATGGCGAGCGACGGATCACCGTCGTCCTCGCGGAGCAGCGAGACCAGGAGCCGCCCCCAGACGACGTGACCGTCCTTGTGGAAGAACCGCTTCTCCATCCGGAAGCTGTCCCGCTGCCCGGCCATCATCTCGTCGAAGAGTTCGAGGTTGCGCTGGACGTCGTCGGGGTGGGTGAAGTCCTCGAAGCTGAGGGTCGCGAACTCCTCCGGCGTGTAGCCCAGCATCTCGCAGAGTGCGTCGTTGGTGAGGACGGTGTGTCCCTCGCGATCGACGATCCCGATACCGATCGGCGCGAGCCGCACGATCTCCCGGAGCCGTTCGAGCGTCGCGACATCCTCCCCCGACAAGGATCGGGGGGATGGGCTGCGTGACTCCGCGGCCATCTGAGGGTCCTCGTACGTCACCGCCGATGGTGGCCCAGGCGCTCTGGCCACGACGTGCCCGCGAAGGCAGGCTACAGCCGTGGGGGTGCTCACGAGTATCGGCTGCGCAGGTCGCACGGTTGACAGGCGAACGTCCCGTCGTGTGCAGGACCCACGGCCTCAACGTGAGCGGCCTCTGCCCGTCGGTGCTTCGCACCGACGGGCAGAGGCGGGGTCGCCGGGGGGGGCAGGTCCGGCGACCCCGCGTGGCGGGTCTCAGGTCACCTCACCGATCAGCCGGTGAAGTCCGGATCGGTCACCACCGGCTGCGCTGGACCGGTCTCTGGGAGTTCCTCGACCGCGTCGTCCGGCTCACCTTCAGGCTCGTCGTCCGGCTCCTCCTCAGGTGTCTCCTCGACGACCGGCTGCACCTCGACCGCCCCGATGTCGCAGGCTCCGCTGTCCGGTGCGGGTCGGGGTTCACCGCGCTGGTCCACGTCCAGCAGGCAGGTCGGGTTGAGCCCCCCGTTGATCGCCGGGCTTGCCTCCAGCGGCAGGTGCGTCAGGGTCGGACCCCCGTTGTCCGCCAGATCGCCGAGCATCACATCGCCGACCGTCTGGTCGGTGGGGTCGATCGCGCACGTCCCATCCGAATCCAGGTTGTAGCCGTCAGACGCCAGCGGACTGGCACCGTCACCCTCGAGATCGAGAGGCGTGAACCCGCAGTCACCACCGCTGTTGTCCGCGACGATCGAATGCGCGATCGTCATGGTGGACGAGCCCGGAGTCAGGCTCCCACTCACTGCATCGATGAAGTCCCCGAACTGGAGGATCCCCTCTCCGGCGTTGCCGACGATGGTCGTGTGGGTCACGGTCGTGGTGATGCTCGAGCCCGACAGCCAGAGGGCGCCACCTTCATCGGCCACATTGCCGCTGAGCGTGCTGTTGGTCACGGTCAGCGTCCCCACCGCATCCTGCCAGAGGACCCCTCCCCTGCCGGGCGCGGACCCGGGGTTGTCCGCCACGTTCCCACTGAAGGTCGAGGCGTCAAGGACGAACACCGATCCCGCGAACCCGTTGAGGGCACCCCCTCGCCGCGCTTGGTTGCCTCGAACGGTGGAACGGTCGAAGACCACGGTCCCGCCGGTGCTGAAGACCGCACCACCGTTCAGTCGAGACTCGTTGCCCACCACCTCCGAGAGACGGACGGTGACCTGAACGCTGGTTCCTGCGTACACCGCTCCACCCGAAACTGGACGGGGACGATCATCGTGCGGCTCGGCCCGATTCCCCTCGAGGACGGAGGCCTCCAAGATGATGTCAGCACCGCTGCCTGCGTGGATAGCGCCACCTCGGACACCGGCCTGATTGGCGACGAGCTGAGATCCGCTGATGGTGACGACCGATGAACCGCCTTCGCTGGATATCGCGCCACCTTCGTTCGACGCGACGTTGTCGCGGAACTCCGAGCCAACGATCTCCACCACCCCGTTGTCGTTGTAGATCGCGCCACCTTGCCCGAAGGGGTTGTCGTTGATGCCGAACAGGCCTGGGGCGCGGTTGTCCTCGAACAGCGACCCCGCCACGGTCAGTGACGCACTTGGCCCGTTGTAGATCGCGCCACCGAGCGAGCCCGCCGAGGAGGTCGCCTCGGCCTCGTTGTCCCGCACGACGCTGCCGATGATGGTCAGATCGCCCAGGTTCTCGATCGCTCCACCCCGCACCCCGGCACCCGAGATCGACCCGCCGGTCAGGACAACATCACGGAAGCTGACGGCGGTGCCACCCTCGACACCGAAGAGTTGGTAGCCGTAGTCATCTGTATCCGGCTCACCCCCTGAGATGACGGTGCCAGGCTCACCGTTGTCCTCGTTCCCTTGGATCGTGATACTGCGAGCGCCACCGATGTCGATCCGGCGGAGCCCGGATGCCTCTGAGAGCTGGGGGTTGATCCCCGTCGCGAAGGTGATGGTGTCCCCGTCGTCGGCCACCGCGACCGCGGCGCGCAGGGTGCACTCGTCACCGTTCGCAGCTGGACAATCGACACCGGCATCCGTGAGTGCACCGTCGTCCGAGGTCGTGACCTCGATCGTGGTGCCCTGCGCGGCTGCTTCGCTGAGCCCGAACGCCGCCACGGCGGCGACAGCCAGACCGATCGTCAGCAGCAGGATCCTGGTCACGTGTCTGCGGGCGGCGGTTCGCGCCTCGCCCTGCACCAGACATAGGTCTTCCATCGACATGACTCTGCCCCTTCGTAGATAGCCCCATGAACGTCGCGCGACCGCCCCGGTCACCGACGAGGCGAACCCTTGCCGGTCCGCCGCTCGAACTCCATCTCCCGTGCGTTCAGCAGGATCACGTGCGCAGAGGTTGCGCGTCCGGGTCGCTGCTCAGCGGGTCCTGCCACCGTTAGACTCGTAGCGATGGATACCGACGACCGCACCCCCGACCGGGAACGTGGTTCCGGGGACGACGCGACCACCGTCGTGGCGGCGACCTCCACGGAGGGCCGACCTCGCGACCGTGCGGATCGCGTCGCCGAGAAGATCGCGATCCCGGTCCTGATCGCCGCGTTGGCCTCTGTGCCCGCGGTGTTCCTCACCCTGCTCGACGAGCCCTACCAGTCCTTCGGGGAGGGCCTCAACACCATCTCGGGCGCGGTGCTGATCGCCGAGACGCTGGTGCTCTTCCTCGTCTCGGAGGACCGGCTCGGCTGGCTGAAACGCAACTGGTGGCTGGTCGGCCTGGCGATCATCATCATCCCGGCCATCATCTTCACGATCGCCGGCCTGCAGTTGCTCCGTGTCGCGGTCGTGGTGCGGTTCCTGCTGAGCAGCGTCCGGTTCATCGGCGCCTTCCGCATCATCCGTGTCGGGCGCATCCTGAAGGCCGGCCGGCTGGTGCGCGAGCGGTTCGGGCTGGACCAGCGCTGGCAACGAGGCATCACGATCGCGGTCACCCTGCTGGCCGCGGCGTTCGTCGCCGTGGTCCTGGCCGACCCCACCTCGGCATCGAGGGAGTGGCTGGCCGCCGCGGTGGACTGGCTCGGACCGGTCGGCATCATCATCGCCGGACTGATCCTCGGTGCCGCCACCTACATCGTGTACACGCAACGCCGCGGCGACGACACCGAGGACGCCGACGACACCGCGACGATGCCCCCCGGGGACACCCAGACCGAACGCTGACATCCTCCATCGGTGACACCGGGCGGTCTAGCATCACCGGTACCGCGTCCAGCCGGACGCGCGCGGGAGGACCATGATGGGCTGGGCGCTGGCGGGTACCGCTGTGGCGCTGCTGCTCCTGGTGGCCATCATCGTCTACAACCGGCTGATCCGTGCCAAGGTCGCGGTGCGCCAGGCCTGGGCCCAGGTCGACACCCAACTGCAGCGGCGCCACGACCTGATCCCGAACCTGGTCGCGACCGTCCAGGCCTACGCCGGACACGAGCGCACCGTGCTCGACGCGGTCACCCAGGCACGGGCGCAGGCGCTGTCGATCCGTGACCCACTGGACCGCGAGGTCGCGGAGGACCAGCTCGCCGCCGCGCTCGGACGCCTGTTCCTGCTCAGCGAGGACTACCCGGAGCTCAAGGCCGACGCGAACTTCCGCGCCCTGCAGACCGAGCTGTCCGAGACCGAGGACCGCCTGGCCTTCGCCCGCGGGTTCGCCAACGACCGGGTCGCCCGCTACCGCGAGCTGACCGACACGCTCCCGGGTCTGCTCATCGCCCGGCCCTTCGGGATGCCTCGCGGTGAACTGTTCGCCACAGAGGACGAACGCGCCCGTCAGCGGCCCGACGTCCAGCTCGGAGACCGCGCATGAGGACCGGCCCCCGCATCGTCGCCACGGTCGTCGTGACCGCCGGAGTGCTCGGCGCCGCCTACGGCATCGGGGTCGTCAGCGGGTTCATCGAACGGGACACGGCGTTCCGCATCGACCGCTTCGACCAGGAGGTCGTCATCTCCTCCGACGGCTCGACCCAGGTCATGGAGGATCTGGACGTCACCTTCACCACCGAGCGACGCGGGATCTTCCGCGACCTCGACACCCGCACCCCGTTCCCGAGCATCGGCGGCTTCCACAGCTTCACGGTCGACCGCGGCGACCCCGCCGAACCCTGGAACTTCGCGCAGGAGTGGTGGGCCGGCGGACCTCGGATCCGGATCGGCCGGGCGGACCAGTGGCTCGCCCCCGGCACCTACCGCTACCGCATCGGTTACGCGGCTCCGTCCTGGTACTACGAGCTCACCGACGACCCCGGCACCGTCGAGGTCCGGATCGACGCGCCCGGCTACGACTGGCCCACCACGATCGGCCCCACGACCATCAGCGTGCAGGTCCCCGGAACGGTCCTGGATGCCGCCTGCGTGCAGGGACCGCGCCGCACCACGCAACCCTGCACCACCGCCCCGATGATCGAGGGCAACCGAGCCACCTTCGCGGTCGGTCCCTTCGGCGACCACGAGGCAGCAACGGTCGCCGTGTGGCTCGACGCCGCCGCGTTCGACACGGCCACCTCGATGCCGATCTTCCAGCCGCGACCCCTGGACGCCGTCCGGGGGATCGGACCGCTACCACTGGACCGCGGCCAGGCAGCTCTGCTGCTGGTGGTCCTGCTGCTGATCCCCATCGTCCTGTGGGAGAAGCTGTCGTCGTGGTTCGTCTACCGCGACCGCATCACCGACCCGACGCTGCACGACCGCCAGCACCCGACCGCGCTGCCGGCACCACCCTTCGGCTTCCGCCCACCCGAGGTCGCTGGTCTGCTACTCGACGTGCGGGAAGACGGTCTGTTCCTGTCGGCGCTGGTCGACCTGGACCAACGCGGTTTCGTGGAGACCACCTCGACGACCGAGAGCGGCCGCTGGTTCTCCAAGGACACCGAGACCCTGACGGTCCGTCCGTCGCCGGACGCCGACCATGCCCCACCGTCAGAGCTGGAGCTGATCTACAAGCTGCTGCCCAGCGGCCAACCCGCCACCTTCGACGGCAAGTACGACGCCACGATCGCCTCGCGTGTCACCTCGACGAAGAAGACGCTCGCGGACCGCGCCAAGTCGGTGTTCGACGCGCACGGGTTCAAGCACGACCAGGGTGGGGTGCTGGGCAAGACGTGGTTCCGGGTCCTGTTCGTGCTGGGCTTCCTCGTCTTCGCGGCGCTGGTCACGGCGCTGCTGGTGTTCACGACCCCCTTGCATCCGGCCGCGGGCGGGGTACTGGTGGCGTTGGTCCTCATCGGCTGGTCCGTGACCGCTACCGTCTGGCGCCACCACCGGCTGCCACTGAACTCGGAGGGGCGCGACGCGGTGGCCCAGGCACGCGCGTTCGAGGAGTTCGTGCGCACCGTCGAGGGCGAGCAGTTGGACTGGGCGGCCGGGCAGCCCGGCATCGACCACCACCACCCGGCGGTCAGCCTGCTGCCGTACGCGATCGCCCTGGGCCTGGCGGACTCGTGGTACGACCGGTTCGGCAGCGTGATGCGCGAACTGGCGGTCGCGGGAGCCGGTGGTGCGGCGGCGGGTGGCGCCGCCTGGTGGACGAGTCAGTCGAGCTTCCGCGGGGTCAGTAGCGCACAGAGCGGTACGACCACCGCCCCGTCATCGAGCGGCGGGGGCGGCGGGGGCGGCAGCGGCGGAGGCGGTGGAGGCGGCGGCTCCTGGTGAGTGGCGGTGATCCGGCCGTGCTCCGGCCGTGCTCCGGTCTGCGCGGCCTCAGACGTCCGTCGGCGGCTCGTCGGGCGGGGGCACCAGGTTGAGGTGGTAGCGCGACGCGGTTGGGCCGCTCTGGCCCTGGTACTTCGAGCCGCTGGCACCACCGCCGTAGGGGTTCTCCGCGGGCCGGTCCAGGGAGAAGAAGGCGAACTGCGCCACCTTCATCCCGGGGTAGAGCAGGATCGGCAGGGTCGCGACGTTGGACAGCTCCAGGGTGACGTCACCGTCGAACCCGGCGTCGATGAAACCGGCGGTCGAGTGGATCACCAGGCCCAGTCGGGCCAGCGAGCTCTTGCCCTCGAGCCGCGCGACGACGTCGCTCGGCAGGGTGATGCGCTCCAGCGTGGAGCCCAACACGAACTCGCCGGGGTGCAGGACGAAGGGCTCGTCGCCCGCTTCGACCAGTTCGGTCAGATCCGGCTGCGGTTCGCGCACGTCGATGTAGGGGTAGCGGTGGTTCGCGAACACCCGGAACGCGCCCCCCAGACGCACGTCCACACTGGACGGCTGGATCGCGTCGTCGCCCAACGGATCGATGCCGATACGCCCCGACGCGAGCGCTTCGCGGATGGTTCCGTCGGACAGGATCATCGGTGCCTCCGCGGCACGAGGTGCCGGTCGGTCGGACCCGCGGTGACGTCCCCGTATGGCCATCGAGCCGAGGTAGCCGCGTTGCGGGCGTACCCGACGAGCGAGTACGTTCCGCCTCTCCCGCGGGTGTAGTTCAATGGTAGAACACGAGCTTCCCAAGCTCGGAATGGGGGTTCGATTCCCCTCACCCGCTCCCAGGGGTCTTCGCGATATGACCCCGCAAGCGTCCGCGAAATCTTCGTGTGGCGG
>PWTE01000017.1 GCA_003563915.1 Nitriliruptoraceae bacterium
CCATCGCCGCTCCGATCCCTGCACCCTTGCCGCACCACCACCCGATCAGACGACCAGCCGTGACCGAAGGTTCCCACAGCCAGCCAACGGGCTGCTCGGGCAGACCGGTGCAACACGCCCGTTGGTTCCGACCGGGCGACGCCATCGCCGCGACGTGGTGCGGCTAGTCAGAGCAACGCCGCCGCCCATAGGATCGGTGACTTGGACGGGTGCTCAGGGCGGCTCAAGGACCGAGGTCTCTTTCGGGGTAATGCGGCTCGCTTGGTGGCAACTCGGGATTTCTTCGTCGGGTTTCGCTTCTGACACCCCGCCGATGGTTTGGTCGTGCAGGGCTTCTGCGTTTGGTGTCTCGCATTACCGTTGGACGCGGCCGGTCTCGTAGGCCCACATCGCGATCTCGACCCGGTTGCGGGCATCGAGCTTGCGCATCAGGCTGGCCAGGTGCGTCTTCGCGGTTGAGAGGCTGATGTACAGCTCGGCCGCGACCTCGCCGTTGGTGAGTCCCTTGGCAACGGCGAGCAGAACCTGTTCCTCGCGGTCGGTCAGCGGCTCGATCGGTTGGGCCGGACGGCTGTTCACCGGGTTTGCGAACGTCTTGAGCAGTCTCACGGTCACGTTCGGGGCGATGAGCGCATCGCCATTCGCAGCGGCGTGGATCGCCTGCACCAGCAGCGCCGGGCCGGCGTCCTTCAGCAGGAACCCGCGGGCGCCGGCCTTCAGTGCCCCGTGGACGTACTCGTCGAGGTCGAACGTGGTGATGACCACCACGGCCATCGGGTCGGCCACGTCGGGGCCGGCCAGCTGGCGGGTCGCTTCGATGCCGTCGATCCCGGGCATACGGATGTCGAACAGGCAGACGTCGGGCTCGAGGCGCCGTGCCAGTGCTACCGCCTTGCGGCCGTCGGCGGCCTGAGCGATCACCTCGACGTCCGGTTGGGCGTCGAGGATCATCGCGAGGCCGGTGCGCACGAGGTCGTGGTCGTCGGCGACGAGCACCCGGATAGTCACGCGCCTGCCCCCGCCCGTGGCAGCACCGCCTGCACCGACCAGCCGCGCTCGGGACCGGGGCCGGCCGTCAGCCTCCCCCCGAGCAGTGTGGCGCGTTCGGTCATCCCCACGATGCCGTATCCCCATGAGATCCGGTCCGACGCGACCGCGTCTCCGTCGTCGACCACGGTCAGGCGCAGCACTTCACCATCGCCGCACACCCGCACGTCGATCCTGGTGGCGTTCCGGGCGTGGCGGATCGCGTTCGTGACCGATTCCTGCGCCAAGCGGAAGGTCACCGCCGCGACCGTCGGGCTCACCTCGTCGAGGTCGCCAGTGAGGTGCACGTTCACTCGGGGCCACTCGCCGGCGTCGCGGGCCAGGCGGGCGATGTCGGCCACACCCGGCTGGGGAGCCAGCTCGGCATCCTCGCCGTCGCGCAGCATCCCCACCATCGCCCGCATCTCACGCAGCGTCCGTGACGCCGCCGTCTCGATCACTGCCAGCGCATCCACCGCCCGGTCGGGGGAGGTCGCGGCGACGGCACGGCCGGCCTGGGCCTGGATCGCGATCGCCGACACGTGGTGGGCGACCGTGTCGTGCAGTTCGCGGGCCAACTGCTCCCGTTCCCGCAGCCGCACCTGGTCCAGTTCACGGACCCGAGAGGTCGCCCGGTAGCGGGCCGCCGTACCCAGTGTCGCCGAGAACGCGAAGAACACCATCCCGAGCGCCAGATCGCCCCAACCGGTCCGGCCGGGCCCGACCGCCAGGAAGGCCAGCAGGATCGCCACGCCGATGACCATCTGGCGCCCCGACCCCCACCGCAGCAGCGCGTAGGGGAGCAGCAGTATCCAGGCCTGGATCCACAGCGTCGTGAACTCAGGGTCGACGCCCGCCATGACCGCGACCATGTCGTAGGTGGCGATCAAACCGAAGACGAGCGACACCACCAGCAGGGGCCGGGTGCGCCGCCACGGCGCCATCAGCAGCAGCCCCACACCGATCACCACGGCGCTGGTCCGCCACACCAGGTCGTCGCGGAGCAGCGCCTCGAGAAGCGCGCCGGTCGCCAAGGCGAGCACGAGCAGCCGGTCCCGCCACGTCCACGGAGGTGGCGCGGGGACACGGGGTTCGGCCCACAGCGAGCGGACGGCATCGATCAGCATGCCGGCAAGCCTACGGACGCCGGGATGCCGGCGGCTCAGCCGAAAGGATGAGTCGGCGTTCACCCGACCGGCCAGGACGATCCGAGCCGAAACACCGATGTAGGTCGTCTCGGTATGCGCCAGGGTGTGGTCACGGTCGGTCCGAGCACCGAGGTCCCGCAAACCACTTCCTGAGGAGTGCCCCATGAACGACGTCGGTCCGCAACGGACACACACCGATACCCCGGTTCCACCGCAACCGATCCTGCGTGCCCGCGGGGTCATCAAGACCTACCACGCCGGCACCCAAGAGGTCCCCGCCCTGCGCGGCATCGACCTCGACGTCCACGTGGGCGAACTGGTCACCGTCATGGGGCCGTCCGGCAATGGCAAGACCACGCTGCTGAACTGCCTGTCCGGCCTCGACAACATCGACGCCGGCACCGTCACCGTCGACGGCGCCGACCTGTTCGCCATGTCCGATGCGAAGCGCACCCGCCACCGCGCCACCCGGATGAGCTTCGTCTTCCAGGCGTTCAACCTGATCCCGGTGCTCTCGGCCGCCGAGAACGTCGAGCTGCCACTGCTCATCACCGGCGTCCCCCACAAGGCCGCCCGCAAGCGCGCCCACGACGTGCTCGGCCGCGTCGGGCTCGGCGACCGTGCCGACCACCGGCCCGGCGAGCTGTCCGGCGGCGAACAGCAGCGCGTCACCGTCGCCCGGGCACTCGTCGGCGAACCGGCGCTGATCTGGGCCGACGAACCGACCGGCGCGCTCGACAGCCGTACCGCCGGCGACATCATCGAACTGCTGCTCGAGGTCCACGCCGCCGGGCAGACGCTGGTGATCGTCACCCACGACGAGGGGCTCGGCCGCACCGGCCAGCGTCTCGTGCAGGTGCGTGACGGCCGGATCGTCCACGATGGCGACCCGCGCACCGCCCCCGCCGCCTCCGAGCTGGTTCCCGTCGCCGCGGTGACTGTTACCGCCACGAGCGCCGAGGTGGTGTTATGACCGCCGTCGCCGTGCTGACCGGACTCTGCTGCCTGCTGCTCGCGCTGCCTCTGGCCGTCACAGCCGTGCGCCAGCGTGCCCTGGCCGCCATGGCGCTCCGCAACGTCGGCCGCCGCCGCACCGAGGCCGCTCTGGTCGTGGGAGGCGCGCTGCTCGGCACTGCCATCATCACGTCCGCGTTCGTCGTCGGTGACGTGATCGACGGCGCCGTCGCCGACGAGGCCCGAACCCGCTACGGCCCGATCGACCTCACGGTCACCAGCCCGGATCGTGACGCGTTCGAGCTGGCCACCGCCATCGTTCGCGACACCGCCCGGGACGGCAAGTTGGGCGCCGCCGATCGAGGCGGCGTCGACTGGCTGCTCGACGTCACCGTCACCACCGCGACGATCGAGGCGCCCGCCCATGACACCGCCCTCCCACGTGTCGAGGTGGTGGCGCTCGACCTCGCCGAAGCCCGGACGTTCGGGGGCGAGGCGACCGACACCGGGTTGGCGGATGCCGGCGACCTCGGACCGGGAGAGGTGCTCGTGTCCGCGGTGACGGCCGCGCGGCTCCACCTCGAGACCGGCGACCGGCTGCTCGTGCACGTCGCCGACACCACCACCGAGGTGAGCGTCGCCGAGGTGCTCGAGGAGGTCGGGCTCGCCGGCTACGGCGGCGTGATCGTCGCGCCCGGCACGCTGCCTGACGCGGCCGCTGCCGCCGAGGGAGCGGCGCGGGTCCGCCACCAGCTGCTCGTGTCCCTCGCCGGTGGTGTGTTCGACACCCGCGAGGCGGCCGTCGACACCTCCGAGACCCTCCGGACCGCGCTGGCCGGGCTGCCCGACGTTCGCGTCGACGCGCCCAAGGCCGCCGTACTCGACGTCGCCGAACAGGAAGGCGCCGGGTTCACCGAGCTGTTTGGCACCATCGGCGCGTTCAGCGTGATGGCCGGCATCCTGCTGCTCGTCAACCTGTTCACCATGCTCGCCGAAGAGCGCCGCACCGAGCTCGGGATGCTCCGCGCGCTCGGGTTCACCCGCCGACGGCTGACCCGCACCTTCGCGCTCGAAGGGCTGCTGTACGCGCTGCCAGCGGCCGTGCTCGGCACCGGCCTCGGGCTCGGCATCGGGTGGCTCGTCGCCGTCGTGTCCGGACCGCTGCTCGGTGTGGCCGCCGACGGTGCCCGCTACCCGCTGGTCGTCGAGCCGGCCAGCCTCGCCACCGGCGCCGCGCTCGGTCTGCTCGTCTCGCTCGTCACCGTCTGGCTCGCCAGCACCCGTATCGCCCGGCTGAACATCGTCCGCGCGATCCGCGACCTGCCCGAACCGTCCCGACGCCGGCAGGGCCGTCGTACGCTGGCGGTGTCCGGAGTGGCGGTCGTGGGCGGCGTGGCGCTCTCCGTCGCCGGTGCGGTGGGGCAGGCGGGTGCCGCGCTGCTGCTCGGCGTTCCGATCGCTGCCTACACCGCCACGCCATGGCTGCGCCGGCTGGTCAGCGGACGTCGGATGCGGCTGGCCGTCGGTGTCCTCGTGCTCGGCTGGGCACTCGGGGTCGTACCACTGTTCCCCGACGTGATGACGTTCGACGACCCGATCGTGTTCGTGCTCCAGGGTGTGGTGTCGACCGCCGGGGCCGTGTCGCTGGTCGGCGGGCTCGACCGCGTGTGGGCCGGCCTGATCGCCCGGATCGGCCGGGGCAACGGCCTGGCGGCCCGGCTCGGTGTCGCCTACCCGCTGGCCCGCCCGATGCGCACGTCGTTGCTGCTCGGCATGTTCGCGATGGTCGTGTTCACCGTCACGATCCTGTCGACCGTGTCGGTCACCTTCGACCACAACAGCGACACGATGGCCACCGACGTCGCCGTCGGCGCCGACGTCCTGCTCGACAGCGCGCCGGGCAGCGGCGTGGACGCCGCCACGCTCACGACCCGCGACGACATCGCCGGGATCGCCGAAGTGACCCGCGGCATCGCCACCTTCACCGCCGACCACCTCGACGCCACCCGCGCCTGGACGGTCACCGGTATCGACGCCGCACTGCTCGACCGCGGCGTGCCCGCCGCTCTGGCGTCCCGTGACCCGGCCTACCCCTCCGACGCGGCCGCCTACCAGGCAACGCTCGACGACCCGACGCTCGCCGTGGTCCCCGACGGCTTCCTCGCCGGAGCGGGGGCCACCTCCGCGGTTGTCGTCGGCAGCACCTTCGCCGCGCTCGACCCCGCCACCGGCGCGCCGCACGAACTCACCGTCGTCGGCGTCGGCAACACCGACTGGCTCGGCACCGGCGTGCTGGTCGGCCAGCCGCTCGCCGCGGAGCTGACCGCCGGTGCCGAGACCGGCGTGCGCAGCTACGTCGAGGTGGCCGGCGGCGCCGATCCCGCCGCCGTCGCCGCGTCGCTCAACCGGACCTATCTGGCAGCCGGCGCGGACGCGACCCCGATCGCGGCGCTGGTCGATGAGGCGATGGGACAGCTACGCGGGCTGTTCGCCATGCTGCAGGGCTACCTCGGCCTGGGCCTGTTGATCGGCACTGCCGGGTTGGGGGTCGTGATGGTGCGGGCCGTGCGGGAACGGCGCCAGGGCATCGCGATGCTGCGGGCCATGGGGGCAAGCAGCCGCCTGGTGCGCACCGCCATGCTCGTCGAGGCCGGACTGACCGTCGTCCAAGGCACCGTGATCGGGGTACTGCTCGGGCTCGCGACTGCCCAGCAACTGCTGGGTGTCCTCGACCAGGACCTGACGTTGACCGTGCCCTGGGTCGGGCTGGCCGTCATCGTGGCGGTGCCGCTCGTCGCATCGTTGGCAGCGACCGCCTGGCCCGCCGCACGGGCCGCGGCGATCCGTCAGGCCGTGGCGCTACGCACCGCCGAGTAGCTACCTCGACATCTGACGCCGCTCGCCGAGGCTCGACCGTCAGCCAAGAAGGATCGTGCGATGCGTCCTCGCTGACCCGCCACCCCGGCACCAACCGCTCTCGACGGTGGTGTGGATCAACGTAAGGCGCTCCTGCGTCTAGCGAAGATGCCCGGATCCGCCAGGTTGCTGCGGCGCAGCGCCCCGGTTGGAAGTGCTGCCTGGGTGCACTCTCGGCAGCCTGTGGAGCCTCACCACAGGAGGCCTGGCGTTGGGCCGGTTCCTGTTGACCAGGGTGGGCTACTGGTGGGGGCTGTGGGCGTCGGGGAGCAGCACCGAGGTGTGGCGTCGTGGACGGGTTGGGTCGGCTGTCTCGGGGATGTGGCCGGTGTCGATCAGCTCGTCGATGTCGTCGGTGAGCAGGGGTCTGGCGTACAGGAAGCCCTGAGCTATCTCGTAGCCGGTGTAGATGAGGGCATCGCGCTGGTCGAGGGTCTCGACGCCCTCGGCGATCAGGGTGACGTCCAGTGACCGGGCGAGCAGCGCGATCCCGCCGATCAGGTTGCTGGCATCGGTGCTGCCGGTCGCCCGCCGCAGGAACGCCCGGTCGACCTTGAGCACGTCGATCGGGAAGTGGTCCAGGGCCGATAGTGAGGAGTAGCCGTTCCCGAAGTCGTCGATGGCCAGCCGCACGCCAAGGGATTTGAGGCCCGCCAGCCGCGCTGCCGATACCTCGAGATCGTCGATGAGCAACGATTCGGTCACCTCGAGACAGATCTGCGACGGGTCGGCCCCGGTCGACTGGAGGGTGTCGCGGAGCTGGCCGATCAGATCGGGCGCCTCGAGGTTGGCCCGTGACAGGTTCACAGTCACACGGGGCGGTGCGGCCCCGCGGTGCTCCGCCAACCCTTTCCATCGCACGGCCTGCCGGCACGCCTGTTCGAATACGAACGCGTCGAGGTCACGGATCGCGCCAGACGCCTCGGCCGCATCCAAGAACTCGCCGGGGCCGAGTTCACCACGCTGCGGATGGTTCCATCGCACCAGTGCCTCGACGCTGTGCAGCCGCCCGGAGTTCAGCCACACGATCGGCTGGTAGCGCACGAACAGCTCACCCGCGGCCAGGGCCTCACGCAGTGCACGGGCGTCGCGCCGATGTCGGATGCCGGCGCCGATCGAGGGCAGCGAGGGCCGCACGAGCGCAGCCATCGCCACGCCGATCGTGGTGAAGAACACGGTGCGGGTCACCCACCGTGCCGTTTCCTGCGGAGTCTGCCCGGCCACGTCCAGGTAGGTCAACGGACCGGCCAACACCCCCGAGGCCAGCGCGGTCACCAGGGCCGCAACCGGCCCGAAACGCACGGCCGCGAACAGGATCGGCACGTAGTAGAAGTGGGGGACGACCTGCCGGGCGCCGCCCAGCAGGTAGGTCGCGATCCACGACGCGGCCAGCCCAGCGAGGATGGCCGACACGCCGGCGATCGGGGAGGCCGCCAGCGTGCTGGACAGCGTCGAGGACGCGAACCGGTCGCCAGCCCGCCAACGGGGAAGCACCTCGGCCTCTCGCTGCCCGAACCTCATGATTCCCCGTCGTCGCCAGCAGGGGCAGCCGACCCGACACCGCGCGTCCGGTCACTGCACGCGCGCTCGCGGCGGTGGCCGCCACCCGAGGTGTCGGCACCATCCCCGAGCCGCTTGAACGGCCCCGAGCCCGACCCCGTCGGTGCCCGCCCCTCGATCCCGTGAACACCCGACACGAGGACACAGCCGCTCCAGGCAGCCCGGTGATGTCACAGCACACGCCAAGGCAGCCCCAGTGGACAGAGCGGGTGCGAGCCCGGCGATGCCGCCATCGCAGAGCCGAGCAGTCCACACCCGAGCTCCCGACGGCCCGTTGAGATCCCGTGAGTTGTTATGGGCGGAGGCTGCTTCCGAACACGCCGCCCGTAATCGGTCTCGAGCGGGCTTGACGTTCCCCAAGGATGGCCTGCGGCAGTCAGGTCAACAGTGGGTGCTCTCCGGACAGTCCCTCACTCGGACTGCTCGTCTGGGTCGGTCACTACCGGGAACCCCGACGCCAGGAGAGTGTCAACGCTACTGCGATCGCGTAGGCGAGGTGATCGGCGACCTGGGGTGCCAGCGGCAGCTCAGCCACCCGCCGGTGTAGGTGCCGCCCCATCGTGAGGTCGAGAACGGCGATGATGAGCCCCGCCAGCACCCCCTCCGTGACGGGTCGCCGGCGGGGCAATAGGTGAGCCAGGATCACCCCCCAACCGAGCGACAGCCCGAGGTGTACCGGGACCGCGGCCGCCACCAGCCGACCCGCGCGTTGCTCGTCCGAGAGCAGGATCGAACCGGCAGTGAGGGTTGGTTCCTCGAGCGTCCCGGTCGACACGCCGTACACGCTGGACGGCACGGCGCCGAGGACGGCTCCGACCGAGCCTGCAACCAGCCCGTCCCTCACGCGGTCCACGACGGGTCTCCTTGCTCAGACGACGGCCTCAGAAAGCGCAACGGCGATCGGTGTCGGCACTCGAGGGCCGTCGTGCGCTCCGATCCTCCGATGATTCCGATCACGATCACGGTGCTGGCGTCGTTCGGTGGGTAGCGCCACGGGGGTTGGGTATCGAAGTGTCGGAGCCTGGACGTCGGGGGGGGGGGGGGGG
>PWTE01000032.1 GCA_003563915.1 Nitriliruptoraceae bacterium
CGCCCCGGCTCTCCACACGCCGGGAGCGGAGAGCCGGGGTGCTACCGGAGAACCTCCGGTGCGGTCCTGTGCCGCCGGCTCTCCGCTGCGCCTGACGCTCTCCGACACACGAGAGAGGCACGTGGCTATCGGTGGGACCTGCGAGGTGGTACGCGCATCCCCCGCACGTGTCACCTCACACGTGGCGTCCGTGTCGTGTGGTCGCGCCGATGCGCCGCCGTCAGCCCTGGTCGGGACGTGCGCCGAGCTCGACCGCGATCTCACGTTCACGGCCGTCGCGCCACACCTGCAGGGTCACCTCGTCACCGGGGGTCCGCAGCCGCACGGCCGCGGCCAGTTCCGCCAGACTGTCGATCGGTTCCCCGTCCAGTCCGACGATCACGTCGCCGGCCCGGAGGCCAGCTTGCTCCGCGGGCCCGTCCTCGAGCACCTCCAGCAGCATCGCGCCGCGTTCGATGGGCAGGGCGTACTCGCGTACCACCTCGGGGTCCAGGGTGCGACCGCGGATACCGAGTGACGCCTCGCGGACCTCGCCGTCGCGGACCAACTGTTCGACGATCGAGCGGACGATGCCCGCCGGGATCGCGAAGCCGACGCCCGCGCTGCTGCCGTCGGTCGAGACGATCGCGGTGTTGACGCCGATCACCTGACCGGTCCGATCGATCAGGGCACCGCCGGAGTTGCCGGGGTTGATCGCCGCGTCGGTCTGGATCATGTCGACCAGCGGGACCCCACCGTCCTGGACGGGCACGGTGCGCCCGATGGCGCTGACGATGCCAGCGGACACGGACCCGTCCAGACCGAAGGGCGAGCCGATCGCGATGACGGGTTCGCCCACCGCGGGTTCGTGCTCGGCGTCGGCCCAGGTGGGCACCGGCAACGCGTCTACCGGGAGCCGCAACACCGCGAGATCCGCCGGCGGGTGGGCGCCGACGAGCTCCGGTTCCAGCCGCTGGCCGTCGGGAAGGGTCACCATCACCCGCGTGGCGTCGGCGATCACGTGCGCGTTGGTGATCACCAGGTCGTCGTCGTAGACGACCCCGGAGCCAGAACCGCCCACCATCCCGCGTTGGGCGTCGATGCGTACGACGGCCGGTCCGAGCGCCTGGGCCAGCTCGCTGGTCACGTCCGCGACCGGCACGCCGGGCGTGTCGACCTCGCCGGCAGCGGGTGCGTCGACCGCCGTATCGTCCTCGGCGGCCCCGCTCACCAGCAGAGCGCCGAGCGCCCCACCCAGCAGGGCGATCAGTGCCACGAGCAGCCACTGGCTGAGGCCCAGCCGTGGCCGTGGTGACGGGCCGGCCCCGTCGGTCGGGGACGCCGGGTCGGACGTCGTGAGCTCGCTCATGCTTCGTCACGGGACAGCTCGTCCCCGCGCCAGATCGTCGCCCCGACGAGGTCCCGTCCGGCGTGGAGCAGTGCCGTCGCCGTCGAGGTCGGGACCCCCAGGATCCGAGCGGTCTCCCGGTAGTCGAAGCCTTCAGTGTCGACGAGGTGGATGGCCGCTCGCACGTCGGCGGGGAGGCGGTCCAGAGCGGTGCCGACGGGACCGGAGCTCTCGGGCCGCTCGTCTGTGAGCCTCGGATCGCGGTCGGCGACCGCCAGGGCGCGAAGCCAGAGGTGCAGCGTCGACCGGATGCCACTGCGGGTCAACCGGTGCGTGGGCCCGACGCACTCCTGGAGCGTTCGGCGGGTGAGTTCCTCCGCCCCGGCCTGGTCGCCGAGGTAGAGGGTCGCGGTGCGTAACAGGCTCGGGAGCTCGGCGTGCAGCGCACGTCGCAGCGCCTCCCCGCTGAGTGGCGTGCCGTCATGATCCTCGGACGGGGCAGGACCGTCCGGTGGTTCGGGATCTGGCATCCCGGTATCGGGTCGGTAGGTCGCTCCGTCGTCACCCATGCTGGGCCTCCCCGGTCCGCGTCGACGGCAACATCCATGCCGCCGTGGCGCGCACGATCGATGCCAGTCAGCACGGTAGGGAGGTCGCCTTTGACGCACCTTTGGCCGCGTGCCTGGACGGCACGTGCGGCGCTGACGCCGTCCGACCCGTGCCAGTAGGCTGGTCGTGCGACCATCCGCCATCCAGTACGGCACGGGGCACGATGTCTGATCCGGGTTCCCCTGACGCCGCTCTCCTCGAGGCGTTCCGACAGGCTGCGGTGGCGTCTGCACCGCTCGCGGTCACCGCCAGCGACGAACACGGCCGCGTCGTGCTGTGGAACCCTGCGGCGGAGGGGTTGTTCGGCTACTCCAGGGAGGAAGCGCTCGGCCGGTCGCTGCTCGACCTCGGGGTCGTCCCCGAGCAGGAACAGCAGCGGTTCACCGAACTGCGCGAGAAGGCGCTCTCCGGCGAGGAGATCGGCGGCTACGTCGAGGGAGAACGCCAGCACCGGGATGGCACCCGCTTCCAGGCCCGCGTCTGGCCGGCACCCCTCATCGACGAGGACGGGCGGTTGCGCGGGTTCCTCGGCTACATCGTCGACGTCACCGAGGAGAAGGAGCAACAGGCCCGGCAGCTGGCCGATGAACGCCGTTTCCGGGCGATCTTCGCGTCCTCGCACGACGCCATCATCATCTTCGACCCCTTCGCCGACCAGGTCCTCGAGGCCAACCCCAGCGCTTGCGACGTGCTCGGCTACCCGTACGACGAACTCGTCGAGCTCGCACCGTCGCAGATCCACGCCCACGAGGTGCCCGAGTTCCGTGCGTTCGTCTCGCGGCTCCGACGCGATGGCGTCGCGCGGACCGATGCCCTGAGCTGTCAGGCACGAGACGGGGAGCTGGTGCCCTGTGAGATCGCAGCGTCGTGGGTCACGGTCGGCGGACGGGAGTGGGTGCTCGCCAGCATCCGTGATGTCCGCGAACGCCGGCGTATGGAGGCCGAACTGCGCGGGGCGGAGCAGCGCTACCGGGACCTGTACGAACGCGCCCCCTTCGCGTACTTCTCCGTCGATGCGGATGGCCGGATCCGGTTGGCCAACGAACGGGCTCGCGAACTCCTGGGCTACGACGAGCTCCTCGGTCGTTCCGTCCTGGAGCTCTACCACCCGGACAGTCCCGACGGTCTGCCCCGCGCCCATGAGGTCCTCTCCCGTTACCAGGCAGGCGAGGAGATCCGGGGCGAGGAGCTGGAGATGGTCGCGGCCGATGGACGGTCGATCTGGGCCAGCCTGTCGGTGACCCCGGTCACCGACGAGCACGGCTACATCGTCGCGAGCCGCTCCATCGTCGAGGACATCACCGCCCGCAAGCTCGCCGAGCAGCGCCTCGAGCAGACCCTCGCCGATCTCGAGCAGGCCAACGCCGAGATCAGCCAGATCGCCTTCGGTGTCGCCCACGACCTCTCCGCGCCGCTACGTACCGTCTCGACGTACTCGCAGATGCTGCACCGCGACCTGCGCGACCAGCTCGACGGCGAGCAGGACGAGCTGTTCGGCCACCTCGAGGAAGGGGTGACGCGGCTGCGTACCCTGCTGGATGGTTTGCTGGCGTTCGCGCAGGTCGGGGAGCATCGCCCGGAGCTCTCGGAGGTCGATCTCGACCTGGTCGCGGAACGGACGTGCCGGGTACTGGCGGCGCAGATCGACGAGACGAACGCGGAGGTGACCCACGATCCGCTGCCGACGATCGTCGGTGACGGATCGGGGCTCGGGCAGGTCCTGCAGAACCTCGTCGGCAACGCGCTGCGCTTCCCGACACCAGGTGATCCGCCGCGGGTCCACATCAGCGCCCATCGTGAGCCCGACGCCTGGCGCATCGAGGTCGCCGATCAGGGCACCGGCATCGACGAGGCCTCCCAGGAACGGGTATTCACGGTGTTCGAACGGGCGCAGGACGATCAGCACCGGCACGGGATCGGGATCGGCCTGGCCATCTGCCGGAAGGTGGTCGAACGCCATGGCGGCAGGATCTGGGTGAACTCACGGCCGGGGGAAGGCAGCACCTTCGCCTTCACCCTGCCGGATCGGGAGCGGTCTGACGTGTAGCTCCGGTCAGGGGGGCGAGGCCTCCGGGTCCGATGCGGCCGGCCGGGCCGTCAGCGGCCAGAACGCTTCCAACGCGCGCACGATGCCGGCGAAGTCCGCCAGATCGACGGGTTTGGTGAGGTAGCTGTTGGCGTGCAGGTCGTAGCTGCGCGCCACGTCGGCCTCGGCTGCGGACGAGGTCAGCATCACGACCGGGACGCGACGCAGCCGCGGATCCTCCTTCAGCTCCCCGAGCACCTCGAGTCCCGAACGTCCCGGGAGGCCGACGTCGAGCAGGACGAGATCCGGGTGGTCCTCCTGCTCGCGGAGCCGCCCGAGCGCCGCCGCGCCGTCACGGACGTGCTCCACCTCCATCGTCACGCTGCCCGTACGCAGCGCCTCCTGGATCAGCCGGGCGTCGGCGGGATCGTCCTCGACCAGCAGGATCCGCATCGACCGCCCGCGCAGCACCGACGCGCCGGTCGCAGCGCGTGCGGCTGAGGCCTCCCCGGTGTGCTCGGCGACCAGTTCGCCGGCGGAGCGGTCCTGCAGGATGGCCCGGTGCAGGTCCTCGGTGGCGTCGGACGGGTCGACACCGAGCTCCTCCACCAGCGCGGAGCGGCACCGGTCGTAGACGTCCAGCGCGGCGTGACGGTTCCCGTCGAGGTAGTGGGACAGCATCGCGAGACGGTTCGCGCGCTCCTCGAGGGGATCGCCCCCGAGGATCCGCTCCGCGTGCTGGAGTGCGGTGTCGACATCGCCGTCGGCGAGCGCCGCCTCCCCGGCAGCCAGGCGGGCGTCGCGGACCGCGCTGGTGTAGCGCTGGCGTGGCTCCACGAGCCAGTCGGCGTAGGGCTCGTCCTCCAGAAGGTCACCGCGCACGAGTGCCAACGCGTCCTCGAGCAGCGATCGCGCCTGGCGGCGATCGAGGCGACGGGCCCGGTCGAGCAGCTCGGTGAACCGGTGGACGTCGAGGGTGACCAGCGAGGTATCGAAGCGGTACGCCTCGGCCTCGGTGCGCACCAGCCGGCGTCCCCAGTCACGGCCCAGGGTGCGCCGCAGGACGGAGACGTAGGTCTCGATCGTCGCACCGACGTTCCGGGGCGGATGGTCCGGCCACAGCAGGTCGGCCAGGCGCTCCTTGGTGACGGGGCGCCCCTCAGACAGCAGGAGGAGCTCGAGGAGGCGCTTCGGTTTCAGCCCGTCGAAGTCCCCGGGCCCGATGACCCGCTCGTCGATCTCGACCTGCAGGGTCCCGAACAGTCGGAGGATCGGGGTCTGGGTCATGGTCGCACCCTCAGCCGCGTGCCGCGTGCCCTGGCCCCAACGTGGCATCTCACCGTAGCGGACGATGTCGGTCGCGGGCAGACCCGTGTCACGCGGGGTCTGCAGAGGAGGAGACGACACCCAGCCAGTAGGCCAGGATGCGGTGCACGACGTCCCGGAAACCGTCCAGGTCGAAGGCCTTGGCGACCACCGCGTTCGCGCCCAGTTCGTAGCAGCGTAGGGCGTCCGTGTCGCTCGCCAGGCTGCTGAGCACGACGACCGGGAGCTGCGTCGGTCCGTGCCGGGCGCGGACGTGCGCCAGCACGTCCCGACCGTCCCGTCCCGGCAGGTGGAGATCGAGCAGCACCAGATCGAACGACGTCGAAGGGTCGCTCAGCGCCTCGATCGCACGTTCTCCGTCACCCACGATCGTCGCGTCGATGGGGGCCGGGTAGCTGATCAGGGCGTCCTCGATCAGCCGACGGTCGGCCGGGTCGTCCTCCACCGCGATGACCTGGCTGGCCGCGGCGCGCGACGACGCCGCGTCCTGGGTCGTCGTATCGGTGTGCGCTGCCTTGCCCTCCACAGGCGAGGTTGCGCGTTGCCAGATCATCGGTATCCGCTCTCCGGGCCCACTTCCGGCCGCTGGATCGGTGACGCCCACTCACGTCTGCTCCGCGAACCCATCGGGGGCGTGGCTCGCAGCGAGCAGGAGGAGCCTGCCAGGCCGACCTTTGGTGAACCTGTGGCCAGCCGGGCGAGTGTCCGCAGCTCGCCGAGCTGGAGCCCTCCCGAAGGTTGCTCAAAGGTCGGGACGGCAGCTTGGAGGTCGAAGCGGGCCGGATCCGGCTCGCGCGAACCCGACATCACCGCCCAGCCAGCAGGGAGCGATCAGCATGAACCCTCTCCACGATCTCGCCGCGACCGGACAGAGCATCTGGTACGACGACCTGCGGCGCGGGCTCATCGACAGCGGTGACCTCGCCAGCTACCTCGACGACTACGCCGTCACCGGCGTGACCTCCAACCCGACCATCTTCGAACAGGCCATCGCCGGGAGCCGCGACTACGACCATGCGATCATGGGTGCGCTCGGGGAGGGCGTCGACGACCCGGAGCGCATCTTCTGGCGCTTGGCGGTGCGGGACGTCCAGGACACGGCGGACCTGCTGGCCTCCGTCCACGAGCGCACCGAGGGTGGCGACGGCTTCGTGTCCCTGGAGCTGCCACCGCGCCTGATCGACGATGCCGAGGGCTCGATCGCCTTCGGCCAGGAGCTGGCCCGACGCGTCGGCCGCGACAACCTGATGGTCAAGGTGCCGGGGACCGCCGCAGGTGCCCGGGTCATCGAGGCGTTGACCGCGGACGGGATCAACGTCAACGTCACGCTGCTGTTCTCCCTCGAGCAGTGGCGGCGTGCCGCCGAGGCCCACCTCCGCGGTCTCGAACAGCGGCGCGCCGGCGGCAAGCACCTGGAGGTCGCGTCGGTCGCGTCCTTCTTCATCTCCCGCATCGACAAGGCCGCGAACCCGGGCCTACCCGACGAGCTGCACAACCGGGTGGCCGTCGCGAACGCGCAGATGGTGCTCGCCGCCCACGACGAGCTGGTGCGCTCGGCGAGGTGGCGGGAGCTGGCCGAACAGGGCGCACGACCGCAACGGCTGCTCTGGGCCAGCACCTCCGCCAAGGACCCCCGTCTGGACGACACCTACTACGTGCGTGAGCTCGCCGCTCCAGGAACGGTGAACACCATGCCGGAGGTGACGTTGTTCGCCTTCGCCCGCGACGGGCAGGTCGATGATGTCCTCGAACCCGATGCGTCCGCTGCCGAGGAGGTCCTGGGCGCGGCGGCCGAGGTCGGCCTGGACCTGACCGCGCTGGGAGAGCAGTTGCAGCGCGACGGTGGGGACGGTTTCACCGCGTCCTTCGAGGCGCTACTCGGCTGCATCCGCACCAAGGTGGCGGCGCTGACCTCACGCTTCGAGCCGACCGTGGCCCACCTCGGCGAGATCGCCCCACAGGTGGCCGACGCCACGGCCGATCTCCAACGCCGTGACGTGACCGGCCGGCTGTGGCGACGGGACCACACGGCGTGGCAGGACGACCCGACCGAGGTCGCCGACCGGCTGGGCTGGCTCACCTCGCCGGGCGAGCTGGCCGATGACGTGGCCGACCTCGAGACCTTCGTCAAGCAGGTACGGGCGGACGGCATCACCCACGCGTTGGTCATCGGCATGGGCGGCTCGAGCCTGTTCCCGCTGGTCGCCGGCCAGGTCCTGGGCAACCTCGAGCACGGTGTCGAGCTCCACGTGCTGGACTCGATCGACCCCGCGGCGATCGAGCGCACCGCCCAGGCGCTGCCGCAGGGACAGACGCTGGTCATCGCCTCGTCGAAGTCCGGGACGACCGCGGAGACCCGCACCCTGCTGGAGTGGTTCTGGGACCGTGCCCCGGACCCGTCGCACTACGCGGTCATCAGCGACCCCGACACCCCGTTGGCGGAGCTGGGCCGTGAGCGCGGCTTCCGAGCCGTGTTCGCCAACCGTCCCGACATCGGCGGGCGTTACTCGGCCCTGTCGCACTTCGGGCTGGTGCCCGCCGCGCTGGCCGGTGCCGACGTCGGCGAGGTGCTCCGCTACGCCGGGCGCATGCTGTCGGCCTGTGCCGACTGCGTACCTGACGACGACCACCCGGGCCTGCAGCTGGCGGGCATCCTTGCGGGTGCCGCCGCCGCGGGCCGGGACAAGCTGACCCTGGTGGTCGACCCGTCCCTGGGCAGTTTCGGGCTGTGGCTCGAGCAGTTGATCGCCGAGTCCACCGGCAAGCACGGCACCGGTCTGCTTCCGGTGGTCGGGGAGCCACTGGCGACGGCTGACGCGTACGGCGACGACCGGCTGTTCGTGAGCCTGGGTGGGGCGCCGACCCAACTCGACCCCCTGGCGCGGGCCGGGCACCCGACCTACCACATCCCGGTCGGGGGCCCGGACCACCTCGGCGCCGAGGTGCTGCGCTGGGAGATCGCGACGGCGCTCGTCGGCGCGGCGCTGAACATCAACCCTTTCGACCAGCCGGACGTCGAGGCGGCGAAGCAGGCGGCCAAGCAGGCGCTGGAGGAGGGCGTCACCGAGCCCGAGGTGGCGGACGTGGCCGAGCTGCTCGCGCAGGTGCAGCCGGGCGACTACCTCGCTATCCAGGCCTACCTGGACCCGGCCGACCGTCGGCTCGAACAGCTCGAAGCCGCACGGATCGTGCTGCGTGACCGTTACCGCGTGGCGACGACGCTGGGCGTCGGGCCTCGGTACCTGCACTCGACGGGGCAACTGCACAAGGGCGGCCCCGACACCGGCGTGTCCCTCCAGGTCGTTGCCGACGACGAGCACGACCTCGCCATCCCGGGGGAGCGGTTCGGCTTCGCGACG
>PWTE01000016.1 GCA_003563915.1 Nitriliruptoraceae bacterium
CCGGCTGGCGGAGATGGCGCGCCGCACCGACGTCGCCCGCACCTACGTCCGGGCGGTGGTCAACCGGTGGCTGGCCGGTGACGACGTGATCAGCGAGGTCGCGATGGCCAAGAACACCGCCGTCGAGGCCTGCGACGCGGTCGTCGACGACGCGGTCCAGCTCCACGGCGGGATGGGCTACCTGCGTGAGACCGAGGTCGAGCGCCACTACCGCGACAGCCGCATCCTGGGGATCGGTGGCGGGACCACCGAGATCATGACCGAGGTGGTGGGCCGGCTGCTGCTCGCCTGACCGGCACGACGTACCGGTCAGGTGTGGAGGGCCTCGGCGGCGCGGATCGCGGCGACCATCGCCCCGGCCTTGTTGCGCGTCTCCTCCTCCTCGCGCACCGGCACGGAGTCCGCCACGATCCCTGCCCCCGCCTGCACGTACGCCGTGCCGCCCTGCAGGATGACGGTCCGGATCGTGATGCAGGTGTCGAGGTTGCCGGCCAGGTCCACGTAGCCGACCGCCCCGGCGTAGGGCCCGCGCCGGGTCGGCTCGAGTTCGTCGATGATCTCCATCGCCCGGACCTTCGGTGCCCCCGACACGGTCCCGGCCGGGAAGACCGCCTTCAGCACGTCGACCGGCCCGAGGTCCTCACGCAGGGTCCCGGTCACCGAACTGGTCAGGTGCATCACGTGGCTGTAGCGCTCGACCTGCAGCATGTCGGCCACCGTGACCGACCCGATCTCGCTGACCCGGCCGAGGTCGTTACGCGCCAGGTCGACGAGCATGACGTGCTCGGCTCGCTCCTTGGCGTCGGCGACCAGGTCCTGCTCGTACGCACGGTCCTCCTCGGGCGTGGCGCCGCGCGGGCGCGTCCCCGCGATCGGCCACGTCTCCACGTGCCGGCCCTGGACCTGGACCAACGCCTCCGGCGACGATCCGACGATCTGCGTGTCGCCCAGGTCCAGCAGGTACAGGTACGGCGACGGGTTGATGACCCTCAGCACCCGGTACAGGTCGAACGCGGACGCCGAGGTCTCCAGCGCGAACCGCTGGCTCACCACCGTCTGGAAGGTGTCGCCCGCACGGACGTACTCCTTCACCGCCTCCACCATCGCCTCGTACTCCCCCGGTTGGAGGTTCGACGGTGCCGGCTCGGGCGTGCCCTTCTCGGGCGGCGACATCGGCTGCAGGGGCGGCGCCGCGGACGCCAACCGGTCCACCAGGGCGTCGGTCGCGGCGACCGCCGCGTCATACCTCGCCGCCAGCTCGTCCTCCTCTGGGGCGTCCTCGGTGACCACGTTGGTGACCACCGTCATCACCTGCCGGAGGTGGTCCAACGCCACGACGTGTCGCGGGAACATCATCGTCACGTCGGGCAGGCCGAGGTCGTCGTCGCCGGTGTCCGGGATGTCCTCGACCTCGCGGACGGCGTCGTAGCCGACGTAGCCCACCGCCCCACCGTGCAGAGGGACGTCGAGGAGGTGGGGCGCGCGCAGCACGTCGGTGACCTTCGCCAGGGCGTCCAGCGGCCCAGCGGCGTCGGCGGCGGCGGCGGGTGGCTCGCCCTCCCAGTGGACCTGCCCGTCACGACCGCGCAGGACCAGCTGCGGCTGGATGCCGACGAAGGAGTACCGGCCCCAGCGCTCGCCGTGTTCCGCCGACTCGAGCAGGAAGCTCAGACCGTCACCACGCAGCTTCGCGTACACGGACAACGGCGTCTCGAGGTCGGCCAACACCTCCCGCCAGACGGGTACGACCCCGTGGTCGGCGGCGTGGCGGAGGAACTCCTCGCGGGAGGGCTGGACGGTCACCGTGGTGGTCTCCTGCTGCGGTCGATCACTCATCGAGCGGGACGGAGGTCGTCATCGGGGCGGGTGTCGACCACCGGCGAGCGGTGGTGCTGCGGACGCGGGACCTCCGGGTGCTCCGGGCAGGACGCGGTGGAAGCAGCTGCGTTCACCGGTGTGGCAGGCGACGCCATCGCCCTGCTGGTCCACCAGCAGGAGCAGCACGTCTCCATCGCAGTCGACCCGCATCTCGACGATCCGTTGCGTGTTGCCAGACGTCGCACCCTTGTGCCACTGCTCCTGTCGCGACCGGCTGTGGAACACGGCCTCACCGACCTCCAGGGTCCGGGCGATCGCGGGCTCATCCATCCACGCGACCATCAGCACCTCGCCGGTGTCGTGCTGCTGGACGACCACAGGGATCAGGCCCCGATCGTCGAAACGGAGCAGCGCTCGTTGCGCGTCGGTCAACACCGGGAGCTCGCCCCCTGATCGTGTTCGTGGTGGTCGTGACGGCGGTCGCCGCCGAGGTCGTCGCGGGTCGGCCGGCGAGACTACCCCTGCGGACGGTGCTGGCCGCGTGCTGACTCACACACCGTGGGTTACGTTCCGTGGCGTCCGTTCCCCCTCCCGCGAGGAGCAGGCCACCGTGAGCTCCCCTGCCGCCTGGCATCCCGACCCGACCGGCCGCCACGAACACCGCTACTGGGACGGTGAGCGGTGGACCGAACACGTCGCCGACCAGGGCGTCGCCACGACCGATCCGCTGGACCTCGCCGATGGGTCCTCGCGCGACCAGGGTGGTGCGTCGGAGACGTCCGCGGACGCTGATCGTTCCGCCGCGACGGAACCGGCGATGCCACCCATCGAGCCGGACTCGCCGAGCACGGCTGGCCCCGCTCCCTCGTCCGCCCCACGTCCTGATGGACCTGGCGGACCGCAGGCGCGACCCTTCGCGACCGGCCAGCCTCCCGCCCCGGGCTACGGTCCCGGAAGCACCGGAGGCTTCCCGGCTGCGGCACCTGCGGGTGGCACACCCGCGGCCCAGGGCAGCAACCCGCTGGCGATCGTCGCGATGGTCCTCGGGATCGTCGCGATCGTCATGAGCTGGGTCGGTGTGCTGTCCCGTGCCGGCGGGGCGCTGCTGCTCGTGGTGGCGATCGCCGCGCTGGTCCTCGGCATCATCGGGGTCCGCAAGGCCCGGCAGGTCAACCGCGGACGCGGACCCGCGATCACCGGCATCGTCACGGGGGCGATCGGCGTGGTCGCCTCAGGGCTCTTCCTCGTCGGCGGGGAGTTCTTCCGCGCCTTCCAGGGTGAGTTCACCGAGTTCATCGAGTGCGTCGAGGAGACCGGGGACGAGGAGTTCTGCCAGCGCCAGTTCGAGGATCGCATCCTCGACCGTGTGGAGGACTGACGGTCGACGCACCTGGTTCGGAGGGCTCCCCGACCGGGCACTGCCCGGCGTGTACGCGTGACGCCCTGAGCCGCCACCACGTCACGGCCGAGATCAGCGCCGCCTCCGTCGCGGTCCACGGCGAGCGACTCACCGTCGACCACTGCGACTGTGGCCACGTCTCGGTGCCGACCGCACTGGGACACGCGGCACGGACCGCAGCGCGCGAGACCCTGCCGGTGGCTCGGCAGGCGTGGCTACGTCCGGATCGCTGCCGCGGGTGCCGGGCACCGCTCACGATGCCGGGGCGTCGGACGGTGCGCGCGGTGACGGTCACCCCGGAGGGTCTCCCCGTGACGACCTTGCGCTTCGACCTGCCGATGACCCGGTGTGCGAGCTGCGGGATGGATCAGTTGCCGTCGCGTGCTCGCGCGGATGTCGACGTGGCGCTCGCCGCCCTGCTCCAGGCCGCAGCGAACCAGGTCACCGGCGAGGACCAGGTCGATCCCCGCGAGCTCGGCCCCTGGGAACGCCTCGCCTGGATCACCCGGCGCACGCGTGGTCGCTGACCAGGTCAGCGCACCGAGACGACCTGGCGAACGACGACCCCCCGTTCCGCCATGTCCCGTTTGACCTCGCTGATCCGCAGTTCCCCGAAGTGGAAGATCGACGCCGCCAGCACGGCAGAGGCACCACCGACCAGCGCACCCTCCGCGAGGTGGTCGGCCGTCCCCGCCCCTCCCGACGCGATCACCGGTACGTCCACCACCGAGGTGACCGCCTGCAGCAACGGCAGGTCGAACCCGGCCTTGGTGCCATCCCGATCCATCGACGTGAGCAGGACCTCGCCAGCGCCCAGCTCAGCAGCTCGCGCGCACCAGGCGACCGCGTCCTGTCCCGTCGGCGTCCGTCCGCCGTGGATCGTCACCTCCCAGCCGGCGTTGGGCTCGTCGGGATCACGCCGTCGCGCATCCACGGCGACGACCACCGACTGCGACCCGACCGCCTCCGCCGACTCGGTCAACAGTTCCGGCCGTCGCACCGCCGCGGTGTTGAAGGCGATCCGGTCGGCGCCGGCGTGCAGCATCCGGCGGGCGTCGTCGACGGTGCGCATCCCGCCGCCGACCGCGAAGGGGATCGAGACCTCATCGGCCACACGCGCGACCACGTCGATCATGATGTCGCGCCGATCGCTCGAGGCGGTGATGTCGAGGAAGACGAGCTCGTCGGCACCCTCGGCGTCGTAGAGACGGGCCAGTTCGACCGGGTCACCGGCATCACGGAGGTCGACGAAGTTCACGCCCTTGACGACCCTTCCCTCGGTGACGTCGAGGCAGGGGATCACGCGGACCGCCAGGCCCTCCTCCTGCGTGTCGCTGGGCGGTGCTGCGCGGTCTTCGGCCAGTGGGTCGCTCACCGCGCAAGCTCCGCGACCGTGGCGAGCGCCTCCTCCAGCGTGAACGCCCCGCTGTACAGCGCCTTGCCGACGATGGCGGCGTCCACCCGTTGGTGGCAGCCTGCCAGCTCGCGCAGGTCCTCGAGGCTGCTGACGCCTCCCGACGCGGTGACGTGCGCGGTGGTGGCGTCCGCCACCTTGCGGAGCATCTCGACGTTCGGGCCCTGGAGCATCCCGTCCTTCGCGACGTCGGTGTAGACGAACCGTGGCACGCCTATCTCCGTGAAGGTCGTCAGCGCCGCGAAGAGGTCACCAGCTTCCTCGGTCCACCCACGGGCCTGGAGGACGGTCCCCCTGGCATCCAACCCGACCGCGATCCGGGGCCCGACGGCGTCCAGGACTCGCGTGACGAACCCCGGATCCTTCAGCGCCATGGTGCCGATCACGACCCGTTCGGCGCCGTAGCCGAGCGACGCCTGGACGTCGTCGAGGGTGCGGACCCCACCCGACGCCTGCACCCGGCAGCCGGTCCCGGCGACGATCCGCTCGATCAGGTGGCGGTTGCAGGGCTCGCCGGTGAACGCGGCGTCGAGGTCGACGACGTGGAGCCACTCGGCCCCGGCGTCGGCGAACGCCTGCGCTGCCGCCACCGGATCCTGGTCGTAGACGGTCTCCTCGTCCGCGCGTCCCTGCGTGAGGCGTACGGCACGCCCGTCCTTGATGTCGACCGCCGGGTAGAGGGTGAACACGTCGAACTCCTGGGACAGCACGGGATCCGAGCCCCGAGGGTAGACGGGTGGCTGACAGACCTCCGCCAGCGGGTCACACTGTCACATGACCAGCATCGCCCTCTCCGAGCTCACGGTGTCCCGCGACGAGCAGCGGCTCCTCGGGCAGCTCGACCTCACCATCGCGTCCGGCGAGCGACTGGTGGTACTCGGCCCATCCGGGAGTGGCAAGACGACCTTGCTGCGCGCCATCGCCGGGCTCGAGACCGTCTCGTCCGGCCAGATCCACCTCGGCGACCGGGACGTCACCGCCACGCCACCCCGTGACCGCCACGTCGCGCTGGTCGACCAACGAGCGAGCCTGCAGCCCCACCTGAGCGTGGAGGAGAACCTCAGCTTCGCCCTGCGTCTGCGCCACACCCCCAGGGAGGAGGTGCAACAGCGGGTCGAGGCCGAGACCCGCGCGTTCTCGCTCCGTAGCCTCCTGCCTCGCCGCCCCCGGACGCTCTCGGCCGGCGAACGTCACGAGGTCGCGGTGGCCCGTTCCCTGGTCCGCCGCGCATCGGTCCTGCTCATGGACGAACCGTTGGCGCGGATCGATCCGGTCCGCCGATCGGACGTGGTGCGTGAGCTGGTCCGGATGCAGGAGGGCTACGACATCACGCTGGTCGTCGCCACCAACGACCAACGGGTCGCGATGACCCTGGCCCACCGCATCGCGGTGCTCGACGGCGGCGTACTCGCCCAGATCGGGCCGCCCGCCGAGCTGTACGCGGAACCCGCGACCACCTTCGTCGCCGGCTTCCTCGGGAGCCCGCCGATGAACCTGCTGGACGGCATCGTCACCCGCACCGACGGTCGCGCGACGGTCCGCGCAGAGCCCTTCAGCCAGACCACCTGGGACACCGACGTGAGCCGCCGGGTCGGCGAGCCGGTGGTGCTCGGGGTGCGGCCCGAACATCTGCAACTGCACCCACGTTCGCAGGGGCCCAACGAGCGGCTCCGCGTCGTGCATCGGGAGTTCATGGGCGCCCAGGTGATGCTCCACCTGCGAGCTCCCACCGGCCGCAAGCTGATCGCCATGGTCGACCCGCCAGGCCCGGAGCTCGACCGTTCCGTGTGGCCGGTGGTCGATCCTCACCGCCTGCACCTGTTCGATCCGCTCAGCGGCCGGAGGATCGCGACCGGGATCTGACCAGCACCGTCCGACCCATCGCCTCAGACCACCGCGTCAACGCACCGTGTCAGCGCACCGCCGCGAGCCAGTTCGCGAGGAGCCGGTGACCGACGGGACCGGACTTCTCCGGGTGGAACTGGGTCCCCACGACGCTGCCTTCGCGCACCAGACACGGGAAGTCGACCCCGCCGTAGGCGCACCGTCCGACGACGTGCTCCTCGTCGCGCGGGACCGCGTAGTAGGAGTGGACGAAGTACAGCCGCTCCCCCGCCACCCCGTCGAGCAGCGGATCGTCGCCGGCGTGGTCGGCTGCGTGGACCAGGTCCCATCCCAGGTGCGGGATGCGCGCGCCGGCGGGGAACCGCTCGACGTGCCCGGGGAGCAGCCCGAGCCCCGGTTCATCGCCCTCCTCGGAACGTTCGTACAACAGCTGCATCCCGACACAGATCCCGAACACCGGCCGGGAAGCAGCGATCCAGTCGCGCAGCAGGCCTTCGAACCCGGAACGGCGCATCTGGGCCAGACAGGACGAGAAGTGCCCGACACCGGGGACCACCAGCACATCCGCTCCGGATGCCTCGTCGGGATCGCGGGTGATGAACGCCTCCCCGCCCGCAGCGTCGAACCCGCGCTTGGCCGAGCGGACGTTGCCGGCGTCGTAGTCGACGACGGCCACACGCAGCGCGTCGGTCACTGCAGCACACCCTTGGTCGACGGCGTGCCCGTACCGGTCACGGCGACCGCACGACGCAATGCGACGGCGAACGCCTTGAACACCGACTCGAAGGTGTGGTGCGTGTTGTCGCCCGACAGGTTGTGGACGTGCAGGGTGATCCGCGCGTTGGCGACGATCGACTCGAAGAAGTGCTTGACCAGCGAGGTCTCGAAGGTCGTGCCGATCACCTCGATCGGGACCTCGCAGTCCCACACGAGATATGGACGACCGGACAGGTCGATCGCCACCCGGGTCAGCGCCTCGTCGATCGGGACGGTCGCATCCCCGAACCGCTCGACGCCGGTGCGCTCAGCCCAGGCCTCGGTGAGCGCCTGCCCGAGCGCGATGCCGACGTCCTCGACGGTGTGGTGCCCGTCGATCTCCAGGTCGCCCTGCGCCTTCACCGTCAGGTCCAGGCGACCGTGACGCCCCAGTTGATCCAGCATGTGGTCGAAGAAGGGGATGCCCGTCGCGATGTCGGTGGTCCCGTTGCCATCGAGGTCGACCTCGACCTCGATGCGGGTCTCCTTGGTGTCGCGCGCGACGCGACCGACGCGGGTGCTCACGGGTGGTCCTTCTCGTTCAGGTGGCGGTGGAGGATGCAGGGGTTGCGACGTGACCGCCAAGGGTAGGCGGCGCTCACACGGCGTCGAGGGCCGCGTCCATCGCCGCCAGGAACTCGTCGTTCTCCCCGACGGTGCCGATCGTGACACGCACGCACCCGTCGAGCCGTGGTTTCGAGGAGAAGTCGCGGACCAGCACGCCGTGCTCGAGCAGCTTCCCGAACAGGTCGGGGACGCCCGAGCGCACCAGCACGAAGTTCGCGACCGACGGGAACACCTCCAGCTCGTCGCGTTCGGCCAGGGCGGCGGCGACCCGGTCGCGCTCCTCGGCAACGCGTCTGCGGTGGTCGAGGAAGGCCGCCTCCTGCTCGACGGCGACGATGCCCGCGACCTGCGTGATGGCGTCGAGGTGGTAGGGCAGCCGGACCTTCTGCACGTCGTCCACCACCCAGGGCGGCCCGAGCAGGTAACCCAGCCGCAGCCCCGCCAACCGGAACGCCTTCGACAGGGTCCGCACGATCACCAGCCGCGGCAGCTCGTCGAGCAGCGGCAGGGCGCTGTGGTGCTCATCGGCGAACTCGATGTAGGCCTCGTCGACGACGATCAGCGCCCGCGAGCCATCGTGCAGCGCCCGGATCGCGGCGTGGTCGACCGGCGTGCCGACGGGGTTGTTCGGGCTCGGGAGCAGGACCAGGTCCGGGTCGTGCGTCGCCACGGCCTCAGCGGCGACGGCCGCGCTCAGCTCGAAGTGGTCGTCCAGATCCACCTCGATGCTGCTGGTCAGTGACGTGCGGCACAGCTCCGGGTACATCGAGTAGCCCGGGCGGAAGGGCAGCGCCAGCCGGTCCGGACCACCGTAGGCCTGCAGGAGCTGCTGGAGGA
>PWTE01000063.1 GCA_003563915.1 Nitriliruptoraceae bacterium
CACCTCCGACACCACCTCCGACACCACGGCTGACGCCGCGGCCGTCGACAACACGAGCGCCGTGCGATGATCGAGCGTCCACCGCCCCGCGACCCGTACGTCGAACTGGCCGACGACGCTGCCCACGAGGAGGCGCTGCGCAGCCGGGCGGAGTCCCGTGCCCGGCTCGAGCGGGCCGAGCGCACCGCGACCTGGCTGGGCGCCCTGCACGACCTGGCCGAGCGGGGGGTCGAGGTCGCTGTCACCGCAGCGTCGGGACGTCGGCACCGCGGAGCACTGATCGGAGTGGCCACCGACCACCTCGCGCTGAGCAGCGGGGAGGATCGGCTGGTGCTGGTCGCGCTCGACACCGTGCGCCTGGTACGGCCCGAGCCGCGGCAGCGCCTCGGATCGGCGACCGGCGACCGGCCCCCGCCTGGCGACCGTACGCTCGCTGATGCCCTCGATCGGCACGTCGAGCAGCGTCGCGCGCTCACCGTGGTGCTGCGTGACGTGCCCGAGCCGCTGCGCGGACAGCCGGTGGCCATCGGCGAGGACGTGCTCAGCCTGCGATTGACCCTCGGCGATCCGGCCACCGTACTCCTGCCGGTCTCCGCGGTCGTCGAGGTGATCGTGGACGCTCCATGGTGAGCGCGACGCCGGCGTCAGAGTTCGTCGATCGAGGTCTGGGACCGTTCCGGCTCGTCGGTGTCGGACCCACCGTCCGCGTAGAGGTGCTCGAGCGTCCCCGGTGCGATGCGGGCCTGCTCGATGAACGCGTCCACCTCGGTCGCCTGCAGCCGGATCACCCGACCGAAGCGGTACGCAGGCAGCTCACCGTTGTCGATGAGCCGGTACAGGGTCCGGGCCGTGAGGCCCAGCCGGCGGGCGGCCTCCCGCGTACTGAGCCAGGTGATGTCGTTTGCTTCCATGTCCGCGCCTCCAAGACGTTCACAGGTTACCTCGCTGTACTCCACACGACGGCTCCGTGCGGTCAGCCTGTGGATGAGCACCGGATCCGTTCCGTTCGGGCGGGCTAGCATCCACGACGTGGGCGCGCGGGCGTTCAGAAAGGGGGGCATGGTGCGGTCGTCATCGCAGTCGCTGACGGAACTCGGGGCCGACCCGGCACGTCCGGAGCGCGACCCGGCTGCGCCGTCGGACCCGCCGGCGCGGTCCATCCGCCGGCTGCGTCGGCTCCCGGCCGGCCGGGCCGTGGTCGGCGCACTGCTGCTGACGGCCTCCATCGTCGGGGTCTACGGGGCCTACCTCGATGCCCGGTCCGACCCGGACACGCGCTACCTGGTCGCCAGCACCGAGGTGCTGCCGGGCACCCGGCTCTCGGATGCCGACGCGATCAGTGCCCGGTTCGAGGCGGTAGCCCTCGAGCTCGCGCCGGAGCTCGCGGAGCGCACCTTCCTGCTCGAAGACGCCTCGTCGCTGATCGGGCGGCAGGTGGTCGCGCCGCTGGCGCCAGGTGAGCTGCTGACCCGCAGCGTGGTGGTTGCCGACGGTGGCGTACCCGACGCGGAGACCGTGTCGTTCCCGATCGCGAGCTCCGCGGCCCTCGACGGGGCGGTCCGAGTGGGCGAGCGCATCGACGTGCTGGCCACCTACCGGCTCGGCGAGGGCTACACCGCGTACGTGCTGCGTGGCGTGCCGGTACTGGCGGTCGGCGGCGAGGTCGGAAGCGGGCTGGGCGGCTCGGGCCGCACGGAGCTGGTCCTGACCGTGGCCGTCTCCGACCCTCGTTCGGTGCAGGCGCTGGTTCATGCGGTACAGACCGCCGAGGTGGTCGTCGCCCGTTCGACCGGTGAGGCGGGTCGCATCGGTCCGGCGCCCGAGGCCTACCAGCCCTCGCCGATGGACCCGGGACCCGAGCCCGACCGCGCCGGGCTGCGCGGCGACGAGGTCCCGTGATGCGTGAGCGCTACGTCCTGCTCGGGCTCGCCCCGGCCCGAGCGGAGTGGTTCCGGATCGTGGGCCAGTGGGCGGCCGCAGCGGTGCTCCCGGCTGAGTTCATCCGTTGCGTGTCGGTGGAGGAGTTGCGTGCCCGGCTGCGCTCACAGCGGGCTTTTTCGGCCGTGCTGGTCGACGCCGGCCTGCCTGGGCTCGACCGCGATCTGATCGCTACGGCCACCGAGCTCGGCTGTGCGGTGCTCGTGGTCGAGGCGGCGAGTTCCGGTCGTGATTGGCTTGCGCTGGGTGCCGCCGGCATGCTGCACCCGCCGTTCGGCCGCGACGAGTTGCTTGAGGTTCTGGCTGCGACCTCGCGACCGATCCGCGATGCGAGCCTTCCGGTCTCCGATCCTGATCCGTCGGCCTCACCGCCGACGCGCGGTTCGTTGGTCACCGTGACGGGTCCGGGTGGGACCGGTGCGTCGATTGCTGCGATCGCATTGGCGCAGGGGCTGGCCGCCGGTGAGGGCCGGGTACCCCGATCCCGCCGTGAGCGTCGGGGGCGCGCGATCTCGACTGCCCAGCAGGGCTCCGGCGCTGGCCGTCCCTTGAGCGTCCTGCTCGCCGACCTGTGCCGTAACGCCGACCAGGCCATGCTGCACGACTCCCACGTGCTGGTCCCGGGACTGCAGGAGTTGGTCGAGGCCCACCGGGGTGGGAGCCCGACGCGGGCCACGGTGCTCGACCAGACCTTCGAGGTGGCCGACCGGGGCTACCGTCTGCTGCTGGGTCTGCGCCGTTCGCACCACTGGGTCGCGCTGCGTGCCCGTGCTCTGGGGGCGGCCCTGGACTCCCTGCAGTACTGCGTGGACGTGGTCGTTGCTGACGTCGAAGCCGATCTCGAGGGCGAGGCCGAGACCGGCTCGATCGACGTCGAGGAGCGTCATCTGCTGGCCCGGGCGGCGGTGGCCCGCTCCGCGGCGGTGGTGGTGGTCGGCGAAGGGTCGACCAAGGGGACCCACGCACTGGTGCGCACCATCTGCGACGTCGTGGGTGCCGGGGTGCCCGCCAGCCGGGTCCTGCCGGTGTTCACCCGTGCGTCGCGCCGCGCCCGGGTGCGCGCTGAGCAGACTGCGGCCCTCGCGGCACTCGCTGGCGGCGCGTCCCGGGTGTCGGTCAGCGCGCTGCCCTCGGCGATCCATCTGCCGTCCCGGCCGGTCGACGCGGCGCTGCGCGACGGGGTCGCGCTGCCCGCACCCCTGCCTGCGCGGTTGGCACGCGCCGTCACCGCGGTCATCGAGCGGGCCGGGCAGCCCGCCGCGGCGGCGCCTGCAGAGCCTGAACGGGTCGTGCCTGGCAGCCTCGGACGGCTGGTCGACCCGACCGACGTGGACGATCCCGACGACCCGACCGGTGAGGAGCAGGCCTCGTGAGTGCATCCGCCGCCTTCGAGTCTCCGCTGGCCGAGGTCGAGCGGGCGGTGCTCGCCCGCGCCAAGGACGAGACGCTCGACCTCGACGATGCGGCCTCCGCCGAGCGGTTGCAGGACATGCTCGAGGACGAGGTTGCACGGTGGTCCCTCGACCACAAGCACGGGCGCCGCGCCTACGACCTGCCGGACCCCGGCCTCGTGATCGAGCGGGCACGGCGCAACCTGCTCGGCTACGGGCCCCTGCAGCCGCTGCTCGATGACGAGGACGTCTGGGAGATCATGATCAACGCTCCCGATCAGATCTTCGTCAAGCGCCACAGGGGGGTGTCCGGCTATCACGACGAGGCGTTCCACGACGATGCCCACGTCGTGCGGACCCTGACCAAGATCCTCGATGACGCGTCCACCTCCCACCGCAAGCTCGACCCGTCCGAGGGACTCCAGGACGCACAGCTCGACTCCGGTGCCCGGCTGCACATCGTGCACCGCGACATCGGGCGCGGCGGGCACCTGATCGTCAACATCCGTCGCTTCACAGGGGTCGCCTTCCACCAGCTCGACGAGCTCGTCGACCGTGGCATGATGACCGCACAGGTCGCGGCGTTCCTCCGCGCGGCGGTGCGCGCCCGGCTGTCCATCGTGTTCGCCGGACCCCCCGGGTCGGGCAAGACCACTCTGCTGTCGTGCTGCACCGCGGAGCTCGACCCGAGCCTGCGGGTGGTCACCGCCGAGGAGGTCTTCGAGGTCGATGTCCCGCTGCCCAACGTCGCCTCGATGCAGACCCGCTCGCCACGTCCCGACCGGCCCGAGATCGACCTGCGTCGGCTGGTCGCCGGGTTCCTGCGCATGGCGCCCGACGTGGCCATCGTCGGGGAGGTCAGAGATCGCGAAGCGCTGCCCTTGCTGCTCACCTTGTCGTCGGGGGTGAAGGGCTATACGACCATCCATGCCGGCTCGGCCCGTCAGGCGTTGTCGAGGTTGCGGTTCATCTGCCAGCTCGCCGACACCCGCTCCGAGCTGCCGATGGCGGCGCTCAACGCGCTGGTCAGCGAGGCCGTGGACGTGGTGGTCCATGCCCACCGGGTGGACGGCGTGCCGGTGGTCAACCAGGTCATCGCGATCGAGGACCAGCAGGCCGGTGAGGCGGGCACCGTGTTCACCGTCACCGAACTGTTCGACCGGGCCGGCCCCGATACGGCGCTGCGGTGGACCGGTGAGGTGCCGGTGCGGTGCGCGAAGGCGTTCGCTGCGGCCGGGGAGGACCTCGGGGCCCTGCTCGACCCCGGTGGTCGGGACCTCGAGGTGGTGCCGTGAGCCGGGGCCTGAGTGCGTTCCTGCTGGCGGTGATGGCCGGGTACGGGACCTACCTGCTCTACACCGCGCTGGTCCTGGGCTTCCACGGGTTGGGTCCGGGTTCAGGCCGGCTGGCCGGGTCCCGGTCGCGGCGGCCGCGCCTGGCTGACTTCCTCGTGCAGGCCGGCCTCGAGCGGGTCCGGGTCGGAGAGTTCCTGGCCGTCGAAGTGGTGCTGTTCACGGTTGCGTCGGCTGCCGGCTACGTCGTGTACGGCGGGATGTGGGCCTCGCTGGCCGTCGGTCTGGTGGCGGCCGGGATTCCGATCGCCTCGGCTCGTAGCCGGCGCCGGGCGCGGCGCGAACTCGCCCGTGAGACCTGGCCGCGGATGCTCGAGGAGATCCGCCTGCAGGTCGTGAGCCTCGGACGGTCGATCCCGCAGTCGCTGCTCACGGTCGGGCTGCGCGGGCCAGAGGAGATGCGTCCCGCCTTCGCGGCCGCACAGCGTGAGTGGCTGATCTCCACCGACCTCGACCGCACCCTCGACGTGCTCAAGAGCCAGCTGGCCGACCCCACCGCGGATGCGGTGTGCGAGACGCTGCTCATCGCCCATGAGGTCGGCGGGACCGACGTGGACCAGCGTCTGCGTGCCCTGATCGACGACCGCATCATGGACCTGCAGGGTCGTAAGGACGCCAAGGCCAAGCAGGCCGGGGTGCGTTTCGCGCGGCTGTTCGTGCTGGTGGTGCCGGTGGGCATGGCGGTCGTCGGTCTGGCGATCGGCGACGGTCGGGCCGCGTACGCCACCGGTCGCGGTCAGGCCCTGATCCTGGTGGCCTTCGCACTGATGGGGGTGTGCTGGCTGTGGGCCGGTCGGCTCATGCGCCTGCCGGAGGAGGAGCGGGTGTTCGTGGGTTCGAGCGAGCAGGTCCAGGATGCTCCGGGGCGGTCCCAGGCCGGGAGGCCGGCATGAGCTGGTGGTTGGGATTCGCGGCGATCACGATGTGGCTCGGGCTGACCCTGCTGCTCGCCGAGCTGCGGTGGTTCTCCCGCCGTCCGCTGGCCGAGCGGCTCGCGCCCTACGTTCCCGGCGGGACCGGCGTGCGCACCCGCTCCGGGCTGCTGTCCGTGGAGTCGTTCGCGGAGGCCGTCGGTCCGGTCGCACAGCTGCTCGGGGCCCGCTTCTCGCGGCTGTTCGGGGTCAGTGAGGATCTCGACCGCCGGCTGCGACGGGTGCATGCCGAGGTGGACGTCACCGGGTTCCGGGTGCGGCAGGTCGGCTGGTCGCTGGCAGGGCTCGGGATCGGGGGCCTGCTCACGCTTGCGGTCGGCCGGACGGTGGCGGTCGGGTTGCTGTTCACCCTCGGGGGCATGCTGCTGGCCTTCCTGGTGCTCGAACAGCAGGTCAGCACCGCCTCCGACCGGTGGAAGCGTTCGGTTCGTCTCGAGCTGCCGGTGGTGGCCGAGCAGGTCGCGATGCTGCTCGGTGCCGGGTTCTCGCTGGTCGGCGCCCTCGAGCGGGTCGCCAACCGTGGCCAGGGCGCGATCGCCGCGGACCTGCGCCGGGTGCTCAGCCGCATCCGGCAGGGGGTCGCCGAGGAGCAGGCACTCGAGGAGTGGGCGCAGTTGGCCGACGTCGTGGCCGTGGAGCGCTTCGTGGCGGTGCTCGGCCTCAACCGGCAGGCAAGCGACCTCGGGCGTCTGATCGCCGAGGAGGCACGCTCGATCCGCCGTGACGTGCAGCGCGACCTGATCGAGACCATGGAGCGGCGCGGTCAGCAGGTCTGGATCCCCGTCACGGTCGCCACGCTACTGCCTGGTGTGATCTTCATCGCGATCCCGTTCACCACGGCCCTCGAGGGCTTCCTGTGAATCCGCCCCCTCATTGTCCACAGATAGTGGGCGTGGGTGCGCTCCGGGTGAGCGCACTGCTACGATGACGTTCGTCGGTCCGACGGGGACCGCCTGACCCGGCGGTCGCCACCACGGTTTCGGAGCGCACCACCCGGGCTGCGCGGGGATCGATGTCCGCTGCCGTCATCAAGGGGTCAACAAGCCATGACCAATTCCTTCAATCCGTTCCGTTCCCTCGTCATGAGGCTCCGTACCGACCAGCGTGGCGAAGGGGTGATCTCGGCTGCCATCGCGGTACTGATCATGGCCTTCATCGGGGTGGCGATGTGGATCGCGTTCAGCAACACCTTCACGTCGGTCGCTGAAACCACCGATGACCTCGTGGGGCAGATCGGCAGCTAGGTGCTGTGCTCCGAGGAGGGATCGGGACCCATCTCCACGGTGTTCGGGGTCGCGATCTTCCTCGGGTTCCTCCTGCTCGCCAGCCAGACGCTGGTGCACCTGTATGCCACCTCGACGGTGACCACCGCCGCGTTCGAGGCAGCCCGCTGGGGTGCTGCCGAGGGTGGAGGCGGCTGCGCCGAGGTGGATGCGCGGGTCCGCGGGCTGCTCGGCACCTATGGCCAGCGTGTCGAGGTGGGCTGCGGCGAGCAGTCTGGCCAACTCCAGGTACGGGTCACCGCACCGAGCCCGGCCCGTCTGCTCGACGGGTTCGGACAGGGGCTCGGACGTCCGCCGATCGACCGCACCGTGGTGGTGGCCCGCGAGCCGCGACCGTGAACCGCCGGGCGGCTGCCGAGGACGGTTTCGTTGCCGGGGCGGAGTCGCTGGCTTTCGGCGTGCTGATCTTCGTGCTCGGAACCCTGCTGATCGTCAACCTGTGGGCGGTGGTCGACGCGCGTTTCGCAACCTCGGCGGCGGCGCGTGAGGCCGTGCGGGCCGCCACCGCCACCGACAGTGCTGACGGTACGGCCGCCGCGCTCGACGCAGCCCGGGAAGCGGCGGCCACCGCGCTCGCCGGGCACGGCATCGACCCGGCCCGCGCCGAGGTCGCTCCGGTCGGCGCCCTACGCCTCGAGCGTTGCGCGGAGGTGACCATGCGCGTGGCGTTGTCGGTGCCGGCGCTGGTACTGCCCGGCATCCAGCGGCGCCTGACGACGTTTGAAGTGGTCGGCGAGCACCGCGAAGTCATCGAGCCCTACCGCTCCGGACTGGCCGGTGAGGTCGACTGTGGCTTCTGACGCGCCCGGCGCCGCTACTGGAACCGCCGGGAGAGGTGAGGCCGGCAGCACGTTGGTGCTGATGCCCATCGCGGTGCTGATCCTGCTCGGCCTGGCAGCGGTGTCCGTCGACGCTGCGGTGGTCCACCTCGGTCAGTTGCGGCTGTCGGACCTGGCCGCCGGGCTCGCACGCGACGCGGTCGCGGCGATCGACGAGCGGGCCTTCTACGAGGAGGGACGCATCGAGGTGGTCGGCGAACGGGTCCTGCAGCGCCGTGACGCCCGACTGGCGACGCTGGCCCAGGACCCGGGCTTCACCGACGTGCGCTGCGACGAGATCGTGGTGATCGGTGATCAGGCCACGGTCGGCTGCACCGCCACGGTGCGTCCGATCTTCGGGGTGGTGCTGCCTGGCGGGCGGGCCCCGACTCAGGTCCGGGCGGTGGAGACCGCCCGCGCAACCCCGGGGTGAGGCCCCGGCCCTCGGGCCCCGGCCCTCGAGCCCCGGCCCTCGAGCCCCGGCCCTCGGGCGTCGAGCGTCGGGCGTCGCCAGTTCGACCTGCTCGCCGTCCAATCGCAACTGGCATTGTCGGGACGGTTTTGACGTACGTCTTCGGTACGCCTCTGGCGTACCTGCACGGGGAGCAGTCGACCGACCTGCTCGCGGCACGGCGGGAGCCGGCAATCCGGTTGCTACGCCTCCGGACCTCGCTTCGAACGGGCCCGGCGCGTGCGACACGCACCGCTCGATGGCCCGTACTGCGATGGCCCTGCTCGGTCCGATCCGTTCCGGCAAGACCTCAGTGCCGGAACGGCTGGCGGAAGACCTGACCAAGACGTCGGCACCGGTCGCTTCGAGCATCGGCGTCGCACACTCCGAGCAACGGTCGGCAACGCAGCCGACCGCGTCGACCTCGACGAGCGCAA
>PWTE01000142.1 GCA_003563915.1 Nitriliruptoraceae bacterium
CGGAGTCCGGGTGGCGGGCGTCGAGCACCGCCCGTAGCTGCTCGCCGGTCACCTCCCCGGCCAGGCCGAGCGACACGGCGCCGGTCCCGAGCCACCGGCCGGGCTCTTCACCGCGGGCGAGGTAGTAGCCCTCGACCCCGTCGTGTTTCGCGACGGCGGTGAGGTAGTAGTCCGCCCGGCCCGGCGCCATCCGCCCGATGTTCAACATCGCCCGGCCGGACGCCCGCCGCACTGGTCCAGTGCCAGTCTGTGTTGCCGCTTCATGGCCGGATGATGCGACCGTTGCCGACTCGTGTCGAGCGTCGAAAACGGCCTCACAAGCCAGTCTAACGGCAAGATCCAGGCGTTTCTGTCTCTCCGGTGCGAAGGCGTGTCGGAGGGTGCTCAGGCGTGTCAGCCGGTTCCGACAGCAAGGTCGTCAACATCGATCTGGCGGTTGCGCGATGCGACCTGGTGGCGGTGCGACCAGCGCATGCCTGTCACTTTCAGCAGGCCGCGAGGGGGACTCCTTTAGGACGAGCCGTGCGGCAACCGCATCCCGATGTCACACAACGGGTGACTGCCGTGGCAGTCCCTTACAGCACCCCGAACACCACGACCGCGAGGAGCACCCCATGCAACCCACCATCGACCGTCCCGACTCGCTCGTCGGACTGCCCCCGACCCTGACCATCCCCGAAGCCGGCCGGCTGCTGGGCATCAGCCGCTCCGCCGCCTACCGCGCCGCCGCGAAGGGCGAGATCCCCACCCTCCGGATCGGCCGCCGGTTGCTCGTGCCCACCGCCAAGCTGTTCGACATGCTCGGCTGGCCCCACGACACCCCCGCAACGGTCTGAAGCGCCCCCGGTGCCATCCGCAGCAACACGGGCGTTTCCTACCGCCCAGGAGCTGTTGTGCGGCGACCGCTTCCTCGGTGACGTCCACGCCCCACGCGGCTGATCAACCAAGCCTTCCGTGTGCGTGCCGCTCACCCCTTGCCCCGGGGTGGGTGCGACACGTACAGTAGTGACCATGATAATGGCCATGTTTGTGATCAGGAGATGCGATGTCGTCGACCATCTATCAGGCGACCGACCTCAAAGATCGACGCAAGGAGCTGCTCGACGCCGCAGCTCACACACGGGCGCTGGTACGGGCCGTCGACGGCACGGCGCTGGTGTTCACACGGCTCGACCAGGTCGAGCGGGAACAGCTGGTCGCTGAGTGGTCGCTGCGGCTGCACGCTGCGGAGCAGGGCCGCTTGCCCGCCCAACTCCGCTGGCTGCGGCACCTGGACGACGAGGACCGCGACGAGTGTCTCGCTGAGCTTTGGGAGGCGTTGGAAGACGTGTACTCCGACGAGGACACCGCCGCCTTCGACGTGGCTGTCCACGAGTGGCACAACACCGCCCGGGCCCTGGCCGACACCGACCGACGTGAAGTCTTGCTTGGCACGGTTGCGGCCGAGGACTTCGAGCCGGCCGCCCGTCCCCGATGACCGGCGCCTATTCGCCGTACCAGCCGGCAGCACGACCTGGCAGCAAGCCGCCAGACAAGCCGGCCTACCGGGTCCTGGTACATCGCAGGTTCGCCGACCTATGGGAACAACTGCCCGACCGTGTCGGCCTCGAGAGCGCCATCCAGTTCTACGACCACGTCGCGAACACGCCCGGTGAGCCACCGAAGGTCAACTCCTCCACCATCCTGCGAGGGAAGGCCGGCAAGCCGAAGTTCGAGGGAGCGTCCCGCACGATCCATTACGAGATAAGCGGCGCTGGAAGGATCGACTACCAGTACGTGAACAACTACACCGGCGGCGAGCACGGCGACGCACACCCGGTGGTGTTCATCCTCACGATCGACCTGAGCAGCCACTGATCTCGCCGACGTGAGAGCGTTGGCAGACCTCGCCGCCTGATGACTAGAAGTGACCTTGCGGGGACGTGCAGCGGGCCACCATCGGCCCCAGCCACAAAGCCGCGCATCAGGCGACAGCCGCTGTCGTACCGTTTGCTGCCGCGGCGTTGCCACGAGGCCCTCACGCGACACTCGTGGGGTCGAGTGTGGAGAAGCCCCGCCAGGCCCAGATAGCCAGCACAAGCGTGCCGATCGCCGTCAACGTGAACAGGATCCGCAAGCCGGCGAGCTCGGCGACGGGGCCGGCAACGAGCGCACCGAGGGGCAGGGCGCCCCAGGCGAACATGCGGTGGCCGGCGTTGATGCGCCCCAGCGTGTGGTCGGCCGCCAACCTCTGCCGCAGCGACAGCCCGACCACGCTGAACATGGTGCCGGCGGTCGACCCGAGCGCGAGCAGGCCGGCGACCAGCCACGGGTTGGCGGTCGCGGCCGGCGCGGCGAGGAAGACCGCCCACCCGACCATGGCCAGTGTCATCACCCTGCGCCGGCCGAGCCGCTGCTCGACTGGTGCGACGATCAGGGTCGCGGTGATGCTCCCGGCGGCGGTGACGGCGAACAGCAGCCCGAAACCGAACGCATCGAGGCCCATCGGACCAGGCGCGACCGCGTACAGCACGAACACGCTCATCCACGCCCCGAACGCGAACTGCGACAGCCCGTCGATGAGCGCCAGCCGCCGCAGCGTGACGTTGGCCCACAGGGTCCGCATCCCTGCCGCCGCCTCACGCCACAGACGCTGCCGCACGTCCACCGACGCCACCCGGTAGCCCCCGCGCAGCGCCAGCAGCGACAGGCCCGCCAGCGCGTAGACGACCGACCCGGTGGCCAGCGCCACCGCCAACCCGATCCCGGCCAGCGCGCCACCCAGCGGCGGACCGACGAACTCGTTGGTGACCAGCTCGGCAGCGTGCAGCCGCCCGTTGGCACGGCTGAGATCGTCACGGCCCACCACCATCGGCACGATCGTCTGCTTCGACGTGTCGTTGAACGTCTCCAGCACCCCGATCCCGAACGCGAACGCATACAGCACAGGCAGCGACGCCCCACCGACCGCCACCAGCCACGCGAACCCCGCCAACGCCGCGACCCGCAGCCAGGTCGCGACCAGCATCACCCGCCGCCGATCGGCCCGGTCAATCAGCGCCCCCACCAGCAGCACGAACACCAGCCACGGCGCTTGCGCGAACGCCGTGGTCAACGCGACCAGGGTCGGTGACCGAGTCAGCTCGATCGCCAGCAGCGGCAGCACCAGCCGCACGATCCCGTCCGACAGGTTCGACAGCACGGTCGCGCCGAACAGCCCCCAGAACGGGACCGACCGCACCGTTCCCCTGCCCTGCACAGGCGCTTCCCCCACCGTGACGTCGACCTACCGACCTGCGCTGCCATGCGCGAGCAAGACAACGAACCCTCGCGGAGCAGCATAAGGCCCCACCCACGTGATCAGGCCCACGTGCCGCCTTGAGATCGTGCACAACAGGAACGATCCTCAACCAGGCAATAACCGCCGTCTGGGCTCTCCATCTGACCGGAGGAGCCCAGGTCAGGACCGTCCGCCCACGCGGGTGCCCGGGATTCCCATCAGGCCGAATCCGTACCGGCACAGGCGCTTCTCGTGGCGTTTAGGGATGCGTGCGGCAGCTTGTCACTCCGGTTAGATGGAGAGCCCAGAACCGCCGTTACAGCCTGGTCTCTTGACCTCCGGATCGGAAGGTAGAGAGCGCTTGTGGGACCTGCGAACGGGTGACCCTTCACCCCGGCCGTCGCGGCGAAGGACCCGTCGGTCGAGCCACTGCGAAGCGGCCACAAGAGCCCGCTTGCCCGCGGCGGGTGGAGTTCGTTCGCACATCATGTTGAGCCTGGCGCGCGATGGGCGCGACGGAATCGTCCGCTAGCGGCGGGCCATCGCTGCCGACCTTGAGGGACTCGCGAAGCTGTCCAGCGACTGCCTGCTCGAACCCGCCGTTGGCGGCTGGACCGTCGTCGCTATCGTGACCGAGTTTGCCGTCCAGGGCTCGTCGCGGGAACCCGCACCTGCGTGGGGAAGGTAGGGCTACCGTTGCCGATCATGGAGGTCACCGAGGAGCGGTTCAGGGCGCTGGCACGGTCGTCGCCGTGGCGCTGGTCCACCCTGCGCTTCGTTCATCGGCGTCAGCCTGAGCGAGGCCGGTTCGACGGCGGGGTGCGTGCTTGGCTGCAGCGTCCGGACCGTCTGCGTGTGGAGGATCTCGACGGCGGCTTGATCCAGGTCGTGCGCGAGGAGCATCCTCGGTCCGTCGGCGTGCTGACCGCCGGTCGGAGAAGGCGTTCCCACGAAGAGACGTTGCTGCTTCCGTCGGAGGTGACGCCGGAGATCGGGTCGGATGGGTTGGTGCGTGCGCGTCCCTCGGACTGGGAAGTGGACTACGACGATCCGATGTTCCAGTCCTACACGTGGGTGGCGCTGCTCGATCCGGTGGAACTCGCCGACGGGGACGATGATGGCCCTGCTACGACGTTCGAGGGCCTGCGGGCTGTGGAGCATCACGGGCGGGAGGCGTGGGAGGCCACCGTGCGTCCCATCTCGTCGTACGCCCCGCGGTGCTCGTGCTGTGCGCTGTTGCTGTCGGAGCAGAGCGAGCAAAGGCTGGAGGAGGAGGGTGGGCCGACCGTGCGTGCACGGGAGCCGGACTTCGTGTTCGCGGACGCGCATCTGGTGCGACTCGATGTCCAGACCGGGGTGTGTGTCTACGTGCAGCAGCTTGGCGGAGATGATGACGGCTGGTGGGACGACGTGACGATCGAGGCGGTAGACGTACCGATCGCTGAGGAGTTGTTCGCCCAGCCTCGCCGTCGTCGGTTCCAGCGGGGACAGTGACCGATCCCGGTCATCGGGCGCCCCTGTCTCAGTGGCCGAACGCCATCGCGGTGGAAGTGGGGAGCTCGCGGAATGGTCACAGAATGGTCACAAGAAACCTGACACAGGGCGATATCGAGCGAGACTGAGCGTCACCACCGAAAAGCATCGCTGCAGGTCAGAAGGGTTTTCCGGAATCGAGAGGGACCCGAGAACATCGCCTGGAGCAGCCTCGAAAGCGGGTAGGCCCGCAAGGGTCTCGAGGGTTCGAATCCCTCTCCCTCCGCCACGCAACCGCAGGTCAGGCCCACATTCAGGTCGGGCCTGCGGTTTCGACGTTCGGGGTTGGCAAGGCGTTGGGATCACATCCGCATCACATGCGGCGTCTAGAACTGACGGCAGAAACCAGTTCGTGTCGATGCTTCCCGCAGCTTCCACCGTCCGTGTCGCTGCCTCTCGTAGGGTGCTCTCGCGCGGAGCGTGGACTGCGCTGGCAAGGGTCACGGGCGGCGACGAGGGTGGGATGACCACAGTCATCGATGTGAGCAGCTGGACACCGGAGGAGGATCCCGAGTGGATGGGGACCCGCACGAAGGTGTGGCTCAGGGATCCTGAGTTCTGGGTCGAGGACCCGAAGGGCCCGAAGCTGCTGTGGCTCTTCAAGGCCGTGCGATGCAAGGAGCTGCAGGACGGCACGAGGCGCTGCTTCGAGGAGGATTGGGCCGAGTGGCTCGCGACAGAGCTCGCGAGCCATCTCGGCATACCTGCAGCCCAAGTGCAGATGGCGCGCTGGACGGGCATGGACGGCATCCTCTCCCGGTCCCTGCTTCGAGACGAGCGTGGCCGCCGTCTCGCGGACAAGCTCGAGCACGGCAACGAGCTGTTGCAGGCCGCCGACCCGACCTACGACAAGGACCAGCACGGTCAGGCGGTCGGGTACACGCTGGATGCGGTGTGGGCTGCGCTGGAGTCGGTGGGCATCCCTCCTGGATGCGCGCCGCCGATCAGCACGGCAACCGACCTCTTCGCGGGCATCCTCACACTAGACGCGCTCGTCGCGAACACAGACCGGCATCACGAGAACTGGGGTGCGCTCGCCAGCGGATCCGAGCGCTGGCTCGCTCCGACGTTCGATCAGGGGACCTGCCTGGGGTTTCAGGAACCAGACGAGATGCGCCTGCGATACCTGGAACAGGCCACTGGGCACGGGGTCGATGTCTGGGTGCGGCGCGGCCGTAGCAACCAGTTCGAAGGAAGGCCTGGCCTCGTCGACCTTGCTGCCGAGGCGCTTCGCCGGGTGCCGCGGCAGGTGGCCGCGCACTGGCTCGAGCGCGTCGAAGCCTTCGACCTCCCCTGGTGGCGGGATACTCTCGACTCGGTGCCTCAGAACCGCATGTCGCACCCTGCCCGTAACTTCGCGTTCGAGGTCGTGCGCCTCAACCGCGAAAGGCTTCTCGATGCCCACCGGTCTCGTTGACCAGGTCGATGCCCGCATTCGCTCCGATCAGCGAACGCGGCGTCTCTTCGTGGTCTGGCAGAACCCTGAGACCCGACAGTTCGTGCACGTTGCTCACCTCGACGTCGACGTCGACGGTCAGTACGTGTTCGAGTACGAGCCGGATGCCGAGCAGGTGCCTGGCTTCGACGGCTTTGCGGCCTTTCCGGATCTCCACCACCGGTATCGCTCCGACCGGCTCTTCCCGTTCTTCACTAACCGGGTGCTGTCCCCGCGGCGCATGGAGTACGAGACGTACCTCGACGCGCTCGACATCACGGACGACGAACAGGCGCCCGTCGAACTCCTTGCGCGCTCCGGCGGGACGCGAGCGACCGACACGGTCCACATCGTCCCGGAACCACTGACCGAACCCGATGGTCGCCAGGTGCTGCTATTCCTCGCGTCAGGAACGCGGCATCTCGAGTCGGCGAGCGAAAGGATCTCACGGCTGTCGACAGGTGATGAACTGCTTCTGCGACCAGAGCCGGACAACCCCGTGAACCCGAACGCGCTCCTGCTGGACAACACCACGGGAGAGCCGGTCGGGTGGGTGCCGGACTATCTCCTGGACGTCGTGGGCGACTACCGAGCACGCGGTCCCGTCCAGGTCTTCGTTGAGCGAGCCAACGGCCCGGACGCTCCGCCACACCTCAGGCTGCTCTGCCGGCTGGAAGCTCAGCCGAGTCCGTCAGGCGGTTGAGTTGGGCCCTTGTGTGAAGGCACCGCGGGTGCTTCCACGAAGGGCGAGTAGCGGGCGACAACGTGGATCGTCCGTATCGTCGAGACCGCCCGATGCCGGCGAGCAACCCCACGATCCGCATCCCGTTGTTCCTTGGACGTCGCTCGTCGCGGTGGTTTCTGGTGGGGTGTGACGAGTCCGGGCAACTCGCGCCTGCCGCGGGCAGGACTGTAGAAGCTCCATAGCTGATCAACTGCAAGCGGCGAGTTGGATCGGTCAAACCAAAGGTGCTCGAGGGAGTCACGCGCCAGTGCCTCCGGCGTTCGTGGACTCGTCATCGGGGCCGTCTCGCTCCGGATCGGTCGACAGGAGGCGCTCGCGGAAGCGGCGGGCGGCGTCGCGCTGCATGCCGGGGAGGACGTGCTGGTAGGCGTCCTGGGTATAGGCGGTCGTGGAGTGGCCGAGCCGCTCGGTGACGACCTTGGTGTTCTCGCCGGCCTTGAGACTGCAGCAGGGTCGCGTGGGTGTGGCGGATGTCTGCAGACGGATGCGTGGAAGCCCGGCCCGGTCGGTCAGCCGCTGGAAGGATCGGCTGATGTCGGGTGGGTAGATCCTGCCGCCGACCGTCGAGGGGAACACGAGGTCGTCGTCGTGCCAGGCCTCACCCGCCTTCAGCCGCTCCTCGAGCTGGCGCTTGCGGTGCTGCCTCAGCACCTCGACGTCGTAGTCGTCCAGCTCGATCGCACGGCGGGACGAGGACGACTTCGGGAGCATCCGTTCGATGACCTGCCCGCCGTCCTCGATGGCGACCCGCACCACGGAGATCATCCGCGCCTCGAGGTCGACGTGCGCCCACCGCAGAGCAGCCATCTCGCTGCGTCGCATCCCGGTGACGGCGAACAGGTGCCACATCGCGTAGAGCCAGTCGTCCCGCGCCGTGTCCACGAACCGCTGGAGCTGGCTCCAGCCGAACACCTGGCGTGATGCGAGCGCCCGCGCCTTGACGTCGTTGGTCGACGGTGGGTCGGCCCGGTCGCACGGGTTGTGCTGGAGCAGCCCCCACCGGATCGCGTCGGCGAACGCCTTGTGCAGTTGGGTGTGGATCCGCCGGATGGTCGTCGGTGACAGGCCCCAGCCGAGCTCAGGGTCTGGCCGGCGAGTACGACCGCGGGCGGCGAGGTCGTCGTACATCTCGGTGAGGTGGTCGTCGGTGAGCGCCTGGATCTGGAGCTTTCCGATGCGCGGCGTCACGTACGCGCGCATGTGCGTCTCGCGGTCGTGGCGGGTCTTCTCCGACGTCCGGGTCCTGGGCAGCCAGCGGTCGAGGAGGTACTCGGCGACGGTCAGGTCCCGCGTCGGGGTGTAACCGGCGCGGCGCGCAGCGAGGAGGTCAGCCAAAGCCTCCTCGGCGTCCTCCTTCGATTCGACCCCGCTGCGAAGCCCCTGTCGGCGCTTGCCGTCCCCGCCATGGCCGACGTCGACGGCGAAGGCCCACACGACCCTGGTCCCGGCGCAGTCGGGATTCTCGCACCGGCGATGCTTGACAGTGCGGCGACACGCGGTGCACCGGCGGAACACGCGACCGGCCATGACTACCTCGGCTCCTGCACGCCGCCGACCGTGGTCTCCGGCAGCTCGGTGCCATCATGCGTCGGCGCGAC
>PWTE01000260.1 GCA_003563915.1 Nitriliruptoraceae bacterium
CACAGCGGCCCGCGGGAGCGCGAACGGGCCACCCCGAGTTCCCGGTCCGCGGCACGCAGCTCCTCGCTGGCCCGCTCGAGCTCCGCGGAGCCCAGCGCCTCCGACACCCCACGCAGACTGGTCTGTGAGGCGATCAACGCATCGCGCACCACCACGAGGTCACGCAGCAGCAGCCCACCGACGATCGCCGCCAGCACCAGGATGCCGCCGAGCAGCGGCAGCACGATCCACAACCCCCGCCGGGAACGGCGCGAGCGGCGCTTGCGGCGGACCCGGTGACGGACCGGTTCCTCGGTGGTCTCGGACACTCAACGCCCCTCACAGCTGCATCAGCGGAGCCTACCCACTGCAAGGCGCCGCACGGTGCTGCGGCGTGCGCCCCGCGTCTGCGGCTGGCGTCCCGGCGTCTGCGGCTGGCGTCCCGGGTGCGGCGGCCCGTGCCGTACGAGCATCGGTGGTCACGAGCGCGGCATCCAGATCTCGAGCCGGCACGGCTTGCAGACCGTCGAGCACTCCAACGCTGAGCTCGGCCATGGCGGCATGGCTGCAGGGTGCACCGTTGGTACCGAGGATCGTCCAGCACCCCGGACGAATCGTTGTACCAACCACCGGATGGGCGCACCGCCAAGCCCGACAGGACTCGAACGGGGCCGCGCGCCGGTTGTGTCCTGCAGTTCCAGGCCCCGGAGCCTCGAACTGCAGAACACAACGGCTCCGAGCGGGCGCTGCGGCGCCACCGCACAACGCGTCAACCTCACGGATGCTCGTAGGCACCGAGGTCGAAGCCGTCACCCTGCGGCCGCGAGATGCCCACGATGTCGGTGCGCACCCCGACGTCGGGGCCGGCATCACGCGCCGGCGAACCGGTCTCGAGCCGCAGATCCTCGGGGGACACGAAGCGCGGATCCGCATGCAGGTTGCCGGTACCTGGCAACGGCTCGGACCCGAACCGCGGATCGAACCACAGCGTCGAGTGGACCTCGGGCGTCGCAACTCCCTCGCCGTAGGTGATCAGCTCACCGTGGGCCAGGATGCTGTTGCGCAGCACCAACTCGGCGTTCTGGACCTCGATCACCCGTCGGAGAGTGTCTGCATCCGGGTCGTGGACCAGGGTGTGGTGATCCACCGTCACCCGACCACCGCCGATGAGCAGGTTCGTCCACGGGTAGCCGACAATCACGTTGTTGTGCAGCGTCGGCTCGGCGTGGTAGCCGAGCACCATCCCGATGCTGGCGCTGCCGGCGCCGCGCTCCGAGGCGACCTGGTCGTCCGCCGACGCACGCGCCAGGTTCGCGTGAATCTGTCCACGGGTCGGTGCATCGATCCAGATGCCGGTGCCGAGGTTGTCTTCCAGCACGTTTCCGTGCCAGGACGGTAGCTCGAAGCTCTCCCCGTACAGGCTGGCGAACCCGGCCCGGTTGCCCTCGAACCGGTTGTCCTCGACCGTCGAGGTGGAGGCCCAGCCGCCGTACCCCATGGTGTAGCCGTAGTCCGAGCCCATGCCACCACCAGGCGCACCGTTGGTGTGGCCGTTGTCGAGGAAGAGGTTGTCGCGCACGGTCGGACGCGCGGTGTGCGACAACACCCCGGCGATGCCGGCGGCGCCTGGATGATCGTGGCCGCGACCACCTCGGGGTCCGTGGGATCCTCGCTGCGCAGCGTGATCCGCCGCCCGAGTAGTTGCACCACTCCGGTGTAGGTCCCCGGCGCGACCACGACCGTGTCCCCATCCTGCGAGGCCTCGATGGCCGCCTGGATCGTCGGGTGGTCGGCCGGGACCCTCAGGGTGCGTGGCGACGAAGGCGTGGGGCGCTCTTGGGCAGCCAGCGGGAGCAGCAGCACCTCGCCGCTGATGGTGTTGCCCTGCTCGATCGAGGTGGCGCTCGCCGCGCCGTTGATACGTGCGGTGTCGGCCTCGAGGGTCACCGCCGGGCCGGTGTTGTTGCGGATCACGTTGCCCGACAGTTGGGCTGTCGCACCCTGGATCACCGCGACCCCACCGGTCCACGTGCCCGCGTGCGGCGTGCCGTTGCGCTGCAGCACGCTGTCGCGCAGCACCAACGAGGCCCCCGACAGGGCACCGACCGCTCCGCCCTCGTTGCCCTCCAGCAACGTGCAGTGGATCGTCGGCGCCGCGTCCTGCACGGCCATCACGGTCGGGAACCAGGGCACCTGGGCCGCGTCGGTCGGCTCCGACCACGTGCCGTCGATCCACTGCTGCAGCCACTCCTTGCCCGGGTCGTAGCCGTGCCAGTTGTCGCGCACGTGACCACCGATGATCGTCGACGACGACCCGTTCAGCAGCAGCATCGCTCCGGCGAACTCCGCCGCGTTGCCGGTGAGGTCGACATCGCGCAACTCCGGCTCGGCGCCGTCGAGCACCACGATCCCACCGCCACTCATGTGGCTCAGGTTGTCACGTACGATGCTGTCGACGATCCGCGGGGAGGCACCCTCGCCGCGGATCGCCACCCGCCACCAAACTGCACCGCCGCGTTGTTCTCGACGATCAGCCAGGACAGCGTCGGGCTGGCCTCATTCACCCACACCCCGCCCCCGTGGTTCCAGAGCCGACCGCGGGCATCGGTGTCGTCGAGCCGCAGCCCGCGGGTCAAGGTGAAGCCGTGCAGCACCGTGTCGCTGGTCTCGCCGTTCGTGGCCGTGACGACCACGCCCTGGCTGTCGGCGTCGATGACGGTGACCTCGGGGCCGTCGCTGCTGGTGACGATGATCTCCCGACCGCGCAGGTCGATCTGCTCGGCGTAGGTCCCCGGGCCGACGAGCACCGCGTCACCGTCGTCGGCCGCGTCGATCGCCGCCTGGATGCTGGCATGGTCGCCGGGGACCGTGAGCACCCGGACTGAGCCGCTGACATCGATCTGTTCGTAGCTGCGCAGCCTCAGCGCGTTGGACAGGAACGTGGCCATCTGCGCCCGGGTCACGAACCCCGCCGGGTCGTAGGTCCCGTCCACACGCCCGGTGGTCACCCCCGCCTGGTAGATCGCCACGATCCGCGGCGCATGCACACTGCCCGGATCCACATCCGGGAACGGCAACTGCGCCACATCCCCCGTCGGAAGCTCCAGCGCGTCGGCCAGGAACGTCGCCATCTGCGCCCGGGTCACGAACCCCGCCGGATCGTAGGTCCCATCCACACGCCCGGTGGTGATGCCCACCTCGGCGATGGCGGCAATGGCGCGGGCGTGGGTGTCATCGAGTGCGACGTCGGGGAAGCCGGTGCAGGACGTCGAGGTCGCGGTGAGCGCTCCATCGGCGGTGGCGGCCGCTCCGCCGGCGGCGGTGAGCGCACCCCCAGCCGGCGCGCTGGACGCAGGCATCGCCAAGGTGGCGAGCAGCAGCGCAGCCGTCGCAGATCCCACCGTCGTACGCCGTGGCATCGAACCGCTGAGCATCCCGAGCATCCCGACCGCCTCCCAGCCACGCGGCGGGCTGGCGGGTGGCGCCGCTGGCCGTGCCTCCCACCTCAGCACAGCCGACGCACCCAACCAATGGGCACTCGGGTCCTGACCGGCGACCGAAGGACCCTCGCGACGCCAACGTCCCAGGAAGACGACCGAAACGTGCGCCCGGGTTCCGGCGGGGTCGCCGGGCGGCGACGAGAACATCGATCACCTCGTTGCCCGTAGGCTGCGGTTCGACCTCGCGGTGCGTGGCCCGGCCAAACCAGTCTGCCACGACCCGCACATACTCCTCGGGAGTCGCGGACCGCAGCGTTTCGACCAGATCCTGGGGTGTGCTCATGAAGCCGGTGTGCCGCACCCGAGACCGGCGGGCGGCACGATCCGAGGTTGCATCCACGCCGCGGGGGTGGCCCGAGCCCCCGCGTTGTGTCCTGCAGTTCGAGGCCCCGAAGCCTCGAACTGCAGGACACAACCGCTCCGGACGCGCTGCTCCGGCCCGGAGCCGCGGGCATCGGCGCCGCCGTTGACGTCGAGAAGCGCACCGCGGTGGCCACCATCCCGTGGACAGTCGCATCATGGCTGACCAGCCCGAACATCGATCTCGACGACCTCGTCTCCCAGCACAGCAAGCGCACGCAACCGATGAGCACACCGGTCCTCACCGGCGACCGGGGTCGGGCCGAGCATGGGCTGCAGCGCCGCTCCCCGTACCGGTCAGCGAACCACGGCAAGACCTCGTCGTCCTCGGCCACCAACTGCCTGCCGGCGACGCCGAGGTGGCGGCCCACGACCCGCCCCAGCGCATCTGGGACGCTTTGCGCACCAGGCAGCACGAGGTCGGCCCACGCAACCTTCGCCCACGCGAGTTTCGAGCCGCACGACCTCACGCGCCCGGACGAAGCACTCGCCCACGCGCGGTTCGCGCAAACCCGCGACGGCGGCTCGCATCAACCCTCGCCCACGCGCAAGCTGCGGTCAGTCGTCGAGCGGCGGCGCACCAAGGTCCAGCAGTCTGGCGACGAAGGTCGCCATCTGGTCCCGTCGCAGGGTGTTGCTGGGACCGAACCGATCGCCATCGACGCCGGCCGTCAGCCCCGCGAGTGCAGCCGCATTGATGGACCGTTCGTGCACGCTGCCGTCATCATCCACGAAGTAGTCGCGGTCCGGCTCGAGGTCGAAGGCGATGTGCTCGAAGGTTCGGACCAGGAACGTGGCCATCTGTGCCCGGGTGACCACCACCCCGGGGCCGTAGCTGCCGTCCGCTCGGCCCAGCACGATCCCGAGCTCCGCGAGCTGGTCGATCGCCAGCGCATGGGTGGTCCCAGACGTGTCAGGGAACGGTGAGTCTGGCTGCTCGGGCAGCTCCTGCCCCAGCACCGTCAGCGCGCGGGTGAGCATCGATGCCATCTGTCCGCGCGTGATCGGCCCGGCCGGTTCGTAGGTAGTCGGGGTTCGGCCCACGGTGATCTCGCGCCAGGCGATGCATGCGATCGCGGCCGCATGCACGTTGCCCGGCGCAACGTCGGCGAATCCAGGTTCGGGGATCTCGGCAGTCGGGCAGGCCGCGTCGATCCCACGCTCGGCCGGGACCGGGGTGGGAACCAGCGTCACGGGATGCTCGCGCAAGCTTGCCGCCCGATCGTCCTCGTCCTCGACCAGCACGATGCCTGACTGCTCGGTGATCGAGACGTACGGGACCATCGCGTCGAAGACGGTCCGCCCGTCGACCTCGCCGGCGCTGACCACAACCGAGCCCAGCAGGCGGCCGTCACCGTCGAAGACCTGGGCGGAGAACTCCGCAACGGTCGCCGAGCCCGACACCCGGGCCTCGAAGGTCCCCCCGTAGCGTGGGACCTCGAGCAGGATGGGCGGCAGCACACCGGCGCCCTCGACGAAGGTGCGATCGACCGGCGGGCTGACGTCGATGCCCTCGACCGAGAACACCGTGATCGTTTCACCCTCGAGCTCGAGCGCCACACCTTCGACGTCGGAGAACTGGGTCGCGGTGAAGACCAACTGCCCGAGACGGGTGAACATCGCGAAGCTTCCGGCCCCGGCCTCGAACTCGCTCGTGAGGTCGATGGTGGCAAGGCCGTCGGCGATCGACACCCCCAGCAATGCCGTGCCGCCGGGAATCCCCGTACTCACGGCCGGTAGGGACGCGCTCTCCGCCTGCGTCGGCCCTTCAAGCAACAATTCCAGCGCCGCCTCGAGCGCCTGTTCCCCATCAGCCGGTCCATCGGTGTGACGGTGGACGGGCACCAGGAACGGGCCGCCGCCCGGCTGGTCCAGCAGCAGGTAGACCGCGACAGCGCCGTCCGGCTCGGACGGCTGCGCGTCGCCGAGACCGGGTGCCGACGACAGCACCAGCGCCATGAGCGTCACGAAGACGACAACGGCCCGCCTCGAGACCCGCTCAGCCAACGGTCCGGTGACCGGACGCGTCCTTCGCCTCAACAATCGCTGTTGCATGCCAACGACCTCCCGCGCTCTCGCCCCGATCCCCTCACGAGTCGATCCCCTCACGATGAACCCGCTTCGAGACTACGCCGGAAGGTGGTGTGGCTCCAGGGTCGTCCGGCCCGCCTCGCGGGTAGTCGTAGCGGGCGCCTTTCGGTCGCATCGGCGTCGTGGGAACGCTGCCGGAGGTCCAACGCCCGTGGCGGAGCGTCCGAGAATGCGTCACCCGCCGACTCGGGGGTGCCCCAGGCGGTCCGGACCGTGGGCGCGGGTGGCGGGGCGCGGGTGGCGGGGCGCGGGTGGCGGGGCGCGGGGCCGGCCACGCGTTGTGTCCTGCAGTTGGAGGCTCCGGGGCCTCCAACTGCAGGACACAACGGCCCCGGACGCACCGTGCCGGCGTACGGCTCCGGCCACGCATCGTCGCGCAGCAGCATGCGCAAACCCCTCGTCCACGCGCGTTTCGTGCTGCAGCACGTCGACAGCACGAACAGACCCCTCGCCCACGCGCGTTTCTCGCCTTCTCAGAGCCCCCAAGGCCCCGGTGACCCCGCCGTCGCGGTCAGCGCCGGACGGCTGCCAGGCGGCGACGTGGTCGAGCGCCTCACCTGCGACCCTGGCGACCTTGCCGTACTGGCCGGACACGCCGACGTGCGCATCGGCGTGCGCACCATGTGACCGGCGCGCTGCGGTCGCAGCGCATCGTGGCGCCTTCGGGTCGGCGTGGCATTGACGATGAGCAGCGGACCGCCGAGCAGGCGCTGGCGTGCCGGCACCATCGCAGCCAGCAGCGACTGCCCGACACGACGTTGCTCGACCGAGCGAACACGCCGCTGAAGACCCGGTCACGGCGCGTGATCACGGCGAAGAACGCGAGTTCACGCAACCCGAGCCCGGAGAACACCAGCGACCGCCCACCGCGCCACGACGTCAGCAGCAGCCGCTTGGACCTCCACGCCGGCCTCGAGTAGGACAGCTTCCCAGGGCCTGCGGTTACGCAGAACACGTGCCACTCGCACCTGCCATCCGTTCTCGGCTGCCGAGGAAGGACCCTGCCCAGGAGCAGCGGGAACTCGCGGACATCGCCCACGCGACCTCACAGCCCCAGCGTCACATCACGTGGCAGCCGCTCCCCGACCCGGACCACACCGCGATTGCCCCCCAGTTGTTGGATGCGGTCCCTCGCAACAGGATCGTGGTGGTGAAGCAGGGGATCAACGATGCGACTCGACCTTCACAAAGCCCCTGCGGCGGCTGCCTGAGTGCGCTGACTCGCTCGCAACTGCGGTGGCGCTGACCGCCGTCCGATGCATCTTGAACCGCGGAGTCGGTTGATGCCGCCCGCTGAGTGCGCTACATATCAGCTACGATGCAGCACACCGACAAGGAGGCCTGCCCATGGCTGCGAGGAGTACGTCGTTCCGGCTGGGCGATGAGGCGCGACGGCGTCTGCACGAGCGAGCCAACCGTGAAGGCATCAGTGCGACGGCGCTGCTCGAACGACTGATCATCGAGGGGGTGGACACCCTGGATCACTCGGGGATCGTCTATCGGGGTCCAGGTCACGACCGTCGCGCTGCGCTTGCTGGCGGGCCTGATGTCTGGGAGATCGTCGCGCGGCTGCGGGAACTCGAGGGCAGCGAGGAGGAGCGGATCGCGGTCCTGGCCTCGGAGACCGATCTGCACCCTCGACAGTTACGTGCCGCCCTGGAGTTCGCCGCCCGGCATCCAACAGAGGTCGAACACCGCATCGTTCGCAACGAGCGTGCGATCGCTGAGAGCCGTGAGGCCGCGGAGCAGCGCCGGGCGCTGTTGGCGTGAGGTTCCTCCTCGACGAGATGTTCCCGCGGGCTGCGGCCGCTGTGCTGCGCGATCCGTTCGATCACGATGCGATGGATGTCGACGAGGTGGGTCTGTCCGGTGCCGATGAGTCCGAGGTCGCGACGTTCGCGCGCTGTGAGCCCCGCGCCGTCGTGACCGAGAACGTCAGCGACTACGCGCCAGAACCCGACCTGGTGCTGGTGTGCGTGGTGAAGCGCAAGCTGCCCTCGGGCAGGTCCCAGGCGCAAGCGCTGGCTGAACTGCTCGACCGCTGGGCAACCGAGAACCCCGATCCGTATCTCGGCCGGCACTGGCCGACATGATCTTCACGTCAGCCAAGCAACCAACCGGCCAAGTTCAGAGGTCTGGGCGTGGGGGTTCAGGCGGTTTGTGAGGGGTGCACGGCGAGGTGGTAGGTGACGGGAAGGTCGGTGCCGGGGTAGACGACATGGTGGGTGTTGAGTTCGTCGATGAGGCCGGCAAGGGCGCGCCGGTGGGCGGGGGTGTCGGGCGCTTCGAGGGTGACCTGCACGCCGGCGTCGGTGGTGTCCATGGTCCCGGGCAGGCGGGTGAGGGCACGCAGCAGGTCACGTACGTCGTGACGGTTGGGATAGTGGTCGACCAGCCGGTCAAGCAGCCACTGCTCGGCGTTGTACGCGCAGATTCTGATGCGGTCCACGATGTGGGTGTGTTCCAGACGCATGATGTCGCGGGGCTCGTCGAGTTCCGCCACGGTGATGTGGGTCGGCGTCTGCTTGCGTCGGGCGATGAGCCGGTCGATGTCCTCCTCGAGGTC
>PWTE01000253.1 GCA_003563915.1 Nitriliruptoraceae bacterium
ACGGAACGCAGGCGCAGCCCGAAGGTGGTCCGCCAGAGCAGGAACCAGACGGCTGGGACGGCCAGCAGGGCGATCACGGTGAACGCGGACACGTTCTGGGTGAAGGCGAGTCCGAGGGAACCGAGCTCCCTGACGACCGGGATCCCGGTGCCCTCCAACGCTCCGAACAGGTTCGGGGTGCTGATGCCGCCGATGTCCCCTCCCGCGACCACCGGGGCCGTGAGTCGTGGGACGCTCCCGGGGATGCGTGGCGACTGGTTCGCGCCACCTCCGATCGGGGTGAAGTGGATGACCGACAGGAACCGTGCGACGCCAGCGGCCAGGATGTTGATCGCGACGCCGGAGACGATCTGGTCGATACCGAAGGTCGCGGTCGCGATGGCATGCAGGAGCCCGCCGATCGCCCCGCCGACGATCCCGAGCACCGCTCCCCACCAGGGTCCGTAGGTCAGCGCGCCCCAAGCGCCGAACCAGGTCCCGAGGATCATCATGCCCTCGAGGCCGATGTTGATGATGCCGGTGCGCTCGGCGAAGATCCCGCCCATCCCGGTCAGAAGCAGGGGCACGGCCAGTCGCAGCGCGGCGCTGAAGGTCCCACTGGAGGTCAGTTCCTGCGACCCCGTCAGGGTCGTCACCAGCGACAGGAGCCCGAGACCCAGGAGCGACAGCAGCAGGCCGCGCTTCACGCGACGGCTGGGGGAGAGGAAGGCCCGGGCGAGCGAGCGCTCGGGCGGCGAGTCGGAGGTCGCGACCGGACCGGGCTTCGAGGTTGGGCCGGGGACGGTCATGCTGGCCCCTCCTCGTCGTCACGCGCCGTCTTCGCGGCCGCGTCACGTACCTCCTGCGCCTGGATGACGCGGCGGGCGAGCTCGTTCGCGATGACGACCGTGAGGATGATCACGCCACCGATGATGGTCTCGATCTCCTTGGGGATGCCGCGGAAGTCCAGGATCTGGGCGGAGCGGTTCAGGAACGCGAACAGCAGGGCGGCCAGAGCCATCTGGACCGGACGGTTCCGTCCCACCAGCGCCACGGCGATGCCGGTGAATCCCAGCTCGATCGGGATATCGGTCGTGTAGCGGTGGAACGAGCCGAGAACCGGTCCCATCACCACCAGGCCAGCGAACGCGCCCGAGATCGCCATCGTGATCAGCGTCATCCGCTTGAGGTTGACGCCACTGGCCTCCGCCGCCCCGGGGTTGGCTCCGAAGGCGCGAAGGTCGTAGCCCAACCGGGTCCGCCAGATCAGGACGTAGTAGCCGACCCCGAGCAGGATCGCGAAGAGCACGAAGCTGTGCAGGTCGGAGCCGGACGGCACCTCGACCCCGAGTCCCTCCAGCACCGGATTGAGCGAGGGCAGCCGTCCGGACTCGGGGATGCGGGCGGTCGCGATGATGAGGCTGCCGCCCTCGGTCTCCTCACGGAAGTGGTTCGCCAGCAGCCAGGCGCCGAGTCCGGTGCCGATGAAGTTGAGCATGATGGTCGAGATGACCTCGTGCACGCCCCGGAAGGCCTTGAGGATCCCGGCGATCGAGGACCACGCCGCACCGACCAACGCCGCGACGAGGATGATCAACGACACGTGCAGGATGCCGGGGAGCGCGACCGCACCACCGACCCAGGCGGCGACGAGCGCCGCGATGCGGTACTGGCCCTCGACCCCGATGTTGAACAGCTTCATCTGGAAGCCGACAGCGACGGCGACGGCCGACACGTACAGCGGGACGGCCCGGTTGATGATCGAGATCATCGAATCGACACGTGAGGCGTAGGAGCCCATCGCCGCGAAGGCCTCCAACGGGCTGCGATCGATGATCAGCAGCACGATGGAGGACAGCGCGAGAGCCAGCAGGATCGCCCCGAGCGAGGCGCCGAGCCGGATCAGTGCGGAGCGCAGGTTCACGAGGACACCTCCTCGTGGGCGCCGGTCATGTAGCTGCCCAGCTCCTCGGGCGTCAGCTCCTGGGGATCGAGTTCCGCGACCAGTCGCCCACGGAGGATCACCATCAAGCGGTCCGAGAGGCCGATCAGCTCGTCCAGGTCGGCCGACAGCAGCAGCACGGCCAGGCCCTCGCCCCGGGCTCGGCGGATCTCCTCCCAGATGGCGGCCTGCGCGCCGACGTCCACGCCGCGCGTCGGATGGGCGGCGATGAGGACCCGCGGGTCGGCGGTCAGCTCACGACCGACGATGAGCTTCTGCTGGTTCCCGCCGGAGAGCGCGTACGCGGCCACGTCGGCGCCGGGGGTGCGTACGTCGTAGCTCTCGATGATCTCGGCGGTCCGCTGCCTCGCACCGTCACGGTCGACCAGCGCACCTCGCGCGAAGGGACGGCTGCCCTGGTGGCCGAGCATCGCGTTCTCCCACAGTGGGGCCGGGAGGAGCAGCCCCCGGCTGTGGCGGTCCTCGGGGATGTAGCCCATGCCGCCCTCGCGTCGCTCACGCGTCGAGTCGTCGGTGACGTCCTCTCCGCCGAGCAGGACCCGACCGCCACTCATCTTGCGTAGACCCAGCAGCACCTCGACCAGCTCGGCCTGGCCGTTGCCCTCGACCCCGGCGATCCCGAGCACCTCGCCGCCACGGATGTCGAACGTGATGTCGTGGAGCAGGTCACGCCCAGCGTCAGGGTCGCGGAGCCTCAGATCGTCGACCGAGAGGGCGGCCTCGCCCAGGTCCGTGGCCGGGCGGGTCTCCGGCGTTGGCAGCTCGCTGCCAACCATCAACTCGGCGAGCTGCCTCGCCGTCAGTTCCGCTGCGGGCACGGAGGTGACGGTCCTGCCGCGTCGGATCACCGTGACCGTGTCGGCGATCTGCAGGACCTCGTCGAGCTTGTGCGAGATGAAGATGATCGTGACGCCTTGTGCGGTCAGTTCGCGCAGGGTCTCGAACAGTTCCTCGACCTCCTGCGGAACCAGCACGCCGGTCGGCTCGTCGAGGATCAGCAGGTCGGCGCCGCGGTAGAGCACCTTGATGATCTCGACGCGCTGCTTCTCGCCGACGGAGAGCGTCTCGACGGGGCGGTTGACATCCAGGGGGACCCCCTGGGTCTTCGCGAGCTGCTGGATCTTCTCCTTCGCCCGTCTGAAGTCGATCGCCCCTCCTCGGGAGGGGTCCTCGCCCAGGATCACGTTCTCCAGGACGGTGAGCTGAGCGGCCAGCATGAAGTGTTGGTGCACCATGCCGACGCCCTTCGCGATGGCGTCCTTCGGTGAACGGAACGTGACCTCCTTGCCCTTGACCTCGATCGTGCCCTCATCGGGACGCTGCATCCCGTAGAGGATCTTCATCAGGGTCGACTTCCCGGCACCGTTCTCCCCGACGAGCGCGTGGATCTCGCCCGGCTGCACGGTGAAGGTGATCTGGTCGTTGGCGACCACGCCGGGGAAGCGTTTGGTGATCCCGGTGAGCCGTACGGCGGGTGGGCCGTCGTTGCCGGCCGGCGGGGCGGTGTCCTCCGTCGTCGAGACGTCGCTCATGGCTCTCCCTCGAAAGGCCCCGTGTCTGCCTCGGTGGTGGGCGAAGCGTAGTGGGGCCCGGCACGAAGCCGGGCCCCACTTGGTACTCGGAGCGAGCAGGCGATCCGGGGTCGGATCAGTTGCTGTCCGGGACCTCGATCTCACCGGCGATGACCGCGGCCTTCAGCTCCTCGAGCTGGTCGACGATGTCGTCGACGAACCCGCCGGAGGTGGAGTAGCCCACACCGTCGGTCGAGAGGTCGAAGGTGCGGTAGCCGCCCTCGAAGTCGCCCTCGACCTGCGCGGCGATGGTCTCGTAGACGGCCACGTCGACGCGCTTCAGCATCGAGGTCAGGATGAACTCCTGCAGCTCCTCGTCCGCGGTCAGGTACTGATCGGAGTCGACCCCGATCGCCCACACCTTCGAGCCACTGGACTCGGAGTGCTCCTTGGCGGCCTCGAAGAGCCCCAGTCCGGACCCACCGGCAGCGTGGTAGACCACGTCGGCGCCGTTGCCGTACATGCCCAGGGCGATCTCACGACCCGAGGCCGGGTCGGTGAAGCCCGAGAAGTCCGGCGGCTGGCTGATGTAGTTGATGTCGATCTCGATGTCCGGGTTGATCTCCCGGGCACCGGCGACGAACCCGGCCTCGAAGCGCTCGATCAGTGGGATCTCGACCCCACCGATGAAGCCCACACGGCCGGTCTCGGACTTCAGCGCTGCGGCGGCACCGACCAGGAACGAACCCTCGTGCTCGGCGAAGCCCAGGGCCACGACGTTGGAGTCGGGTCCGAGGTCCGGCAGGAAGCCGTCGATGAAGCCGTAGTTGACGCCCGGGAAGTCGGGAGCGGTCGACTCCATCGCCTCTTCGAAGGCGAAGCCGACGCCGAAGACCAGGTCGACGCCCTCGCCGCTGATCAGGCGCAGTAGCTCGCCGCGGTTCTCGCCGCCCTCGGCGGGCTCGAGCTCCGTGGCCTCGATGTTGAAGTCCTCTTCGGCGCGATCGAGGCCTGCGGCCGCCGCGTCGTTGAAGGACTGGTCGCCACGACCGCCGATGTCGTAGACGAGACCGACCCGGACCGGGTCGCCGTCATCCGCCGCGGCATCGTCATCCGTGTCGTCGGCGTCGTCATCGGTGTCGTCGGCATCGTCGTCCGGTGCTTCGGTGCCGGTGTCATCCGGCTCGTCCGGAGCTTCCTCCGCACCACCGCACGCGGCCAGGATGAGGCTCGCGGCCGAGAGTGCGGCGAGCAGTGAGATCCAGCGCGGAACGCGCATACGTGTCGCCTCCTGAGGTCATACCAGCGTTGAGCGCTTCAGAACCCGGCGAACCCGGGTACGGCGTGGTCGATCCCACGATGATCGCGGGGGATCTGAGGGTTCACACCACCACGCCGTGCGCAACCGCGCACACTACCGGCGTAGTAGTTGATCAGCCAAGGACCTGTGCGCTGGTGGTGACGTTGGGGCCCAGGTGCCCGCCGCGCGCGCGGACATGCGACCAGGGACGTGTGCTGCAGTGGTGAGCGGTGTCGAGCACCCGACCGGCGGCTGGTCCTCTGGCACCCGGTGAGGTCGTTCGCTAGCGCTGGGGCTCCTCCTCGCTGGCACGCTCACGTGCCGCCTCGAGGTTGCGCACGTCCTCGCTGCGACGGGCGTGGCGGGACGCGCTGGAGCCCTTGGGGCCCGCACCCCAACTCCCCGGATCGCCTTGCGGTCCGACGGTACCGACGCCTGCTCCGGCCGGTCGCCAGATGTGCCCGCAGGGCGTGGTCACCGGGACCGTCCCACGGCGCGAACTCAGCGGGCAGACAGGTCCACGACCCGCGCGTCGGTGGCGATCAGCAGCTGCTCCGGTGTCAGTCCGAAGACCGTGGAGGGGGTCCCTGCGGCGGCCCACACCTCGTCGAAGCCGACCAGGTCCTGGTCGCAGACGATCGTCAGGCGCGTGTCGTGGCCGAATGGTGGGGTGCCGCCGATCGCGTACCCGGTCGCGGCGCGAACCTCGTCCGCGTCCGCCTTGCGCACCTCGGTCCCACCGATCGCGGCCGCCAGCTTGTCCTCGTCCACGCGGTTGCGGCCCGATGTCAGCGCCAACACGGGCTCGTCGCCGGCCATGAACACCAGCGACTTGACGATCTGCGCGACCTCGCAGCCGATCGCTGCCGCGGCGTCCTTCGCCGTGCGGGTCCCGGCCGGGAACTCGCGCACCTCGATCCGCAGCCCGCGCTCCTGCGCGCTGCGGCGGAACCGTTCGACCGCGTCGCTGGCCACCGTCGTTGCCTCCTCGGCGTCGTGGGATCGTCCGTACCCGGCGGCGGTTGACCGCCGAAGCCGTCAAGGCGGCGTGTCCCGGGAGGGTGCCCGACCGTAGTCGCGGCGCATCACAGCTCGATCATCCCGGTGAGCGGGTCGGTGCCAGGTGCGACCTGCACGGCGACCTGCAGCACCGCGCCCTCGGCGGGCGCCGGGACCAGCCGGACCTCGCCGTTGCTGAACGAGCGGTCGCCCCGTCCGACCGCGTCGAAGACGGTCAGGTCCTGCCCGTCGCTGCGGGCGGCCCAGGCCTCGGCCGGCGGGACCCGTCGGGTCAGCCGCTGCGTCGCGCCGACATCGATCCGGGCGAAGCGCAGGTCGGCCCAGCCGTCCCAACGCTCCAGGCTCAACAGGACCAGCCGGTGTCCTGCGGCGGTGCCGAGGTCGAGGTCCAGTGGCACGACGCCACGCGGGACCGGTGGCAGCGGGATGTCGTGGGGTAGGTGCGGGGCGGTCATGGCGGCTCCGGCCGTGGTCGGTCACGGACCGCGGACGCTACCGTCGTGGCCGTGACCACCTACCTCGACCATGCCGCGACGACGCCTCCCCGGCCGGAGGCGCGCGCCGCGCTGTCCGCGTGGCTCGACGCGGCCAACGCGTCGTCCCCGCACGCCGCCGGACAGCGTGCCCGCACGGCCGTCGAGCACGCCCGCGAGCAGGTCGCGGCGGCGCTGTCCTGCTCGCCCCACGAGGTGGTGTTCACTTCCGGGGGGACCGAGGCCGACAACCTCGCCGTGAAGGGCATCGTCTGGGCGGCCCGGGAACGGTCGGAGACGCTGCCCCACGTCGTCACGACGGCGGTCGAGCATCCGGCCGTGCTGGAGCCGGCGAGGTGGCTCGCTGCGCGCGGCGACGCGACGCTGACCGTGGTCGCGCCTGGCGCGGATGGACGGGTCGACCCGGCGCGGATCCTCGACGCCGTCACGCCACAGACGGTGCTGGTCAGCGTGATGGCGGCCAACAACGAGCTCGGCAGCGTCAACGACCTGGGGCCGCTGTCGGCGGAACTGCGCGACCGAGGAGTGGCCCTGCACACCGATGCGGTCCAGGCGCTTGCGACCCTGGAGGTGGACGTCCCGGCGTGGGGCGTGGATGCCCTGGCGCTGTCCGCCCACAAGTTCGGGGGGCCACAGGGCGTCGGTGTCGCCGTGCTGCGACGTGGACTGGCGCTCGAGCCCCTCGCGCACGGTGGCGGGCAGGACCGCGGCGTGCGGTCCGGGACCTTCGCCGCGGGACTGATCGCCGCCTGCGGGGCCGCGATCGAGGCCGCCATGGCCGACCGTGCGGCGCTGCACACCCGCCTGCGCGGCTGGACGGACCACCTCGGGGCAGAGGTGACGGCCTTGGACGGCGTGCGCCGTGATGGGCCGGAGGACGCGGATGCCCGGCTGGCGTCGCACGTGCACCTGAGCATCGACGGCGTCGCCAGCGAGGCGTTGACCCTGGCCCTCGACGCTGCCGAGGTCGCTGCGTCGCCCGGCGCAGCCTGCGGGTCGGGCGCTGCCAAGGCGTCGCACGTGCTGGCGGCCGCAGGCATCGAGGGCACACCCCTGCGCTTGTCCCTCGGGTGGACCACGACCGCCCAGGACGTCGACCGGGCGATCGACGTGCTGACCGACGTCATCCCGCGGCTGCGCGCCGGCGGTCTGGGTCCGCTCGAAACTCTGACGCCCGCGAGGGAGCGCGCGTAGTGGCGCGGGTGCTCGTGGCGATGTCCGGCGGCGTCGACAGCGCCGTCGCCGCTGCTTTGCTCGTCGAGCAGGGCCACGACGTGACGGGCGTGCACCTCAAGCTGGCCGACCTGCCGCTCGACGAGCAGGTACCCGGCCACGGGTGCTGCACGCTGGACGACGCGCAGGACGCGCGGCGGGCCGCGCAGATGCTGGACATCCCCTTCTACGTCTGGGACATGGCCAACACCTTCGACGCCGAGGTGCAGCAGCCCTTCGCCGCGGCCTACGCCGCCGGGCGCACCCCGAACCCGTGCATCACCTGCAACGAGCGGGTGAAGTACGCCGCGCTGCTCGATCGGGCGGTGGCGCTGGGCTTCGACGCGCTGGCGACCGGCCACCACGCGCGGCTGGTCCGGGACCGCGCGCCGGTCGTGGAGCCGGGACCCGGCGCTGAACTGCACCGTGGGGTGGATCGCCGCAAGGACCAGTCCTACGTGCTGTACGTGGCGACGGCGGAACAGCTGGCCAGCACCTTGCTGCCGATCGGGGAGCTCACCAAGGCTGAGGTGCGCGAGCTCGCGGCGGCGCGCCGGCTGCGGGTCGCGGACAAGCCCGACTCGTACGACGTGTGCTTCATCCCGGATGGCGACACGGCCGGCTACCTCGCCGACCGGGTGGCAGCGGCGCCGGGACCCGTCGTCGATCTGGACGGGACCGTGTTGGGCGAGCACGAGGGGATCTGGCGGTTCACGGTCGGGCAGCGGCGTGGGCTCGGGGTGCAGGACGTCCCGCCGGCCGAGGGCGGCCGGCCCCAACGCCGGTTCGTGGTCGACGTCGACCCGGAGACGCGCACGGTGACGACCGGGCCGCGGGACGCCTTGGCGTGCCGGTGGGTCGAGCTCGCGGCCCCGACGTGGACGACCGGCGCACGGCCGACGGGGCCGGTGCGGGTGCAGATCCGCGCTCACGGCGACACCGTGCCGGGGCGGGTCGTGGCGGGCGAC
>PWTE01000389.1 GCA_003563915.1 Nitriliruptoraceae bacterium
CCTGGATCGATGCCCTGGTCCGCCGACTCGTGACGAAGGTGCGTGCCGTGTTCGATGAGCTGGATCCCGATGAGGTCGGCGACGGGGCGGTCGTGACCGCCCGCGCCGCCCAGCAGCTGGCGCCGGAGCTCGGGGCCACCCCGGAGCTGGTGCGCGACCACCTCGCGCAGCTGCCGCGCCGCTATGCCGCGGCGGTCTCGCCGCGGGCGGTGGTCCGGCACGCGCTGCTGGCCAGCACCCGGCCGGGGGAGGTCGAGGTCCGCACCCGGGTGACCCCCGGCGAGGACGACCCCGACGGCCACGAGGGGCTGGATGAGCTCGACGTGGTGGCGGTCGACCATCCCGGCTGGTTCGCGAAGGTGGCCGGGGTCGTCGCACTGCACGGCGGCTCCATCGAGGCGGCGGACGCCTTCACGCGCGAGGACGGGCTGGCCATCGACACCTTCAAGGTGGCGCCGCCCGACCGGACCAGTGGCTCGTGGTGGGCCCGGGTCGAAGGTGACCTCGACGAGGCCGCCGGCGGCCGGCTCGCGGTGCGGGCCCGGGTGCTGCGCAAGGCCGCGGCCGAGCGGCCCCGCTCGGACCGGCTCCCCGCGGTCCCGGCGAAGGTCGTCGCCAGCGAGGATCCGAGCGGCCGGGCGACCGTGCTGGAGGTCCGGGCGCTGGACCGCATCGGGGTGCTCTACACCATCGCCACCGCGCTCGCGGAGCTCGAGGTCGACATCGTGATGGCCCGCGTGCAGACGATCGGGCCCGAGGTCACCGACGTCTTCTACCTGACCGACCGGACCGGCCGGCTGCTGTCGGCGGACCACCTCGCGGAGCTCGAGCTGGCCGTCCTCGGCGCCCTCGCGGAGCTGTGACCCGCGGGGACCGCCACCTGTCGCCGACGAGGAGCGACTGCGATCGGCGCCGCCTGCGGCTGGCGGCGGCCGCGGTTCCTCCCCCGCATACGACCGCGCGTGCGAGCGAACCTGGGGGAGCAACCGCGGCTGCCGCGGCCGGGCGAGCGAGCTACAGCACCCCGCCCTCGGTCATCGCCTTGTAGTCGAGCACCCGGTCCAGGGTCTCCTCGCTGACGCCCTCCTCGAGTGCCACCTCGCGCAGGGTCTGGCCGGTCTTGTGCGCCTTCTTGGCCAACTCCGCGGACCGCTCGTACCCGAGCTCCGGCACCAGCGCCGTGACCTGCATCAGCGACCGCTCGACGTAGTGGGTGCCGGCGCCGGTCTGCTCGGTCCCGGCGATGCACCTGTCCACGAACACCCGCGAGACGTTGGCGAGCAGGTTCTCGGACTCGATCACGTTGCGGACCATCATCGGGATCATGACGTTGAGCTCGAGGTCGCCGTTCATCCCGCCGATGCCGACCGCGACGTCGTTGCCCATCGCCTGGGCGCAGACCTGCCGGACCGACTCGGGGATGACCGGGTTGACCTTGCCCGGCATGATCGAGCTGCCCGGCTGGATCTCCGGCAGCTGCAGCTCACCGAGCCCCGTCCGCGGACCCGACGACAGCCAGCGGATGTCGTTGGCGATCTTGTACAGGCTGGCCGCGACGGTCTTGAGCGCGCCGGACATCTCCACCAGCGCGTCCATCGCCCCCTGCGCGGCGAAGTGGTTCTCCGCCTCGCGGAAGGGCAGGCCGGTGCGCTCCGCCATCAGCTCGATGACCCGGTCGACGAACCCGGGTGGGCAGTTCAGCCCGGTGCCGACCGCAGTGCCGCCGAGCGCCAGCTCGTACAGCGACTCCAGCGCCTTGGTGATCCGTACGATGCCGAGGTCGACCTGACGGGCGTACCCGCCGAACTCCTGCCCGAGGGTGACCGGGGTCGCGTCCATCAGGTGGGTCCGGCCGGACTTGACCACCTCGGCCCACGCGGCCTCCTTGGCGTGCAGCGCCGCCGACAGGTGCTCGAGCGCCGGGAGCAGCCGCTCCTTGGCGACCCGCGCGACCGCGACGTGCACCGAGGTGGGGAAGGTGTCGTTGGAGGACTGCGAGGCGTTGACGTGGTCGTTGGGGTGCACGCGCGCGGAGGTCAGGTCCTCGCCGAGCAGCTGCTTCGCGCGGTTGGCCACCACCTCGTTGACGTTCATGTTCGTGGACGTGCCCGAGCCGGTCTGGAAGGTGTCGACCGGGAAGTGCTCGTCGAGGTTGCCGGCGATGACCTCGTCCGCGGCTCGCTGGATCACCTCCGCCACCTCGGCATCGACGACGCCGGACTCCTGGTTGGCGATCGCGGCGGCCCACTTGAGCATGGCGTGAGCGTGGATGACGTCGAAGGGCACCGGGATCCCGGAGACGGGGAAGTTCTCGACCGCACGCTGGGTGGAGGCGCCCCACAGCGCGTCGATGGGGATCTGCATCTCGCCCATGGTGTCCTTGGCGGTGCGGAACGTCTCGCTCATCGGGGGACCTCACTGGTCGGATCGGGCTCGGGCCGGGAGCTCGCTGGTCGTCGGCGAGATGACGCACGTCCCGGACGACGTGAGTGCGTGTCGTGGCGCGGGGACGGGTCGTCGCCGACGCTAGTGGAGCCCGACGGGGGCTGCGGTGGTGCCAGCACCGAGGTGGCGGGCACCCGCACGGTGCCCGGGCAGACACGGTGGTCGGGCAGGCCACGGGCCGGCAACGTGGTGAGGCGTGCACAGAGGTGGCGGCGACGGCCCGGTCCGTCACTAGGCTCGAACGGAGCTCGACCTGGGTGCCCGGGCGGAGGGAGGCCGTGTGGAGCTCGTGGACGTCGCGGCCGTCGAAGCCGCGGCAGGACGCATCGACGGCGTGATCCACCACACGCCCGTGCAGCGCTCGCGGGCCCTCAGCGAGCGTGTCGGTGCCGAGGTCTGGCTCAAGTGCGAGAACCTGCAGCGGACCGGCTCGTTCAAGCTTCGCGGCGCCTACAACCGGATCGCCCAGCTGTCGCCTGAGGAGCGGGCCCGCGGGGTGGTGTGCGCCTCCGCCGGCAACCACGCGCAGGGGGTCGCGCTGGCGGCGACCCTGCAGGGGGTCCGGTCCACGGTGTTCATGCCGGTCGAGGCGCCGCTGCCGAAGCTGGACGCCACCCTGGCATACGGCGCGGAGGTCCGCAGCGTCGGCGAGACCTTCGACGACGCCCTGGCGGCGGCGCACGACTTCACCGCGGAGCACGACGCGGTCTTCGTCCATCCCTTCGACCACGCCGACATCATCGCGGGGCAGGGCACCCTGGGACTGGAGATCCTCGAGCAGGTTCCGCACTTCGCGACCGTTGCGGTCTGCCTCGGAGGTGGCGGGTTGCTGTCCGGGGTGGCCGTGGCGATCCGCGCGCACCGTCCCGACGTCCGGCTGGTGGGGGTCCAGGCCGCAGGCTGCGCCTCCTTCGCGCCGTCGCTGGCCGCCGGACGCCCGCTGACCCTGCCCGCCACCTCGACGATCGCGGACGGGATCGCTGTGAAGCGTCCGGGTGAGCTGACCCTGGCCCATGTCGAGGCGCTGGTCGACGAGGTGGTCACCGTCACCGACGAGCAGCTCGCGAGCGCCGTCGTCCTGCTGCTCGAGCGGGCGAAGCTCGTGGTCGAGCCGGCCGGGGCCGCCGCGGTGGCGGCGCTGCTGGCTGGCACCGTCACCGGGCCCGGGCCGATCGTGGCGACCTTGTCCGGTGGCAACATCGATCCGCTCGTGCTCCAGCACCTGGTCACCGGCGGGCTCGCATCGGTCGGCCGCTACGCGACGCTTCGGACCCGGGTCACCGACGCCCCGGGGGCCCTGTCGCGGCTGCTCGCGCTGGTCGCCGAGCAGCGCGCCAACGTGGTCGGAGTGGCCCACCACCGACTCGAGCACCGGCTCGCGCTCGGCCAGGTCGAGGTCGTGCTGGAGCTGGAGACCCGCGGTCACGACCACGTCGAGCAGCTGATGGCGGTCATCGAGCAGGCGGGCTACCCGATCCAGCCCATCTGACCGGGTGCGACACACGCGGTCCGCGCTCGGCGTCGCAGGGCGCCCACGCGGACCGGGTGGGTGGACCAGGTCGTGCCGGTACCGTGGCGGGCAGCAGCATCGAGGTTGTCGCGGGAGGGAGCAGCCGTGGACCCGGAGCCCGGGCACGAGGACGCCGATGGCCCGCCACCGCCTCCCCCTGAGGCGCTGGCTCGGTCGGCCTCGGGGTGGGTCCCCCCATCGGAACCGGTCCGGGAGGTGGGCGCCGACCGTGACGCGGCGGGTGGCACGACCGATGCCGACCTGCCGGCGCACGAGGCCAGGACCACGCGGACGGGTGCTGCGGAGCCCGGCCGGCGCTGGACGGTCGGTGCCCCGCCGGCGCCCACTGGCACCGTCTCGGCCCGCCGCCGCCGGCGCTGGCCGCTGGTGCTGGCAGGGCTGCTGGTGGTCGTGCTCGCCGGCACGTTGCTCACGCTCGCGTTGACCGCGGACGAGGAGAGTGTGGTCGCCGGCGACGACGGGGACATGCCCGGCACGGCGCCCGACGGCGACGACGACGGTGCCGGTGAGGACGGCGAGGTCGGCGACCTGGACGGTCCCGGACCGGACGGCGGGCCGGACACCGAGCTCGAGCCCCTCGACCTCGACCGCCTCGACGGGCTGGACCTGGTCTACGGCCGGCTGCTGACCGACGTCGACGCCTCCGAGCGCGAGATGATCGGCTTCCAGACGGATGTCGGCGAGGCCCTGTCCGGCGCCGCCTCCGGACCCGAGGGGCTCGCCGCCGTCGCCGGGGTCGCCGCTGACCGCGAGCGGGGCCTGCTCGCGGTCCGTGACCGGCTCGAGGATCCGCTCGACGACCCGGGTGCCGAGGAGGTCCGCCAGCGCTACGTGGAGCACCTCGACAGCTGGGCCGACTTCATGGGTGCGGTCGCCGAGGATCCGCTGCGCATCCTCGAGCAGAGCGAGAGCGGGGCCACGGTCGCGATCAACCGCACCGCCGACCGCTTCGCGCGGGCGCTGGAGGCGGAGCTGCCCGACGACATCGATGCCGAGGTGGCACGCTTCGCCGACGGCGTCCTGGACCGCGGCTTCCGCGGCTTCGGCGTCGCGGACGTGTGAGCGGTCTCCGGCACCGGAGCCGAGCCGTTCCGGCGCCGGCGATCAGGCGGGGGCCGGCTCGGTCGTGACCAGCTCGGCGACCTGCGCGAGCACCTGGGTCAGCCCGTAGTCCTTCGGGGTGAACACCGCGGCGACGCCGGCCCGACGCAGCACCTCGGCGTCGGCGGCCGGGATGATCCCGCCGACGACCACCGGCACCTCGACACCCTCCTCGCGCAGTCCCTCGACCACCTGTGGCACCAGCGCCAGGTGCGACCCGGACAGGATCGACAGTCCCACGAGGTGGACGTCCTCATCCACGGCGGCCCGCACGATCTGGGCCGGCGTGAGGCGGATCCCCTCGTAGATCACCTCCATCCCGAGGTCGCGGGCACGGATCGCGACCTGCTCGGCACCGTTGGAGTGCCCGTCGAGGCCGGGCTTGCCGACCAGGATCTTCAGCCGCCGTCCGACCCGCGCCTCCACGGCCCGGATCCGCTCCCGGGCCTGCTCGAGGGTGGTCGAGCCCGCGCCGCCGGCCACGATCGCGGCATCCGACACCCCGGTCGGCCCGCGGTACTCGCCGAAGGCCGCACGCAGCACCTCCGCCCACTCGCCGGTCGTCACCCCGGCCTTCGCGCAGGCGATCGAGGCGGGCATGAGGTTGTCGTCGGTGGCGGCGACCGACCGGAGCTGGTCGAGGGCCGCGGCGACCGCCTCGTCGTCACGCTCGGCGCGCCAGGCCTCCAGCCGTGCCAGCTGCTCGGCCTCCGCGGCCGGGTCGACGGTGAGGATCCCTCCCTGCTCGTCCAGCAGCGGCGAGGGCTCGGCGGTGGTATAGGCGTTGACGCCGATCACGGTCTGGTCACCCGACTCGATCCGGCGCAGGCGTTCGGCGTTCGAGCGGACCAGCTCCGCCTTCATCAGCGGCACGGCCTGCATCGCGCCGCCGTGGGCCAGCACCTCGTCGAGCAGCTCGCTGGCGCCCTCCACCAGCGTCGCGACCTTGACCTCCATGACGCGGCTGCCGTCGAACAGGTCGGCGTTCTCGAGCAGGTCGGTCTCGAAGGCGAGCACCTGCTGCATGCGCAAGGACAGCTGCTGGTCCCACGGCCGCGGCAGCCCGAGCGCCTCGTTCCACGCGGGGAGCTGCACCGCCCGGGCCCGGGCGTCACGGGACAGCGTCACCCCGAGCATCTCGATGAGGATCCGGGTGATGTTGTTCTCCGGCTGCTGCTCGGTCAGCCCCAGGGAGTTGACCTGCACGCCGTAGCGGAACCGGGTCTGCTTGGCGTCGGTGATGCCGTAGCGGTCGCGGCAGATGCGCTCCCACAGCTCGACGAAGGCGCGCATCTTCGCGACCTCCTCGACGAAGCGGATGCCGGCGTTGACGAAGAACGAGATGCGTCCCACCACCTCGCCGAAGCGCTCGGGTGGGACCTGGCCGCGGGCCTGGACCGCGTCGAGCACCGCGATCGCGTTCGCGAGCGCGAAGGCCAGCTCCTGCACCGGGGTCGCCCCGGCCTCCTGCAGGTGGTAGCTGCAGATGTTGAGCGGGTTCCACCTCGGCACGTGCGTGACCGTGTAGGCGACCACGTCGGTGGTCAGCCGCATCGACGGCTCCGGTGGGAAGGCGTAGGTCCCCCGGGACAGGTACTCCTTGAGGATGTCGTTCTGGGTCGTCCCGGCCAGCTGCGAGGTGTCCGCGCCCTGCTCCTCGGCGACGGCGAGGTAGAGGGCCAGCAGCCACATGGCCGTGGCGTTGATCGTCATCGAGGTGTTCATCTGCTCGAGCGGGATCGCATCGAACAGCTGGCGCATGTCACCGAGGTGGCTGATCGGCACGCCGACCTTGCCGACCTCCCCGCGGGCGAGCACGTGGTCGGCGTCGTAGCCGGTCTGGGTCGGCAGGTCGAAGGCGACGCTGAGCCCCGTCTGGCCCTTGGCGAGGTTCGTGCGGTACAGCTCGTTGGACGCCGCCGCCGAGGAGTGGCCGGAGTAGGTCCGCATCAGCCACGGACGGTCGCGTTGCGGCAGCCGGCCAGGGTCGTGGCTCGCGCCGCGCGCCGGGTCGGATGCCCGGGTCGACGGTCGGTCCTGCTCGGTGCCCGTCACGTGGTGTCCTCCCGGGCCCGACGGGGCCCATCCCGTGCGTACGGCATCGTCCGAGCGTAGCGATGGCCCTCTCGGGGACCGGCGTCGGCGGCTGCGTGCGCCGTCCCGCGCAGCGTCCGTCGCCGGGGACCGGAGGTGGTGCCGCCACCCGCGTGGTTGGGGAGTGGTGGCTGCGTTGGACGCGGTAGAACGTCCCCAGCCCGTCGGCGCGTCGAGGAGGTCGCGGAGGTGTGTCCAGGCCCGCCAGGTTGGGGAGTGGTGGCTGCGTTGGACGCGGTAGAACGTCCCCAACCCGTGGGCGCTCGGCGGCGACGTGCCGAACTTGAGCCGACCGGGCGGGCTGCCGCCGCTCAAGCACCCCGGATCCGTGTGGTCCTGGGTTGGTAGCGTGACCGGGCACCGCCGGCCGCCATCGCGGGCACGTGGCCGGCACCTGGTCAGCACGAGGCTCCCCATGACGCGCCCCTCGCGCACCGTTGCCCCGGGATCCCGGGGGTGCTCGTGTGCGCCCAGCTGCCCACCGTGCCGTGTCTCGCGGGGGCAGACGCGCGGACCGTCGCTGCGCGTCCGGCCGTCGGCCCTGTGGCTGGCGCTGATCGCCGTCGTCGCCTCCAGCGCGAGCGCACCGCCGGCGGTGGCGCAGACCCTCGACGACCTCGAGGACGCGGAGGAGCGGGTCGAGGACCTCACGGGCCAGCGCGACGAGGCGGTCGACCGCTACGAGGCGACCTGGGCGGCGGTGGAGCAGGCCCAGGTCGAGCTCGACACGCTCGCCCGGCGCACCGAGGAGCTCCAGGCCGAGGTGGTTGATGCCACCTCGGTGTTGGAGGATCGGGCCCGGCTCGCGTTCAAGCGGGGCCCGTTGGAGCTCCTCGAGGTGCTGCTGCGTGCGGACGACGCCGACCTGGCGCTGGAACGGGTGGCGCTGCTGTCGGCCGCGCAGCGGCGTGACCAGCTCGCGATCGAGGCGGCGCTGGCGGCCCAGGCGGCGCTGGCACGCTCCGAGATCCTGCTGGCGTCCCGCGAGGATGAGCTGGTGGACCTGCAGACCCAGCTCGAGGTCGAAGCCGCCGCGCTCCAGGAGGAGCTCGAGCAGGCCACGGCCGAGGCGGCGGAGCTGGCGACCCTCGTCTCGCGCCAACGTCGGGTGGACCGGGTCGAGCAGCAGGGCATCTACGCCTGCATCTTCGATGCGGGTGCCTACCGCTTCCGGGACACCTGGGGTGCACCCCGCGCCGGCGGGACCTGGCACCGCGGCACGGACGTGTTCGCCGCCTACCGCGCCCCGGTCTACGCGATCAC
>PWTE01000205.1 GCA_003563915.1 Nitriliruptoraceae bacterium
CGGTTCAGAGGGGGGTGCAGCCGTCCGGCTGCCTATGCGGGAGGGGTGCACGCATCCAAGAAACCATCCAAGAAACCCCATGCCGGCCGCGTCGGTTGCGCGCCGGCAGGGGGCAGAAACGGTCGAAACCACGCGAAAAGCCCGGCCGAAGCCGGGCCTTTGCGACGGATTTCTCCGATTTCCGTAGCGGGGGCAGGATTTGAACCTGCGACCTCCGGGTTATGAGCCCGGCCGTCAGCGTCCCACGCCGTTCACGGCTGTACCGAAATGTACCTCTGAACAGGGCAAACACAGACCCTAGTTCTTCAACGTCCGGCTTCGTTCGCGCACCTCCCAGAGTTCCTGGCGGACACTTGGCGGACATGCCTGGCCCCACCGACGTCCGCCCTGACGCGCTGCTACTCCCCTATCACGGCTGTCCGGATCCGCGCCAGAGTTTCTACCCCGTCGCCAGCAGATAGGTCGAGCACCCAGAGCCGGTCGCGAAACGGCCCGAAGCCCAGCGCCGCCAGAAACCGCGTGTTCTCGATCTCGGAACGAAGCCGGCGCACGTCCTCGGGATCCTCACTCTGGTGATCCGTCGGGCCGGGGTGCGCGAACACGGCGGTGCCGTGGGGCGCGAGAGTGAGGATCGCATCGGCTGCGAGCAGGCTGCCGTAGCCGCGTCGCCGAAGCGACGGCGGCACCTGGACATCGTGGAGGAACAGCGCACGGCCCTCCACCCACTCGAACGCCTCGCGGACGTCGCGAAGCAGGTCACCATCGACATCGAACACGTGCTCGTAGTAGTAGGCCGTGTCGGCCGAGAAGGCATCCGCGACGTCGAACGCTCGCTCTCCCAGCAGGGCGTTGCGGTGGGGGTCCATGCCATACATCGTGGCCGTGGCGACCTCTTGCCAGGTGATGTCCTCATCTCCGGCACGGGTTCCTCGCCGCAGAGCCACAGCCCAGACGTCGAGCTGGTTGTCGTCGGGTTCACCGGACGGGACCCGTTCGAGGTGGTAGACGATCTTCAGCAGCTCATCAGGTGCCACGCTGGTCCTCCCAAGCTGGCAGCCAATATCTCCGACGTTTGGCGCCTGGCCGTGGCCACGATACGCGACCGTGAATACCCCGACTCCGGGCCCGGGCACCACGTCGCGGTGGACTCGGACCGCAGGAGGTGTGGCTTCCTCGTCGGCGCCAGGTTTCGCTGGACGTTCGTGGTGTTCGGTGGACGCCCTCTATCGGCTCTTAACCGGCAGGTTCGGGGTTCGAGTCCCTGGCGGCGCACCCCCAAGGAACGGCCCTAGCGGCCGGTTCCTTGCGTTTCTCCGTTCCGGCCATGCCGCTCGTCCACGGGCCTTGGTGCCTATCTGGTGCCTATCTGCGCCACGGCGCGCACCTGCCTCCGTAGCTTCATGCGGGCGTGAACAGAGGCGCGATGGGACGCAAGGCCCGGCAGCGCGCCCGCAAGGGCACCGGCTCGGTCGTCGAGCACGACGGGCCCTTCAGGCGGCAGATCGACCTCGGCGTGGGCCCCGACTGCAACCGCCAGCGCCGGTCGAAGACGTTCGATAGCCGCGAGCAGGCCGAGCAGTGGCTGCTGGGGGTTGCGCGTCTATGCGGACGAGCTGACTGGCGGGGTCACGGACCAGCCACTGGCGACCTACCTACGCTGGTGGATCGAGCACGAGGCGCCCAAGGGCAAGCCCGGCCGGGCTCCGCTGGCCGAGTCCACCGTCCGCGGCTACCGCAGCAACATCGAGATACACATCATCCCTGACCGTGCCCGCCTGCGGCTGAGTGTCGTGTGGCAGCTCGACAAGTGGGGCGGACTGGTGCGCCCCACGTCGCCGTCGGCTCGCCGCACCCTCCCGCTGCGCCCCGAGGTCGTCGAGGTGCTCGAAGGCTGGCACGCCCGCCAGGACGTATGGGCCGATCGTCTCGGCGAGGCGGGTGTCCATCCACGCAAGGCGCAGGCATTCCTCGGTCATGCCGAGATGACCACGACCATGAGGTACTACACCGCTGCTGGCGACCTCGACGACCTCGCCAGCCTCCTCCCCAGATTCGACGTGTGACTCTTCACGGGCCTGGCCGAGCCGATGGCATGCTCCCGGGTTCAGAGGCGAGGGAGCAGGACGTCGCGAACAAGGTCGGCTGCCGCTTCGGGTGTGTAGTCCCGGGGACGAGTCGCGACGAGAGTGTCGAGGTCGGTCAGGAATCCTCGGTGGCTGAGCTTCGCGTCGAGCGTTGCGGCGAAGTCAGCAGGGGCGATCCGGACGCCGGACTGCGCGAGGTAGTGACGGAAGGCGGCGGCGATCCGATCGGGGTCGGAGCCGAGGTGGGTGAGCCCGAGCCAGAGATCGAACAGGTCTCGACCTTTGCGTCGCTGGTGAAGCGCGCGCAGCTTCGTGCCGAGCAGCTCGTCCAGCTCGAAGGTGAGCACGTCAGCCTGACCGCGGAACCATGGGTTGTCGACAGCGAACGGGATCGTCTGATGGCCGAAGCACGGAACCACCTCCCGGACGTTGACCTCGATCTTGACCCGGATCTGACCGAGCTGCGCCGTTGGCTTCGTGGTGAAGCGCATGGTGACGGTGTCGGCCTTCTGCTCGTATCGGGCTTCGTCGAGTCCTGCGCCGGTGAGCACGTCACGGATCGCGGCCATCAGCGGCTTGGCCGGTCCTGTCGTCGTCCGCACGTAGTCGAGGTCGTTCGAGTACCGCCACGGCCGGGGCAGGTGCAGCTTGTGGATGCCCGTACCGCCCCGGAACGCCAACTCCGATCCGAGCAGCGGGTGATCGGCGATGTCGACGATGGCACGGGCCAGGATCAGGTCCTGCTCGACGTCGAGCGGGTCGGGCCACCGGACCTGTTGTGCCCAGGCGTCGAGCGCGGCCCGTGGGATCATCAGGACTCCCCTTCGCCAAGCTCGACGTTCTCGATGATGCCCCAGCTGGGGTCGCGGTGGCCGGCACGAAGCCCGTGGACGTCGAGGGGTGTTGCTTCGCCGGTGTCCGGCGAGGCGAGGTCGCGCAACGGTTCGAGCCCCTCGATCCCGACGATGTTCTCGAGCAGCCAGCCCACTCGCCGAACGACTGCACGCGGCACGTTGGCGCACGCCGACACGAGCACAGCGATGTCCAGCTCAGGCAGGTCGGTCAGCACGGTGACGACGTTGTCGAGCCCGGCGCTGGCGTCCGGGTCAGCGACGATGTCAACGACGACCAGCTCTGGAGACGCCACGGTCATCGTGCCGGTGTGGGTCGCGACCTCGACGGTCGCTACCGGCTGGGGCGAGCGCAGACGCGCGGCGACATGGAACTGCAGATGTACACGCCCGAGGTCACGGTCACCGAGCTGCCGATCGACCATCACCTGGAACACCTGTGGATGCTGGTGCGACGCCCCGTGGATCGCGGCAGCCGTCAGCAGCCCGACGTAGTAGTTGCGGCCCAGATGCTGCATCATCGTGTCGATGAACCACGACGCGGGCACCACGCCCCAGGACCGGTATTCCGGAGGGATCGCCACGTACAGCCCCCTAGCCGGCGAGAACATCCGCCCCTGTCGCCGTAGCCGGCTCAGGCCAGAGTGGACCGAGCGGGGGGACAGGCCGACCAGCGAACAGATGCGTTCGACCGACGCGACCGGCTCCCCGATCGCGATCAGGTGATCAGGAAGCAGCCGGACCGGAACGGTGTCCCGCCGAGCCTCACCAACGGATCGTGGTGGTATAGCCATACAGAAGATGGTAGCTGAACAGGGCGGCTATGTAACTAGATCGCCCAAACCAACACTTTCTGATGTTCTACCCATAGACAGTCGATCGCAACTCGGCAAGCACCTCCGCATGCCTGAGTTCGAGGAACGAGAAGCGGGCCACCGGTCGGCGATCAGTCCGGCGTGAGCCCGGCAGCTCAGCGCCCAGGGCGACCCCGACGCGAGCCACCTCGGTCGGGTCTGGGTCATCGATCGACACTCGTCCGCGACCGGTTCTCGGCGTTTCACGGTCCTCCGTGCGGCCGCGGCAGGGCCGCGGCAGGCGCCTCCGCCGCAGCACGACCTTCGACAGCCGCACCCAGGCTCAGGTCTGAATCGCGACCCAGCAGGCCGAGCATGGACAGCTCACCGACCCGGTCACCGACCAGCCGCTCGCCGACTACCTGCGCTGGTGGTTGGCCGTCGAGGCGCCCAAGGGCAAACCCGGTCGCCGACCGCTCAGGCGCAGCACGTTGGCGAACTACCGGGTGGTGATCGACGACCATCTGATCCCCACGCTCGGTGACCGCAAGATCGGGCAGCTCACTGTCCGCGAACTCGACTCCTTCGCCGGCCGCAAGCTCGCGGGCGGCTACGCACCGGCCACCGTGAACCGGCTGCGCCAGACCCTTCGCTCCTCGCTAGCGACCGCCGTCCGCCAGGACCGGTTGATCCGCAATGTTGCCCGCTACGGCGGCGGGGTCGCCGCCGAACTCGAGGCATGGCATCGCCGCCAGCAGCAGCGGGAAGCCGACGGCTCCGACAACGTCCACGGCCTGGTGTTCACTGCCCTCAACGGGCGCCCGATCGACCAGAGCAACGTCAGCCGCGTCTTCCACCGGTCGTGCACCGCCGCCGGTGTGGCTCACGGCAGCATCAAGACCTTCCGCTCCACGGTCGCGACCCAGCTGGCTGATGCCGGCCGGCACGAGCAAGACCCAGGCGTTCCCCGGCACGCCCACGTCACCAGCACCCTGACCTACTACACCGCGATCATCGACGTCGACGAGACCGCCGACCTCCTCCCCGACTTGCACTGACCGGCCGGCGTCGAGGACCGGGCGGGCTACCGCCGGATCGTCTGCAGCGATGTGGGCGTGGATCTCACGGAGGTCGCTGGCCGGCGCCGAGAGGACGAACGGCGTCACGCTCAACCCGCACGGGACTCATCGGCGAGGATCTCGTCGATGACCGCATCACCGTCCACACCCTCTCCGCGATCGAGCGAGTCGAGCCCAGCCGCGACCTTGGCCCGAAGCTCATCCATCCGCAGCCGAGGGAGCTCGTCGCCATCCTGCAGCAGCCGAAGGGCTTCGCGGACGACCTCGCTCGCCGAGGTGTAGCGGCCACTTCGAACACGCTCCTGGATGAGCTCTTCCAGCTCCGGCGTCAGCGACACGTTCACCAGGACGACCTCCGCTCGCTTGCAGCCAGCCTACGGCCGATAACGAAGATCGCTACATCCTGACGAGCCGGCCGACGGCGCCAGTTTCATGCCTAGGCTATCGTGGTAAGATGCGTTAACCTACGTTAGGAACGGTCGATGGCGCCAGCGACCCTCGAGGAGCTCGCGGATGAGCGTGGGCTAACGATCGAAGACATCGAACAGGCGTTGCGCACGTTGCCGCGCCCGGGCGGCGGCAGCCTCTCCGAGCACGAACGCGGCGTGCTCGCCGACCTCGGCATCGACCCCGACCGCACCGCACGCTCGCCGCTGGTCGCGGGCGTGCTGCGACGGCGCCAACTCGAGCGTGCCTCCCTGACGACCGAGCAGGTCGCCCAGCTCCTCGGGCGCGAACCGTCCCGGATCCGCCAGCGCCTGCAAGGCGAGCGCCGATCGTTGCTCGGCTTCCACCGCCACGTTGGCCGCCGCGAATGGCTGCTCCCGAGCTTCCAATTCGAGCTCGGACTGCACGAGCTCGACGGCTGGGCGCGGCTCCTCCAAGCCCTACCCCCGGCCGACGCGACCAGCCCGGTCGCCCTCGTGTCCTGGCTGACCGAGCCACAGGCCAGCCTCGATGGACGCTCACGGGCCAACGTCCTCGCCGACGGGGCTGACGTCCGGCCGCTCCTCGACGAGGCAGCCACCTTCGGCGTGCTTCCGTGACCCAACAGCTGCTCGAGGTCCCCGCAGAGTTGCCGCCACTGCAAGACGAACATCTGGCAGTGCTACCTGTCGGCACCGCGCTCGTGCGACTCCACGACGTCGCTGGGTGCCACCCGAGCGAGCATGATCAGTTCCGCTGGTTCGGGCCCCTGCTCGGCCGAGGCCGCTTCGACCACCACCCAGCTGGACCGCCCGCCGACCACGCTCCCCGACACGGCGTGCTGTACACCGCGCTCGACGATCTCACGACGTCACGGCCGCCCACCGGTGGTGCCGGAGGCACCGTGCTCGACGTCGTACTGAGCGAGGCCGTCCAGGACGGCGACGTGCTCACCGTCACCGGCGGGCTCACGCTCACGGTCTGGCGCACGTCGGGCGAGCTGCGACTTTTGGACCTGCGCGGACCGTGGACCCAACGAACCCGGGCCGGTGCGCATCTCTCGACCGCGCCGCATGAGCGCACCCAGCCGTGGGCTCGAGCCATCCGTCGGCAGTACCCACAGCTTCACGGGTTGCTCTACGCACCGGCCACCGGAGGTCGCGCGGTCGCGGCCGCACTCAACGAGACGAGCGGCCCGCACCTGGGCGGCCGTATCGAGCTGTCCCGCCCGCTCTACCACCCGCAGCTGCTGCCGCTCGTCGGCGAGGTAGCCCAGCGACTCGGGTTCTCAATCGAGGTCGTCTGACAAGAGCTGTGCACCCTCCGACATCGGGAGGCCAGGCATCGTCGGACGCCACGGCGCGCAGTCGTCGGACGTTCGCCGGGCCGTCACCGAGCATCTGGTGACGGAGCTCGCGGTAGTGGTCACCAAGGTGACCGGCTGCCAGTGGCCATGGCCGAGACCGGCGGCTGCGGCGGCGAACCGGTCGTAGGCGCCGGTGGCCACCAGCACGTACAGGACAGCCTCGCGTGCCTGGCGGGCCCAGATGTCGTCCCGGTCCTCGACCAGTTCGTCGAGGAGCTCGTAGGGCTCGGCCGGGTCGGCCGGGAACGCGGCCAGCTCCCGCGCAGAGCCCGTTCCCGCAGCTTCCTGCGGGGAAGATGCCGCATCGGACCGGTCAGGTCTCGGTCCGACAGTGCCTGGGTGACGACCTTCCGCCGGGCCTTGGTCAGCACCGTCTTGTCGAGTTCGGACGAAGAACCGATCCTCGTCGTCCGGGCTGAACTCCAGCTCCACGAGACACTCCATCAAGGGATCGTGCGAGCGTAGAAGCAACCCGTGCACCAGCAGGTAGGACGGGCGACACTGCTGCCATGGAACTCCCTGACGACCTGACCGTCGACGACACCGAGCTGCGCGCGTTCTGCAGCGAGCACGGGATCCACAGCCTGCGGTTGTTCGGCTCCGCGACCCGCGATGAACTCCGCAACGACAGCGACATCGACCTGCTCGTCGAGTTCGAACCGGGCCGGACCCCCGGCCTGCTTGGCGTCGCCAAGCTCGAACTCGAGCTACAGGAGCTGCTCGGCCGAGACGTCGACCTCCGCACCGCGGGCGACCTCAGCCGTCTCTTCCGCGACGAGGTCGTCGCGACCGCCCGCGCGCTGTACGAGGCGTGATGGTCAGGTCCACCAGCCGGGTCCTCAACGTTGTGCACACCCTCGGAAGATGAGGTCTCGGCGGCCACCTCGCCGGCTGGTGGAAGGGAGAAGACGGCGACGAGTGGAACTCGAGGGTGGAGAGTCCAGGACTCCCGGGACCGTGAGGAAGTTCATGTAGCGCCGGGGTGGGGTTTGACGCTGTAGGACAGGACGAGATCCGTGCCGGGGTAGACGGTCTGGGTGTCGTTGAGCAGGTCGCACACGGCAGCCAGGGCGCGGGTGCGGCGGGGAGCCGACAAGGGGTTGAGCGTGACGTGGATCGTGCCGTCGACGATGTGGAGGTCGCCGGCGGCGGTGAGCGCTTCGCGGATGAGGCTGCGGGCTTCGTCGTTCGCGCGGGCGTAGTGGGGGGCGACCAGGCGGGCCAGAGCGGACTCGGCGTTGTAGGCCGCGATCCGGCAGGCGTGGGTGACAAGCTTGGTCTCGGAGTCGAGCAGCCGCGCGTCAGGCGCGATGTCACCGAGGGGAACCCGGGCTGGGGTGTCGGCGGCGGTCTGGCGGGCGGCGTCGAGCTGGCTGCGGACCTCGGCGAGGGTGGTGTCGAGCTCGTCGAGCGAACCTGTCAGCTGCCGGGTGTTGCGGTGGCGGCCGAGGGTGGCCTCGGCGTCGGCCACCACCTGCTCGAGTTCTCGCACCCGACGGCGGGCGGCCCGTCTGGCCGGGTTGGGCACGGTCCGGTCAGGGTTGTCGTCGACGGTCGTGTAGGTGTCGAGCGCGTCGAGGGCGAAGTGCTGGCGGGCGTAGCGGAAGTAGTTCTCCTGGCGCCACCGGTTGAACATCCTCGCGGCGATCTCCCCGGCCGGCAGGTCGAACCGTGAGGTCAGGATGTGGGTCTGATGCCCGTCGGGGGACAACCGCACGATCTGACGCAAGGTGATGGTCTTGCGGCCGTGACGTTTCGCACCCTTGGCGGACAGGCGGATGCGCACCTGGCGGTCGGCCAACTGCCACC
>PWTE01000235.1 GCA_003563915.1 Nitriliruptoraceae bacterium
GTGGATGGTCTCGCAGCGGTCGGTGGGGCGGCAGGCGCTGCGGTCATCGCCCTTCAGGGGACCTTCGTCGTCGGCACGCTCCTGTTGATCCCCCGCTATCGCCGCGGGGATCGCCTCCGTCGCCGCAGGATCCGGTGGTTGCTGATCCCGGCCCTGTTGGCCGCCGCTGTGGCGGTGACCGATCTCGTCGCGTGGCGGCTGTTCCCGGACGGTGCACCGAACGCCGCGGCCGAGGTTGCACTGAGCGTGCTGTGGGTCCTCGTCATCGCATCGCTGCCGCTGGCGATCGCGGTCGCGTTGGTCCGCCCGGACCTCCTCGATGTCGATCAGGTCATCCGGCGCTCCCTCGTGTACGGCGTGCTCTGGTCGCTCATCGCAGGGATCTACGTGGTCGCCGCCGGCGCCCTCGGCCTCGCCGCCAGCCAGCGGCTCCCGCTCGGGCTCGCGATCGCCCTCACGGTCGCCGCGACCCTGGTGTTCCAGCCGGCGCGACGGCGGCTCGAGGAAGCGGCGGACCGCTGGGTGTTCGGGACCCGGACCGATCCTGCGCGGCTGGTAGCGCGGCTGGGTGACGACCTCGAGGGCACCGTCGAGCTCGAGAGCTTGTTGCCGCGGATGGCGGACACCCTGCAGGAGGGGTTGGGACTGGAGTGGGCCGAGGTTCGGCTCGACCCGCCCACGGCCACGGGCGACGCCCTCCCCGAGGCGGTCCTGACGGTCCCGATCGTCCTCGAGGGGGAACGGTTGGGCGTGGTGCGCTGCGGACCGAAGCGTGGCGGCACCTTCTCCGAGGACGACGAGGCAGTGGTTACCACCCTCGCCAGGCAAGCGGCGCTCGCGGTGCGCAACGTCCGCCTGACCGCGGAACTCGACGCGTCACGGGCACGGATCGTGCGCGCGCAGGACGCCGAGCGCCGGCGCCTGGAACGCAACCTCCATGACGGGGTCCAACAGGATCTGGTCGCGCTGCTCGGTCACACCGCCCGGGTACGTCGCGATCTGGAGCGTGATCCGCAGGCCGGGGTCGCAGCGCTGGATGACCTCCGCGATGGGTTGGCCCACGTGCTGGCCGAGCTCCGCGACCTCGCCCGGGGTATCCATCCGTCGGTGTTGTCCGATCGCGGCCTGCTCGAGGCGGTGGAGTCCCTGGCGGCGCGCAGCGCCGTCCCGGTGACGGTCCGCGCCGACCCGAGCTTCCGCGGGCTGCGCTTCCTCGAGGAGGTCGAAGGGGCCGGCTACTTCACCGTCGCGGAGGCGCTGGCCAACGCCAGCAAACACGCTGGCGCCTCGCGGATCGACGTCCGCCTCACCCACGCGGACGGGCGGCTCGAGATCACCGTGGCGGACGACGGCTGCGGCTTCGATCCCGCCGAGGTGGCAGGGGAGGGGCTGGCCAACCTGGCCGAGCGGGTCGCGGCCCTCGGAGGCCGGCTGCAGGTCACGACGGACCACGGCGCCGGAACGAGCCTGACCGCGCGGCTACGGCCCGCCGATGGCTGACCCGCTCCGTGTGATCGTCGCCGAGGACCACTTCCTCGTGCGTGAAGGCACCCGCCGGGCGCTCGAGGAGGCCGAGGGGGTGGAGGTCTGTGCCACCGTTGGGACCGCCAGCGAGCTCGTGCTGGCGGTCGAACGCGAGCGTCCGGACGTGGTCGTGACCGACATCCGCATGCCCCCGACCCACCGGATGGAGGGCATCGAGGCGGCCCACCAGATCCGTGAGAGGTATCCGCAGGTCGGGGTGGTCGTGCTGTCGCAGTACGCGGAGGCGACCTACGCCCTGGAACTGCTCGGCGGGGGTACCGCAGGGCTCGCGTACATCCTGAAGGAGCGCATCGCCGAACCCGCTCAGCTGATCCACGCCGTCCGTGCGGTCGCCGGTGGCGGGTCGGTGGTGGACCCGGACGTGGTCAGCCTGCTGGTCGCGCGGTCCCGGCAGCAGGAACGCTCCCCGGTCACCGCCCTGTCCGAGCGTGAGCGGGAGGTCCTCGAGCAGATGGCGCAGGGTCGGACCAACGCGGCGATCGCGGCGGCGTTGCACCTCTCGGAGTCCTCGATCGAGAAGTACGCCACCTCGATCTTCAGCAAGCTGGGCCTGCAGGACGAACCCCAGGTCCACCGGAGGGTGACCGCGGTCCTCACCTACCTCCGAGATGCCGGCCGCGCCCAACCACTGTGACGCGACCGGCTGAACCGGTGGCCTGGCGTTGTGAGTCGTCCGATCAGGCGGGACGCTTCCCGATCGGTCCGAAGTGGGTCGCGGCATCGGCGTTGAGGCCCCACGACCAGATCGTCTCCGGGGTGATGCGGATGGCCGGCCGACTGGCTGCGAAGCGAGGTAGGCGAGTTCGGCCAGGGTGAAGCTGCTCATCGTGGCGCTCGACGGGCCGGGAGGGTCCGCGCGAGCGGCGGAAGGGTGGCGGCGGGCGGCTGGTCGCCCCCTACGGGCCGCCGGAGGCTCCGGCCAGGTAGCGGTAGGCGGCTTGCGCCTGGGGTCGCAGGTTGGGGTCGAGGGCGTGCCAATGGGGCTCGGGAGCGTCACGCAGCGCTTTGCGGTCGCTCCTGGTGGCGTCGGCCTCGAGCGCAGGGAGATCGGCGACGCAAGCGTAGAGGACCGCCAGGTCCTCGAGGTGGCGCTCAGGGCGGTGCGACGGGTCGGAGGTGGAGGTGCGGTCAGCTGCGGCAGCACGAGACTTGATCACGACCGCGCCCAGCAGGTCGGGGACCGGTAGCAGCCCCACGCGCTCCCCGAGCACGACGTCGCGGACGATGGTGCGGCTCATCGCGCGGCTGCCGCCGGTCATCGGCACCGTCTTGAGCGGCGGCACGGTCGTGATGTCGGTGCGCTCGCCGAGCCCGTCGGGCGCCAGTACATCGAACAGCAGCCCGTCCTTGACGAACCGGAACCCGATGTCGTCGGCCTTGGGATGGTCGGGATGCATCTCCCAGCTGAGGCGATCGAGGGTGGCGACCAGGCGGCGGGTGGCGTGCGCGACCCCTCGGACGTCGGCCAGCGCGTCAGCGTCGACAGTGGTGCGGCGGGCGTCGATGCCCGCGTCGTGGGCGTGCAGCATGACCATCAGCGCGCCGATGAGGGTCCAGCCCTCTGGCTGCGCGTCGGCGACGTCGAGCAGTGCGGCCCACAAGCGCCCCTCGGTGCCGTGCTGGGATAGCTGGATGGGCCGATCAGCGGCCATGGGCGTCGTGCTTCCGCCAGGCGTCGAGCCGGTCGTGCCAGAGGCTCCAGCCCGCCCCGATGGCTCGGGCCTCGCCGGACTCGATCAGGTCGAGGGCAACCACGGGTGCGGCGGCCACGCCAGGTTCGTGCTCCGGGACACGGCCCGGCTCGACCTTGCGGACCACGACGTTGGCGACGGCGACGGAGACGTCGGGATCTGCCGCGTAGTCGTGTACGAGCCGGTCGGCCACGGCGGACGGGAGATAGACCTCCAGCGGGCCGCCATCGCCGGCAAGGTCAGCGCCGACCTGTTGAGCTGCGGAACGGCCGGCGACCACGCATCCCGGCTCGGCTGCGAGGTCGCCGAGCAGCGACGGGTGCACGTGGTAGAAGGCGAGTTCGGCGCGCTTGCGGAGACGCCCGGCGAGCTGTTGCGGGTCGTCGGAACGGAGGTGGTGGCGCAGCTGGGACAGCCGTGAGGGGGACACGGGTCCGGGCTGCTGGCCGGACAGCAGCCGCAGCAGCACCCATGAGGCGACTGGGGAGAACGGTCGCCCTGCTGGGCGGGCCGCTGCGCGGACCTGGTGCAGGTGATCGGGATCGACCACGATGCGACCGGCGAACCTCGACGCACGGAGCTCGCCCTGCGCGATCAGCTGGCGGACCGCAGAGGGCGACATGCCGAGCTCCTGGGCAGCCTCGCGCACCGAGAGCCCCGGGAATGCCACCGGCATCCCGCCACCTTTCCCTCGCGCTCTACCTAGAAGGTAGAGTTTACTTAACACTGTGCTCGAAGCAAGAGTTAGCGAAGCACGGTCGGGCCGTGGATGACGGCCCGACGCACGGTTCCCGGTTGCGGATGAACGCCGATCGCAGTATAGTAGCAACGTTACTACAAAGGGCCGGTGATGGTGGCGATCATCAGCAGCAGGGAGTTCAACCAGGACACCAGCGGCGCCAAGAAGGCCGCGGCGCACGGCCCGGTCTACATCACCGATCGCGGCCGCCCCGCTCATGTGTTGCTGTCGTACGAGGACTACGAACGGCTGCTGGGCGCCGAGCATGTCCTGGACCGGCTCGGCGAGCCTGCGGGGGTCGAGGACATCGAGCTGGCTGTACCCACCTCCGATGAGCGCGCGCGCCCAGCAGAGTTCGGCTGATGTTCGTGTTCGACACCAACGTCGTCTCCGAGCTGCGGAAGGTCCGGGCCGGAAAAGCCGACCCTCGTGTCTCTGAGTGGGTGTCTGGGGTTCCGTCGGGTCAGCTGTTCGTGTCGTCGATCACGATCCATGAGCTCGAGCACGGGGTACTTCTCGCCGAGCGGGCCGATCCACCCAAGGGGGCCGTGCTGCGTCGCTGGCTCGACGACAGCGTCGAAGCCGCGTTCGATGGACGTGTGCTCGCCGTCGACGCGATGGTTGCGCGACGTGCGGCGGCACTGCACGTTCCTGATCCGGCACCATTCCGTGATGCGCTCATCGGTGCGACCGCGCTGGCCCATCGGATGACACTGGTCACCCGCAACATCAAGGACTTCGTCCGGTTCGACGAGCTCGACATCGTCGACCCGTGGGAACCGCGGCGGCCAGCCTGAGGTTCGAGCGGCGATCGTCCGTCAGCCGTCGAACCGTCGCTTGAGCTGGGTGAGGTCGAAGTATTCGGGGTCCCAGTCGCCGAGCCACTCGCGTCGTCCCTCGTGATCGCCGTGGCCGGTCGCGACCTCGACGCACTGGTGGTAGCCGGGCAGGCCGCCGCAGTCCTGGGGTGGGAAGGCCCGCGCTTCATCGCGGAGCTGCCGTCGGTAGGCGACGGGCTTGTCGACGCGGCGAACCACCTCGATGTCGTGCAGCCAGCTGTCGCCGAAGTCGTACTCGTACTGGCAGCGCTCGTGCTGGGCGAAGTAGCCGGCGAGGCCGACCTCGCCCGCGTCAGGGACGCGATCGCCGAAGGCGGCGTGGTGGAGATCGCCGAAGGTGGCTTCCGCGTCCGGCCTCCGGAAACCCTTACCCGGCCGCCGACTGGTAGCGGGGGTTCGTCGATGATGCGCGCGCCGTCGCGAGGAGGATGCCGGGAGCCCGGTCTCGGATCTGCGAGCGTCCAGCACAAGCTCCTGGCGTCGCTCGGCGCTGGCGTGGGCGACGTGGCTGGATCGGCCGATCGACGTTGCCTGTCCTGACTCGATGAAATACCTTGCTGTACACCGCATGACGCGAGGGGGACGATGACGGTCTCGGTCACGTACCGACTGGATGAGGATCTCAAGCGGCGCGTCTCCGCCGTCGCACATGCGGAGGGCATCACCGAGACCGCACTCGTGACACGCTTGCTGGACGAGGGCCTGAAGGTCGCTGCGTATCCGGGCATCGTGTACCGCGATGGCCCAGCCGGTCGCCGCGCTGCGTTGGCGACTGGTCCCGATGTGTGGGAGGTCGTCAACGGCGTGCGACATGCCGATGGCCGAGGTGATGCCCGGATCGCTGACGCTGCGGAACAGATGGGACTCCCCGAAAGGCTGATCCGGCTGGCGGTCAACTTCGCCGCTGCACACCCCGACGAGATCGAGGAGCAGCTCCGACGCAACGAGGAGGCCGCCGAGCGTGCCCGAGAGCTGGCGGCGGAACGGGAGCGGCTGCTCGCCTCGTGAGGTTCCTCATCGACGAGATGTTCAGCCCGGACGTTGCCCACCAGCTTCGCGAGCGAGGCCATGACGCCGTTCACGTCGCCGAGCTGGCGCTCCGAGCGGTGCCCGACCCAGACCTCCTGACCGTCGCTGCGACGCAGGCTCGCGTGGTCATGACCGAGAACGCGGCCGACTTCGTCCCGCTCCTCGATGCACGCGTCGCTGCGGGTGCTGAGGTCACGCCGGTCGTGATCGCACTGAAGCGCAACCTTCCACGCGGCTCAGGAGCGGTGACCAACGCCCTGGCGACCAGGCTCGCCGCCTGGGCCGAGGAGACGCCCGACCCCTACCGCCACGTGCACTGGCTCGGATGACGCGGCTCACTCGATGATGCCGGCCTCGCCGCGGAGACCGGGCTCTTCCACCCGGTGGCGGGGGCGACCGGGTGGTTCCAGGCCCACCCGCTCGCGCGCGCCTTCCTGCGCATCGAACTGGAGACCAACGGCGGCAAGGATGTCAGCGACCTCCACCATCGGGCGGCATGTTGGTTCGCCGGTGAGGGCAGGTGGTCGAGTGCGGTCGAACATGCCCTGCTCGACCCGCACGACACCTGCCTGCTGGAGCTCGTGGGGCAGGTGGGCCTCGAACCGCTCCTGCGTTCCACGCCGAAGGGTCAGCGGTTCGCAGCCGCTGTCGCGCGTACCGCTCCGGCCCGGTGGCCGCTTGGTCGTCCTCTGGCACTCGCCGTGGCCGTCCTTGCCAACGTGGATGGTCAGGCGGCGTACGGCGTGTCCGAACCGCTCAGGCGTACCACCTTCCCGGATGCCGCCGATGAGCGCCTCCGTGTCGTCGCGGTCGCGCGGATCTGGAGGAACCTCGCCAGGAACGATCTGGCTGCCGCCGTGCTCCGTGAGGCTCCCTGGGAGGGAGCGACGGCCGACGAACTGCTGCTCCTGCGATCCGAAGAGGTGCTCTCCGGCCACGACGGTGCCAGCTACGACGTGATCGCGAGGCAAGCCGCCGAGGTGCTCGCACAGGCGGAGGTGTGCGAGGCGGACCGCATCGTGTTCCACCTCAGGGTCGTCCTCGCCGCCTTGGCGCTGATCGAGGGGGAACCCCTCCGGGCGCTCGCGCACCTGGACGCTGCCGATCTCCTGGGAGCACGGTTCGGCCAGGATCTGGCGATCCCGCTCGCTGAGGCCCGGGTCATCCGGGCGGCAGCGGTCCTCGACCTGGGGCAACAGGACCGGATGGACTGGGCGAACCTCGCCCCCCTCGCCTCGGTGGCTCGGGCAGGCCCGGTCCACCTGCGGCTCGCGGCGACGGGCCTGGACATCCGACAGCGATGGCGCGAGGGGGACGATCCGCGTGGACTGCTGCGACAGATCTCCGACGTGCTGACGGACGTCGACCTGGAAGCGGCCGATCCGGGGTTCGTGTTCCTGATCGTCGAGTTGGAGATGCTGCTCGCCGAGTCGGTGCAGGATCTGCCTCGGGCCGAGTCTGCCGTCAAGCGGTTGCCGGCGAGCTACCGCGATCTTCCGGAGGCGGCCTCTCTGCGTGCTCACCTCCACCGCATGCGCCGGCTGTACGGCCAGGCCCGACGCGAACTCCTCCCCGTCACCAGGGGAGGGGCAGCGGCACTGTGGCCAGCGATGCGGCTACGGATCCTCGTGCTCGATGGCATCCTCGCCGGTCTCCAGGGATCGTCCGACACGGCCAGCCTCCAGGAGGCGGTCGAGATCGCGATCGCGAGCGGCCGGCGACGGCCCTTCCTGGAGCTCGGTGCGGATGCGCTCGGCGTGCTCCGGGCACATCGTCACCTCCTGCCCTCCGATGCCGGGTTCGTGGACGGGATCATCGACGAACTGCAGGGGATGGCGGCGGCGTCGCCAGCGGAGCCGCTCACCCAGGCCGAGGTGAAGGTGCTCCGGTGGTTGGCGTCGGTGGCGACGCTGCAGGAGATCGCTGATGGGATGCACCTCAGTCGCAACACCATCAAGACGCACACGTCATCCATCTACCGCAAGCTCGGGGTTCGGACCCGGCGCGAAGCGGTGGGACGGGGGCGTGAGCTCGGGCTCTTGCGCCCGGACGTCGCCGCACTCACCTGATCGCGAGCGCTGGGCGACCACGGCGATCGTGCGGTGCCTTCCGCAGCCGCCGGGTGGTCACCAACCGGCTGCCTCACTCCGCGGCGAAGGCCTCGCGGATGGCGTCCTCCTGCTCCTGGCTGAGGTTGGTGTGGATCAGTTCGGCGTCGTGGGGGAACCGCTCGGCCACGCGGTCGAGCACGGCGTCGCTGGAGAGCACGAACAGCGCGGAGTTGCCGGGGGTGACCTCGTTGCGGACGCGCTTGATGAACTCGTCGTCGATGCCGACGTCACCGAGGGAGCCGGCGAGGGCGCCGGTCGCCGCGCCGATGGCCATGCCGAGCAGCGGGATGAAGAACAGCAGGCCGAAGAGCAGCCCCCAGAAGGAGCCGGAGAGGGCGCCTGCGCCGGCGAGGTTGTGGAGCTGGCGGGTCTTCGGCTTCTTGCGGGAGGGTTCCCACTCGACGATGGCTGCGTCGATGATCCGGATCA
>PWTE01000320.1 GCA_003563915.1 Nitriliruptoraceae bacterium
GCGGCGGCAACGCCGTCGCGTTGGGCGCCCATGATCTCGCGCCGATCCTTGCGATCGTTGTGCTCCTGGCGACTCTCGAACACCGCGGTCTGCACGCCACGGTCACGTAGCTCGGCCACCAGGCTCCAGATGCAGCGCACTCGTGCCTGTTCCGACTTGCGCTGGCTCGGCGTCGGGCAGCAGAACACCACCGCGACCACCTCGAGCTCGTGTAGTTCAGCGACCTCTGCCAGGAACTTGCGACGAAACGACGGACGTTCATCGCGGAAGTGCCAGCGCCGCTGCCCCGGAGCAACGAGCGCACGAAACCGCTTGGTGATCACGGCGTGCAGCTCATCAGGTACGAGCACGGCGACCATGAGGAAGTAGCCCTTGCCGTCGCTACCGCGGCGGAAGGACTCATCGACAAGGGCAGTGCCGGGCTGAGCGGACATGATCCAGTCCAGTCTGCCAACATAGGGCGACATCCCGGCGATCGTCGCCCCTCATGTAGTGGAGACCGGCGCAATCATCGCTGAACGAGGCGACACGCCACCGACCGAGGGCGAGCGTCAGGCACTCCGTCGCATCCGGGCACAAGGCCCGACGTGAGCACGGAGAGAACAACCCCTGCTCCACGGTCGTGACCACCAGAAACCGATCCCCGAACCGCGCGTCACCGCCACGGACGGGTGGAACACACGCGCGTTCTCGCCCGGTTCGCGAAGAAGCCCGATTGATACACGTGGTGCGTCGTGGCGTGTACCCTTCGCGCATGGGCAGCCAACGTCTGAACATCACCCTCGACGGCGAGCACGCGGCCAAGCTCGCCCGGCTCGCTGCGCGGGTTCACATCAATGAGGGCACGCTGGCCAGGTCGCTGCTCAGCAGCGCCATCGATGACCTCGATCCCGACCCGGCCAACGTCGCCTCGCTGCTCGACGGGATCGATGGCGCTTGGCAACGCGCGCAACTCGGTGTCGCCCAGGCCGCAGCGGGAGACACCATCTCGCTCGACGAGCTCTAGGACGTGGCGCACGTCGAACTGGCGCGCGCGGCCGTCGCTGACCTCGACCAGCTCGTCCGCACGCACTCCCTGCCAGGCAACACCCGCGAGCGCATGCGCAACTCCCTCGAACCGCTGCAGCACTTCCCACGGCTCGGTTCCGAACTCACCGGACGCTGGGAAGGCTTCCGGTTCATCCTCGGCCCCTGGCGATGGATGCTGCTCGTCTACACCTTCGACCAAGACCGCGACCGGGTCGTGGTCGTCACCATTCAGGACGCGCGAAGGTCGACCGCTGCCACGGGTCAGTGATACGGGCCGCGATGTCGATCGCCGACTCATCGACGAACTGGCGCCCGTAACCGCTTCGCCGGCAGCGCCCCGTCCGAGGAGGACAACGCGGACGGAGGCGGTCCGAGAACGCGTCCTTCGAGCCAGGTCCGGACGGCGAGCGGCGCGCTGGCAAGACGCTGCGGCGGCCGCGCCGGGCGGGTTTCCCTGGTGGAACGGGGGTGCCAGAACCCCGGTACTGCTGTGGTCCTCTCTACCCGGTGGTGAGGCCGTGCCGGTGCGCCAGCGCGGCGGCTTCGCCGCGGTTGGATACGTCGAGCTTGCGCAGGATGTTGGAGACGTGGACGCTGGCGGTCTTGGCGCTGATGTAGAGCTGCTCGGCGATCTGCGGGTTGGTGCGTCCGTCGGCGACCAGCAGGAGCACCTCCAACTCCCGGGGGGTCAACCCGAGCCGCGCGACCGGGGTCGTGACCGACGCGGCGCCGAGGTCGATGCGCGCGCGTCGTGACAGCGTCGTGATGTCGTCCCGCAGGGGCTTGGCGCCGAGTTCGCGCGCCACGTCGTGGGCGGAACGGAGCAGGTCCGTGACTTCGTCGCGGGCCCCGCCATCGAGCAGCGCCTCGGCGAGCCGGTAGCGGCCGTACGCGGCGTCGTGGACGACCCCGAGCTCCTCGCACCGGGCGATGACGGTCGTCCAGCGTTCGACGCGATCGGAGGTGTCGAGGATGCGGGCGTACTCGGCCGCCACCAGCGCGGACAGCACGGCCTCCAGCGCGCCACCCGCCCCGGATCTGGATGCCAGGTCGTCGCACTCGGCCAGCAGCCGGTCGGCGAGCGCCGGATCGTCCGGGTCGGCGATGTCCAGGTCGGCGAGTGCGCGCAGGATGTGCGCACGGAGCGTGAGAGCGCCCCCGACCGCCCCGAGCTCGAGGATCGGTGGCCGCGCCGCGATGCGTCGTCGTGCCTGCTCCGCGTCGCGGTCGAACAGGGCGAGCACCACCTGCACGGCGACGAACCAGTCGCGGGACTGTACGTCGACCTCGGCACCAAGACGCTCGGCGGCCGCGAGCTCCGTGGATGCCAGTCCGACGTCGCCCCGGAGCGCGGACAGGTACGCGCGGGTCAGGTGTGCGTACCCGGCTCCGATACCACCGCGGTCGCGCGGCACGCGACGCGCCAGTTCGTCGGCGAGCTCCCACCGACCGGCGTAGAAGGCGCCGATGGCCACCAGGTGCACCCAGTGCGCGGCCCACGGCTGGTCGTCGCCCCACTCCCGTGCCCGCTCCAGCCCCTCGAGACCGACCTCGACCGCCTCGTTGAAGCGGCCCAGGCCGTTGAGGTTGCCCACCTCGTTGTGGAAGGAGCGCATGATGTCCTCGGTGGCGCCAAGCTCCTCGGCGATCGCCCGTGCGTCGCGCAACAGCGTGAGGCCGTGGTCGTCCCCGCGCGATGCCTTCAGGGTGCCGAGGTTGTTCAGTGCATGACCCTCGACCGCTCGAGCCCCGACCTCGCGAGCCATGCGCAGTGCCTCCTGCCCGTACCGCTCGGCGTCCTGCCCGCGTCGGCTGAGCATCAGGAACTGGCTGTAACCGGAGAGCACACGGGCCCGCTCGGCTGACGGCGGATCTCCGGGCATGAGCCGCAGCGCTTCGGTGTAGGCCGCCTCGGCGCCAGGGTTGTCAGCGGCGTCCCAGCGGAACCGCCCAAGCCGTTCGAACATCATCGCCCGCCGTGCCGGATCGCCCTCCGGTTCCGCGAGCGCCTGCTCCTGCAGGGCAACGGCACGTCCAGGGTCTCCGGACAGGTACCCCAGCTCCGCGGCCCACTGGGTCACCTCCCCGAGGTCCATCCCGGTGCGTTCGGGGGCGTCGCCCACGCGCGACCACAGCTGCAGGGCGCGTTCGACATGGCGGCGCGCCTCGGCGACACCGGCGGCCGCCACGGCTTCCCGGGCTGCCACTACCGACGCGGACAACGCCCGCGGCTGATCCTCTGCGGCCTCCCAGTGCACCGCCAGCTCCGCAGCTGCCGACCGGGTCGCCAGAGCTTCGTCGGCCTCGATCGCCTCGGCCAGCCTGCCATGGAGCCGACCCACCTCGCCCGGCAACAGGGTGGAGTACACGGCCTCGGACAGCAGGGCGTGCCGGAAAGCGTAGGTCCCCGCCGCCGCATCGACCACCAGCACGCCGTGCTCGACCGCGACCCGCAGCGCCCTGTCCAGATCGGCATCAGCGGGCCCGCCGTCGGACGTCGCCACCTTCGTCACCAGACCGTGCCGGGCCGTCCCCCCGGCAGCCGCCACCACCCGCAACCCCTCCACGACCCGCGCGGGCAGGTCGTCGATCGTGACCAGCAGGATGTCGCGCAACGACTCGGGGAGATCCCCGTCGTGTGCCTCGCCTGCGGCGAGCAGCTCTTCGGCGAAGAACGCGTTGCCCTGGGAGCGTACGAACACCTGCTGGAGGAACGCTGGATCCGGCACGTCCCCCAGGAGCCCGTCGAGCAGCGCTGCGAGCTCATCCCGGTTGAACGGTGCGACATCGACACGTTCGGCCCCCTCACCGCGCAGCATCCGAGCCAGCACCGGCAGCAACGGGTGCCGACGGTGCAGCTCGTCGCTCCGGTAGGTCGCGACCACCACGACCCCCACCTGCTGCAGGTTGTGTGCCAGGAACACCAAGAGGTCCCGGGTCGAGGCATCCGCCCAGTGCACGTCCTCGATGACGATCACCAGCGGCGCCCCGGCCGCGAGCCGCCCCATCAACCCCAGCAGGGCCTCGAACAGCCGCAGCTGCGACGAGGCGTCCAGCTCGCCGTCCTGCCCCGCGCCAGCGGATCGCTCGATCGGGTGCACCCCCGGCGCCAGACGCTGCAGCTCACGGGCTCCCGACCCCGCCAGCCGCCGCAGTTCGGGCAGTCCAACCTCCTCGGCCAACCCCCGCAACATCTCCGTTACCGCCCCGTAGGGCAGCCCGCCGTCCCCGAGCTCGAGGCACCCGCCGGTGAGCACCAGCACCCCCTGCCCACGGGCGCGATCGGTGAACTCCCCGATCAGCCGGGTCTTGCCGACCCCCGCATCACCGCCCAGGAGCACCGTGGTCGGGGTCCCCTCGACGGCCCGACCTACCGCCTCCTCCAGCCGAGCAAGCTCGTCAGCACGGCCAACGAAGCGCGCAGACCGGGCAAGAGGTGCCATCGGAGAAGTATGCACGACCACCGGCAGGGGCGCCGCCAGATCCGCTGTGACGTGTTTGTTGGCTTTCGTCGGCAGCTTCTCATCTGAGGAGCCGGCGGCGCGATCTAGGACAGGTGCCTCGTGACCGACCCAGGGTCTTGGGCGGATGGTGGTCCCATCGAACACCTGGGAGAAGTTCGCGATACGCAGGCGATGGGCACCACCCCGATGAAGGCTCTCGACGAGCAGCGGCGAGAGCATGTGGCTCGCTCGGCGCGCCCCCGTTGGAATCCGCAGCGCCGGCCATGGCGGCGGTTCGTGGGTCGAGCCGTCCTGCTCGGTCTGGCCATGTTGGTGGTGGCGGCTTGTGGTGGCGCGGATCCCGACGCTGAGGCGTCGGCGGCACCGATGGTGAGCTCGACCTGGTCACCATCGAGTGGGGCGACGGCACCAGCGACACCGTGACAAGCGGGTTCCCGGGCGTCCGCCTCGACCACACCCACGCCGGCGACGGCGACTTCGCGATCGTGCTCGAAGCTCGCAGCACTTCGAGCCAGAGCGTCATCGCGACGGCGGGGGCGTCGATCACCGCGTTCGCTGCAGCCTCTCAGAACGACGCCGGTGGCAGCGGCTCTGGCAGCGGTGGTTCTGACGGCTCCGGTGGAACCGGGGGTGGCAGCACCCCGCCGGCCCCGTCCCCGGCCCCGTCGCCTGAGCCCGCCCCCGAGCAGCCAGAGCCAGCACCCGAACCCATCCCCGAGCCGGTCACGGTCGACCTGCTGGACAGCAACGTCATCGTCGACGTCGGTGGCAGGGAGCCGACCGGCACCAACGGTAATGCCGGTGCGGAGGGCCACCTTGAGCGCGCTGTGTACGCCGGACCGGTCCTCGAGGACATGCCTGAGCACGTCACCGGCCTGGCTGCCGAGGTGTCCTACGCACTTGACGCTCAGGCCGAGCTGAAAGGTCCCTGGGACCGCTCGAACACCTTCGTGGTCATCGTGGAACACCTCCGCAGGTCAGGAGGGGGGACGACCCTCGTGAACCTGTCTGGTGGGGACGACGACAACCCGATCAAGCGAACGCGTCCGGGCACCACACCGGGGCCTTGGCGACCACGCTGACACGGGACGATCCGGTGGCCGTCTTCATCGTGAATGGCCGGTGCACCTCGACAGCGGATCGCAGGTCTTCGCGTGGTTCAACGAGGGCCACTGCGACGCGCTCGAGAGGGGCGGCGTCGAGCTCCGTTCGCTGAGCGTCACCTTCACCCCGATCATCGAGGACTGAGCAACGAGCCAGGTGTTGATTACGGGCCCTACACGCAACCGTGACTTAGGGCGCCACGGCCGGTGACGCGCGCCGCGCATAACGATGCGTGGTCATCACCGATCCCGGTGTGGCCCGTCGGGTGTGTGTGACGGTTCGCTGAAACGGTGCGAACGTGGGGTGATCAGCCGGCAGGATCTCCGCGCCGGAACTCCGGGTGCTGGTCCGCCAAGAGTCGGGAAAGTTCACGGGCCAGGGTCTCGGCTGGTTGGGCGTTCACCGCTTGGTCGAGGATCGCGCGGCGCTCTGCCGGGGCGAGTTCATCGCGCACCCTGTCGCGGTAGGCGAGGTAGGTGGCGAAGGTCCCGGGGGTTCGTGTGAGACCACGGAGGGCTGCGAGGAGGTGCGAGGCACGGTGGTGGTCCCGGGCGTGGTGGGCCAGGGCCGCGCAGGCCAGCAACACGTCGCGGTCGCACAGCGGCATCGGGTGTCCGCGAACCTCGGCGGCAGCAGCGGCCAGCCACCGTTGGGCCTCGTGATGTTCCTGCCGGGCGGCGGCCACCATGGCGCGGGTCAGCGGGACGCGGTAGTCCCACAACCCGTAGCCCACCTGCACATCGCTTGGGGCACGAACGTGAAGCGCCCGGTCGTGCTCACCGAGGACGTGCAGGACAACCATCAACTCGGATGCCGCGAACCCATCACCGTCGGCAACGAGGTCCTCCAGCGGCTCGACGGCCTCGGCCGTGCGCCCCTGCACCAGCAGGCCCATCGGTCGTTGGAGACGCAGGTGGTGGCGGATCACCGGTGCATCGTCGGGCAGGGCGGCGAGCGCCGCGTCGACCATGTGCTGCAGGTCGAGACCGTAGATCGCCTGCGGCCCTTCGGCGGCAGCGACGATGATGCCGCCCAGGAAGGTGTAGATGGCCGCAGCGCCGCGGACCCGCGGATCGGTGGCCGCCGCGATCGCGGCGCGACCGAGCTCGAACTGCTCTGTCAATCGGCCCAGGTGGTTCGCGTCGTCGGCGGAGGCGAGCAGGTAGAGCGCCCGCTCGGCATCGTCGTCCAGTGCGGCGATCACATCGGACCGGCACAGGTAGCGTCGGTCGGGGTCGCTGAACCCCCGGCTGATGAAGCGCGTCGCCAGCCGGGCCGCAAGTCGACCCACATCCTGCAGGCGGTCTGTGCGGTCCAACCGTTCGAGGGCAACGACGTGGTTGCCGCTGTCGGCAACGTCGTCGTCAGCCGACCACCACCACGGGGCGAGATCGGTGATCGTCGGCGGATACTCCAGGGCCCTCGCGAGGTAGTGCTCGGTGTGCGCATCCCGGAACGTCTGGGCCTCGCCGGCTTCGACCAGTCGTTCCTCTGCGTACAGCCGCACGGTCTCCAGCAGCCGGTAGCGCGACGGCGAGGTTCCGCTCTCGACCTCGATGAGGGAGGCGTCGACCAGCGCTGCCAGCCGGTCCAAGGCGTCGTGCTCATCGATCCTCAGCATGGCGGCGAGGGCGTCGACGTCGAAGCCGCCAACGAACACCGACGTCGTTCGTAGCGCAGCCTGCTCCGGAGCCGACAGCAGGTCGTAGCTCCAGTCCATCGTCGCCCGCAACGTGCGGTGTCGCGCCACCGACCGGCGAGAACCGGTCAGCAGCCAGAACCGCTCATCGAGACGGGCGGCGAGGTCGTCGACCGCGAGGTGGGCCGTTCGTGCTGCCGCCAGCTCGATCGCCAGCGGGATCCCATCCAGCCGGCGAACGATCTCTCCGGCGCGTGCGCGGAACGTGGCCGACACCGACACGCGAGCCCGGGCGAGGAACAGCGCCGTACCGGCGTCCTGGTCCAGCGATGGCACACGGTAGATCTGCTCGCCATCGAGACCCACCGGTTCTCGGCTGGTCGCGAGCACCGTGAGCTCAGGCCCCGCCCGAGTTGCCTGATCGACCAGCGACGCGACGCCTTCCAACACGTGCTCACAGTTGTCGAGCACCAGCAGAGCCGGGTGGGCGCCGAGCAGCCGCACGAGGCCTTCGAGATGGTCTGCACGGGCGGCCATCGGGACCTGCAGGGCGGCGAACACCGCAGCAACGACGTCGTCATCGGTCGTAACGGAGCTGAGGTCGACCCATCCCACACGGTCCCCGGCTGTGCGCCTGGCATCCGCGACGGCCAGGGCAAGGCGCGTCTTGCCGACCCCGCCGACACCGGTCAGCGTCAGCACCGAGGCTCCTTCGAGCATCCGAGCCGCGGCGGCCACTTCGGCGTCACGTCCGACCAGTTCGGTTCGAGTGGCGGGCAGCAGGTTCCAGGTTGCGGTGGTATCGAGGCCGGCCCGTTCCGGACCGGACAGGAGCCGCTCGTACAGGTCGAGCAGTTCCGGCGACGGGTCAAGTCCGGCCTCCTCGGCGAGGTGTTCGCGGAAAGCCTGGAACCGACGGGTTGCCTCGGCCATACGGCCGGTGCGCTGCAGGGCGACCATGAGCTGTCCGCAGGGTCGCTCGCGTAGCGGATGCCCCCGGACATACCGCTCGATCTCGGGCAGCGCTTCGGCGTGCTGGCCGGTGTCGAGGAGACACCGGAAGCGCAGCTCCTGGGCCCGCAGCCGCAGTTCGTCCAGGCGGATCGCCTCGGGTCTGGCCCAGTCCTCGTCGGCCACGTCGACCAGCGCCGGACCGCGCCAGCGCGCGAGTCCCCGCTCGAGAACCCGCAGCGCCGAGCCTGGATCGTCATCGATCACCGCAGTCGCCGACGCCACATCGGACTCGAACAGGGCCGCATCGACCTCGTGGCCATCCAGCCGTAACCCATACCGATCCGGACCACCCACCACCAGCCGTGAGTGGCCTTCCCCATCGGGCTCGAGGAGGCGGCGCAGCCGGGTGAGGTAGGTCCGCACCGTCGCGGACGGGTTGTTCGGTAGCTCCTCGCCCTCAGACCACACCTTGTCCACGAGCTCATCGACGCTCAGCGTGTCGTCGGCGTTGACCAACAGCGCCAGCAACATCCGACGTTGCCGGCCCGCCGACGGTTCACATCGTGAACCGTCCCCATCGACGACCTCCAGCGGGCCCAGGATCCCGAACCGCAAGCGACCTCCACTCCTCACGGCGCGATCAAACCATCCCTGCCCCATGGCCACCACTGCTCCAGCACAGGTTCACGCCCCCGGTTTCGTCACCATTTCGTCGCGACGACAGGCCCACGACCACCGCACCGGGAGGGTGAACACGTACCCCGATCCGGAGCAACCATGACCACCCTTACCCGGCCCGCCCACACCCCGATCCTCCAACCGCTACGGCATCTCGTCCGACGTGTGAGCCTGCCGCAGATCATCGGGCGCCCCACGCGAGCGCGACGACAACGAACCCTCGCACACCCACCTTCGCTCCCCTTCGACCTGTGGGACACCGACCACAGCGAACTCAGAACCGCCCTGGACCACAGCTGGCACTGACTACGGGTTACCCAGCAGCCAGACGTGGAACCAGGGACCCTGCAAACCAGGGAGACCTACGAACAAGCGGACGTTGAACGCCACCGCGACCCTCGCGACGAAGGTCCGAACTGCCTGGGCGTAACGATCGAGGCCCGCAGCTCCTCGCGAGAACCGTGATGCTGGGCGCTGGGCCCAGGGGTCGGTGCCGCCCACAACGACACGGCAGCTATTCACTGATTGTCGGTGTGTGGCTGCGTAGTCGTCGACGCAGTCGGAATGGCAGCCACCCTCGCGGCTCCCGGTCCACGGGGCGGCCGTGCCGACGGTCGTGGGCGTCGCCCGCGTTGACCATCCAGCGGATCGCTCCCGTGTCGTCAAGATCCTTGAACGTGTGATGGTTCTGGCTCTCGATAGCACGAATAGCGCGTCGAACATCCTCGACGGTTCGGTGGTCGCTGTGGCCGAGCAGGGCCGCCAAGTACGGCAGTGCTGCTCGATCCAGCGAGTACGCCAACACCTCACAAGCTCGCCAACGCACCATGTACGAACGATCCTCGAGTGCATCCACAGCCAGTGCGACAGCATCGGGACGGTCGCGCGCCAATGGCGTCAAACCACGAATCAGCGTCGCTCGACCCTGCCACTTCCTGAGCGTGGGGTAGCCCCGACGGGCAAGGGCCACGCGGTCCACCCCGGCCTCCTTGAGTTGTTCCCACGCATCTTCGACCTCGGCCCAAGACGTGCTGTCGAGTCGGCCGAGCAACTCATCCACCTGCGTGTCATCCACTGGCTGGCACTCCCTCCACTCGGTGAGTTGGCCACCTTCGTGGCACCTAGCCGCGCATAGATAGCGAGCTACGAGTCCAGGGTTGCGCTTCGGTGAAGTGGGTAATGGAGTTGGCGGTTCAGGCAGCGTGGACCTCGAACCACTCGATGGTTCGGATCTCGCCGGGGCCGGGCTCGTTCTCTTGAAGCAGGCGGGACAAGGCGAAGCCGACGGTGTCATCGAACCAGTGCTCATCGCACACGTCACAGACCAACGCGGGAACACGAGTGACGACCAGCAGGCCGGGTTCGTCGTCTGAGTGATGGACGACGTAGTCATGGTCCACGCGGCGTTCGACCAGCTGGCCGTCGTCGTGCATGTGGCGGGTCATCGTGGTCACTCCCTGGGCCCGTCGCCTCGTAGGGTGCGGTCGATAGTGTCGGTTGTCCAGCCATGCCCAACGTCGGGCTCGTACACCGAGATCAGCACCGTCGCGTCATCGAGCTCATCGTCAGCGACTACCGCGATCAGGGCACGACCACGGACGCGGCCGAGCAGGACGTAGCGGTTGCGTTCCTCGACTACCTCCACGACGACGTGGTCCTCGAGCAGCGCGTGGACCTCGTCCTCGCTGATCCGGCGGGCGGCGAGCTTGCTTGGCGCGTCGCGTCCCAGCCTGAGCGGCCGACGCGGCACGAACCGCCCGCCCGGTCCGGGTCTGCTCGCCCTCGACTCGTCTGATCCCATCACGCAGGAAGCCATGCAGGTCGCTGCGACAGGCGGTGATGCGCGATCGCGACCTGTGGACTGCCCCTACCGCCGGCCCCGACCACGACGCTCGTCTTGCCACATCACCGTGATTATCTGGAGCCCGGATCTGGGTGTAGCTGACGTAGCTGACGAGGCCGTGAACCTCCGTCAGCTACGCGTTATCTGGAGCCTGTAGCTGACGTGCAGGTTGTCGCTGACCGAGGGGCGCGACATCGGCGACGCCGTGCCTCGCACTGCTGCTCACGCCCTATCCGGCACGACGTGCCCACGCGGGTCGCGGCCAGTGGCGCACCGCGACCCGCCCGGCGCACGTGTCGAGCGCTCGGACCCCGATAGCCGGCTAGCAGCACGTAACCGCTGATCGCTGCCCACGGCCGTCAGTGAGGGCACCGGAGAGGCGCCCCCGTGGCACCGCATCGCGGTCGCTTTGCTGGACGAGCGGAGCGACGCCAGCGGCGGCCGCCAGGTCGGCCGACGCCGGCCCCCCAGCGGGGAACGATCCCGTCGTCGCGCCTTGCGTCAGCTACATGTAGCTGACGCAAACGTGCTGGTCAGGGGCCTGTTCCGAGGTCGGGCTCCAGATAACCGTGACTTCGGGCGGTGCGACCCTTGAGCGGATCCGTGCATAACCAGCAGACAGGTTCGGTGTTGTCGGGAAGTGTGTGCTGGCACAGGAGCCCTTGGCGGTGCCGGGCGAGGCAATGGTCGATGGTCTTCGGCGCAGCGTCGCTCGATTGGGCAGTGCGGCTTGGTCCCGTGGACCCGTCAACCGTCCGCCGCGCTGGCCTGTGGCGTCTGGGACGGGGCGTGGACCGTCGTGAAGAACCGCGTGAGCTCTGCGGCAACAGCCTCGGGGGCGAGGAGGGGGCCGAAGTGGGCGGCGCCGGGGATCTCGCGGACCCTGCTGTCGGGCAGATGGGGGTCGAGATAGCGCAGGCTGTCTGTGGCCCACGGGGCGGTTCGCTCACCGAGCAGCATCAGCACCGGGGCGGTGATCTGGCCGAGAACGGCAGGGTCGCTGAAGTCCGGCGCCTGGGACGAGGCGGCCTGTTCGAGTTCGCGGAGGCTGACCGGCACGTAGCGCGCCATCGCATCGAAATGGCCCAGAGCCGTCATCGCCGCCACCTCGTCGTCGGTGGCCATCGGCGACTCGTCGAAGAGGATCCGGGCCGCGTCCGCATCCCGGCCGTCAGCGGCGGCGTCGGCGTGGCGGCCTATCGCGGCCTGCACAAGGGCGACGTCGTCCTCGTTGATGACCGCTGGGACGACCGGCTCGTAGGCGGCGACGCCGACGACGCTGGTGGTCTCGGCGGCAGCACTCAACACCAGTCCCGCTCCGCTGGAGTGGCCGACGAGTCCGACGGGCTCGCCCACACTGGCGGCGAATGCGATGACGTCCTCGACGAGTCGGCCCGGGGACAGGTCGGCATGGTCGGCGCTGAGGTCGCGGCCGCGGGTGCTCATCGCGTAGCAGGTGAACCGGTCGGTGAGCAGCGGCCGCAGGGCGCCCCAGCTGAGCTCGCCATCCTCGAGCCGGCCGTGAACGAGCACGAGCGGGGGTCCCTGCCCGTGCACGCGGCCGGCGATCTCGGTGCCGTCGGCGGAGATGGCGCGGTGGATGCGATCGGTGGTCATGGGGTGCTCCTCGTGTCGGGGGCGGCGGATCCGGTGCGTGGTGTTCGCCGCCCTGTGCCGCAGCATGACGCACTCGGTTTCGGTGATCGTCACCCGACCGGGTGACCCCCGCCCGCCGGATCGCCGACCTGCGCTCGGCGTGCCACCTCGGCGGCAAGTTCGGCCCGCCCCTCGAAACCTGTCTTCGCGTAGATGCGCGACAGGTGAGTCTTGACGGTGTTGGCACTCACCAGTAGTTGCTCACCGATCTCAGCGTTGCTGCACCCGCGGGCTACCAGCTCGGCAACCTCTCGCTCGGTGGGGGTCAGCGACCCCAAACCGATACGCGGACGGTCGCGCTCACCGCGACCCCGACGGGCGTAGGTCACCGCGTCCTCGAGCGACATCGCCAGGCCCTCGTCCCGGAAGGCGGCGCCCCTGTCGGCATCGAACCGTTCCCGGACATCGGCGAACCAACGGTCACAGGACTCCGCCTGAGGCCGGGAGCGGACGATGCCGGTCTCGCCGCGGAACCGTTCGGCCGCCGACAACAGCCGAACCGTCAGCTCGGGCCGGCCGAGGCCCGCGGCCGCGCCTGCTACCGCCTCGAGGGCGTCGATGGCGCCGAGCCGGTCACCGTGATCGGCGAAGGTCGCGAGAGCTTCGTGCGCCTGCTCCCAAGATGCCTCGGCGTCTCCATCGGCGTCCGCCACCCTCGCCAGCCCCAGTAACGCGCGACCGTGCCACGGCGGGTAGGCGGGATCGCTCGACAGTCTGCGGGCACGCTCCAGGTGGGCGCGGGCGACCGACCGCTCACCCTCCTCCTGCGCGACCAACCCCAGCAGCCACTCACCCGCGGACTCGTCCCAGCGGCTGCCCGCCTCCCGTGCCGCCTCCAGGGCCGCCTCGGCCGCCCGACGGGCCTCGGGCAAGGACGCGAACCGGAGGCTGGCCACCGCGCCGGTGCGGCGCACCATCATGTCGAAGGTGGGCAGCCCCCGACCCCGCACGATACTGGCTGCCTCGCCGAGCCGTACCCACGCCTGCTCCTCGTCGTCCCGCACGACGGCGATCAGCCCGAAGACGGTCAGGGCCAGCGCCGCGAAGGCCTCCTGCCCGTGCTCCCGGGCGAGCCCGAGCACGAGGTGCGCCTCGTCGTGTGCGCGGTCGAGCTCGCCGGCGAAGACCGTCATGCCGCTGAGGAACGCGTATGCGATGACCAGTAGGTGGGTAGAGCCGCCCGCCTCTGTAGCTGCGATGGCCTGCTCGAGCCGGGCACGCCCCGCAGGGATCGTGTCGAGCCGTTGGATGACCGCGCCGGCGTAGGTCAGCGCCTGCGCGTGCGCCTCGGCGTCGCCGTACTGCTCGGTGAGCGCGAGGGCCTCATCCAGGTCCGAACGGACGCCGTCACCATCGACGGCGCCGCCGTAGAACCCGCACCACGACCGCAGGACGAGCGCCCGGGCCAGGGTGGGGTCGTCCCCGAGTTCGCGGGCGAGGGCGACCGCTCGGGCGGCGAAGTCGTGTCCGGCCGGGAAGTCACCGCCCATGGCAGCCAACACCGACGCGGATGTCAGGCCCCGTGCCCGCTCGGCGTCGGTGATGACCGGCGACGCGACCGCCTCGGCCAGCCGGCGTCGCATCTCGACGTACAGCCCGCGAGCCATCCAGAACGGCAAGGTGGGCTGGGCGATCTCGAGCACGGCCAGGGGCCGACCAGCGGCCAGTGCGTGGTCCATGGCAACCCGGAGGTCGTCGAGATCCGCAGCGAGCCGGTCCAGCCAGGCCTCGGGCATCGGGCCCGCCAACCCCGTCTCTGCACGTCGTGCCAGCCCGACATAGTGGTCCAGATGCCGCTCACGCACCAGGCCGGGATCATCGCATTCGGCCAACCGATCCCGGGCATAGGCGCGGATGGTCTCTAGCAGCCGGTAACGCGCATGCCCGTCCTGCCCGTCGGTCTTGACAAGCAGCGAGTTGTCCACCAGCGCAGCGACCGCATCCCGCGTCCGGTCCCCGTCAGTTCGATCCTCGGCGGCCACAGCACGAGCGGCCTCGAGGCTGAAACTGCCAGCGAAGACGGCCAGGCGCGCAAGGGCGAGCCGGCTGGCCGGTTCGAGCAACCGCTCGCTCCAGGCCACAGAAGCAGAGAGGCTGCGCTGACGCGGGTCAGCATCTCGCGGCCCCTCAGCCAGCAGTCGGAACCGGTCGTCGAGCCCGGCAGTGATCTCGGCCACCCCAAGCGACCGGAGGCGGGCGGCAGCGAGCTCGAGGGCGAGCGGGAGACCGTCGAGCCGCCGGCAGATCTCCGCCACGATCGGCGCGGTCGATTCGCAGAGCGCGAAACCAGGGTCCGCCTGTCGGGCGCACGCCATGAACAGCTGCACCGCTGCCGACGACTCGGCCTCGGTAGGCGTCCGGGTCCCGACGTCAGGCACTGCCAGCGGCGGCACCCCCAGGGTCGTCTCCCCGGCGATCCCCAGCGGTGCTCGACTGGTAGCCACCACGCGAAGCGCCGGACAGGTCGCCAGGAGTCGGCTGAGCAGCGTTGCACACGCGCCGACGACGTGTTCGCAGTTGTCCACCACCAGCAGGAGCCGCTGGTGCTCGAGCTGCTGCGCCAGACCTTGCGTCAGGCTGCGGCCCGAGCGCTGAGGCACTCCCACGGCATCGGCCACCGCCGTTACCACACCGGCCGGACCGGCCACCCCCGCGAGCTCGGCCCACGCCACCCCCTCCTCGAACCGGCCCCCAACCTCCTCCGCTACCTGTATCGCCAGCCGGGTCTTGCCGCTGCCACCCACGCCCGTCAACGTCACCAACCGGGCGTCACCCAGCAGTTCGGACAGCAGCGCGCACTCGCGCTCGCGCCCCACCAGCGGCCCCAACGCCACCGGCGGCCCTGACAGCGGCAGCTCCTCCGATCCAGACATGGCCACACCACTATGACAGCGAGCACCGGTCTCCACAACACGAACACCAGCCACTGCCGTGATTCTGGGGACCGTCATATCCGACGTGTTGCCAAGAGGGGGATCGTCGTGGTGCGTCGTTCAGCAGATGGTCAGCAGGTCGTTGGTCCGCGGGAGGTTCTGGGTGTTCCCGCGCTGCCGCCGGTCTGGGTGACGGGGCTGGTCATGCGCCTGCGGGCGCGGGTGGCTCGGATCCTGCGTGCGAGCGATCCCCCGCCGGTACGGATCCTCGAGGGACTGCAGGGGGTGCTTGATACGGCCGCGCTGGTCACGTTGTGCCGCATCGGCGTGCCCGAGCGGCTGTCCGGACGGATGGACGTCGAGGTGCTCGCGCGGGAGCTCGGTGTGGATCCCGCACGTCTGGGGCGGCTGCTCCGATATGCGGCAGCCCGAGGCTGGGTGGGGTTGGATCGCCACGGACGGGTGCGGCCGAGACCCGTGCTCACGTTCCTGCGGGCGGATCATCCCGGTGGGTGGCGCGCCTGGGTCGAGTTCATGGGAGGCGAGGAGGTCCTCGCAGCGATCAGCCGACTGGACGTCGGCATGCACGCGGAGGGGGATCCGTTCGCGACGGCCGCCGGCGCACCGTTCTTCGGCTGGATGGAGCAGCACCCGGAGCGGCATGCGACCTTCGACGCGGCGATGGCAGCGGGTGGCCGACTGCACGGCCTGGTGCTCGCCCGCAGCCTCGACTGGTCGACCAGTCGGAGGGTGTGCGACATCGGGGGCGGCACCGGGGCCTTGCTCCTGACGCTGCTCGCCGCGCATCCTCATCTCGATGGGGTGTTGCTCGAGTTGCCTGAGGTCGCCGAACGTGTGCCGGTGCGCGAGCGGTTGACCGTGGTGGGTGGTGACGCGTTCGCCGAGGTCCCCGCGGGATGCGACACCTATCTGCTCGTCAACGTGCTCCACGACTGGTCGGACGACGACGCGACCCGCCTGCTCGCCGCGGTGGCCAGGGCGATGGCCGCGGGCGAGGTTCCCGGATCTCGTGTCGTCATCGTCGAGGGACGGACCGATGCCCGGGGACGTGACGAGTTCACTGCACGCGCAGATCTGTTGATGTTCGCCCTGACCGCCGGGTGTCGGGAACGCACCCGCAGGGAGTTCGCCGAACTTGGTGCCGCTGCGGGGCTGCGTGTGGAGTCCACGGTGCCCCTACCCTCTGGCTCGGTCGCCCACGTGCTGCGTCGAGCTATCGCGACCTGACGAGATCGCTCCGATCGGCTGCACTCATCTCGGCTCGTCGCTGGCCGTGAGTCGTTCCTCGGGGGTGAGTTGGCGCCAGATGCTGCTGAACACGACACCGAGCACCGGCAGCAGCGCGATCGTGACCGCGTGCAGGACCCCCATGAGCAGCAGCATCCCGCCGATGCGCCCGGTGAGCCACTGCGCGTGCGCGGCGTTCCCGGAGGCTCCGAGCCACTCGTCCCTGGGCACGACCTGGGTCTCGATCAGCACGAACGCGGTGAACACGAGGTAGTAGGCAACATCGAGGACACGCAGGAAGCGCTGTGCCGTCAGCGGGTGGGCGGTGAACACGCTGCTGGCGAAGATGTCACCGAACCGTCGTATCAACGGTCCGAGCACGAGGATGAGCGTGATCAGGATCGCGGTGGTGAGTGCTTCGAGGGCCCACCAGGGCCAGGTCACCCGGCCGTCGACGACCTCGGCGAGGGTGGCGAGGTAGACGGCGACCGACAGCAGACCCGTCAGCGTCCAGCCCACCGCGGTGCGCACCCGGTGCCGGTGGGCGCGGTCCTCCTCGATCGATCGTTGGACCCGGGCGAACAGGTCGGGGCTGACCGCATAGGCGTCGGCGCGGTGCAGCGTGTCGCGCAGCAGTTCCTCGACGTTCATGTCCGTCCTTCGAGACGGACCCGCAGCCGATCGAACCCACGTCGGCAGTGGGTCTTGACCGAGTTCGGGGAGATCCCCAACGTCTCGGCGGCCTCCTGCTCGGACAGCTCGAGGTAGAAGCGCAACACCAGACAGTCGCGCTGCTGGGGCGAGAGCGCATGGAGCGCGTCGATGACCGCGGCCTGCTGTTCATCGAGCACGATGCGGTCATCGAGCGCGTCTGGGGAGGCCTCCGGGGTGAGCGCTTCGAAGTGGCGCAACGACATCAGCCCGCGCCGGTTGTGGTCACGCGCGAGGTTGAGCACGATCGAGCGCAGGTAGGCGGCCGCTCGCGTCCGGTCCTCGATGCGGTCGGTGGCGTGGTGCAGCCGGATGAACGCCTCCTGCACGAGATCCTCGGCGGCATTGCGGTCGTCGGTGAACAGGCGTGCGAGACGGACCAGCGCCGCCGCTTCCTGCTCGAACAGCTCGGCAACCAGCGCGTCCCCGTCGAGCCCGACCAGCCGGGCAGCCTGCTCGCCGGCGTCGACCGAAGCAGAAGCCGGGGCCGACCAGGCCGGTTCGGCCATCGCCGCCAGCAGGGCGTCGGCCACCTCGAGCCAGACCTGTGCCGGTGACAGGCGCACAGCAGCCCCGCGGTAGCTCGCCACGACGCCGAGGCCAGCGCTCACGGCGACCCCGCCGACGAGGAGTCGGACGCCTCGCCCGCCGGTTGGTCGCCACCGGCGTCAGGCGAGGCGCGACTGCGCCCGTCCGGGCTGGTCGGTGAGGGGGATGGCCCGATGGCCGCGAGGTCGCGACCGAGACCGAGCAGCCGTCCGATGATCGGCAGGCTCAGGACGTTGAGCCCGTGCAGGACCCCCATGATCAGCAGCATCCCGCCCAGGCGGATCAGCACCGTCTCCATCTGGGCGGCCGTGACCGTCTCACCCCAGTCGTCGGGACGTTCGAACGTGGTGGTGACCAGGATGTAGGCCGCGAAGATCAGGTAGTAGGCGATGTCCATCAGCACCATGTAGCTCTTGCCGGTGCGCGGATTCGCACGGAACACGTCCGCGGCGTAGCTGCGCCCGAACCGCTTGATGAACGGCCCCAGCACCAGCACGATCACGACCAGCGTCGCTGCCAGGATCAGCTCGGCCACCCACCAGACCATCTGCCCACCTTCCGCAGCCCCGTCACCCGTCCCGCACGGCATCCATCCTGACAGACGAACCGGTCGCGCGCTCGGGTGACAGAGATCGGCCCGCTCCCCGCCACGGCCGGGCCCGGCTCAGGCGACGATCTCCTCGATCAGCTCGGCGCAACCTGCCGGGTCGTCCCACCAGGGGTGATGGCCGCCCGCAACCTCCACCAGGTCCGCGTCAGGCATCAGCGCGGCTGCCCGCCGGCCGGCTGCAGGGTCCTGGAACCGGTCCTGGCTGCCCCACACGAACCTCGTCGGTGTGACGACCGCCGCGAGTTCGTCATCGGACAACGCATGGTGGGGATAGGGCCTCCGGCCGGACAACAGCTCCGGCATCAACGTGCGGGTCGTCGGCTCACTGATCCGCAGGGTGGCAGCGGCGACCTCGAAGATCTCGTCGGGAAGGGCCTCGACGGCCGAACGGCCGCAGAGCCCGGCGAGTAGCCGGCGGGCAACGGACGGTGTGAGCGGAGGCGACATGGCCAACATCGTTCGCCCCAGCCAGGGTCGGCTGTACAGGCTCATCGCGAGACTGCCGCGGCTACCAGGCAGCGCCACCCCTGGCGCGCCCAACAGTGCGAGGTGGGACACTCGCGCAGGCTCCTGCGACGCGAGGTACAGGCTGTAGGTCGCACCCAGCGAGTTCGCCACGATCGTCACCCGGTCGAGACCGAGCGCGTCGAGCACCGCGATCAGGAACGACCTGGCATGACTGCGCAGGTCGACGTGCCGGTGGTCGAGGGGGTCGGTCAACCCGCAGCCGGGCAGGTCGACCGCCAGGCACCGGTAGCCAGGCAGGTGCACCAGCAGCGGGGCCCACAGCGCGGCGCTCATCCCTGCACCGTGCACGAAGACCAGGGGAGGCCCCTCCCCGGTCTCGATGATCCGAGCGTGGCCGACCGCCGCATCGCTCAGCGCCACACGTTCGCTGCGGTGCTCGATGTCCAGCGCCGCGAACAGCCGCTGCTCGGCCTGAGCCAGCACGCGCCAGGCGTCGTCCAGGGTCCTAGCCATGGATCATCCTCGCTGAAACGCGGGCTGAGGGTCAACGGGCGAGTTGCTCGACGACCTCGACGAAACGATCGGTGCCAGGGAGGCGACGCATCCGATCGCCCATGGCGGCGCTGCGATCACGGTGTCGCGGTTCGGCCAGGGTCTGCTCGACAGCGGTGCGCACCGCCTCCGACGTAAGGCGCTGGCGCTGGACGATAGGACCGAAGGCAACCTCGCGGATGGCCGGCACGACGCGCCCGAGGCCAAGGCGGCGCACGGCCTCGGCGTGCTCGGGCTGGTCGGCCGACAGCGGCAGCACGGTCTGCGGGGTACCGGCCAGCACGGCGTCCATACACGTGCTGTAACCAGCATGGTGCACCACGACATCCGCCGCACGCAGCAGGGCCCGTTGCGGCACCCACGGCGCTACCCGCACGTTGTCCGGGATCGGGCCGAGCGTCTCAGGCTTGCGGAGACGACCGGTCGCCACCACAGCCGACCAGCCACCGGCGGTCAGGCCCTCGACCATCGCCTCCAAGGGCCCACGCAGGACACCGAAGATGCTGCCCAGCGTGGCGAACACCACCGGCCGGTCGTCGGGCAGGGCGGCCAGCCAGGCGTCGGCGTCGGGCTCGCCACCCCAGTCCGGCACGGGGGTGAGGAACACCTCCCCGTCGAGGGGTGCACGGTCGGATGGCAACCACTCGGGAGGGAAGAGACTGACACAGCCGTGGCGGTAGTGCGCCGCGCACCCCGGATCGGACAGAAGTCCGTGGGCGTCGCGCAACTGCTGCAACTGCGGTCCAGCGATCTCCTGCAACAGCCCCGGAGGAGAGCGCATCCCCACCGAGATCGGCAGGTAGGGAACGTCGAGGACCTCCGCCGCAGCATCCGCCCCGAACTCGACCCAGTCGGAGAGCACCACATCGGGCCGCCACTGCTCGGCGAGCTCGAGCACATCGGCGGCCATCTGCCGGGCGGCGCGGCCGACGAAGAACCGGAAGAACGCGTTGCGCTGCTGCAGGCCGTCCTCCATCGCCATGGCGCGCAACTGCTCCTCGGGCGCGTGCTCGATCCCCCAGTCCAGCCCGCAGACCACCCCGGACAGCCCAGCACGCTCGATGTAGGTGAGGAAGTGGGCCCCCGAACCCACACGCAGCTCATGACCCGCGGCGTCGAGTGCCCGCAGGTAGGGAACCATCGGCCACAGGTGACTCTGCTCAGGTTGCGTGGTCACCAGGATCCGCATGTCAACCATCCTTCCACGGGAGGAAGGTCATCACCGGCGAAGCGCGATCCCGGTGCCACCGAACAGCACCATCCAGGTGGAGAACAGCGCGACGATCACCGCCACAGGTGGTCGGCCCACGATGGCCACCTCGATGCTGACCGGCACGAGGAACAGCAGCCCCGCACCGGTCAGCGTGACACCGATCGCCCGGGAGGGGACCGCGGATCTCCACACGCCGATCCCTGTCGCGGTTGCCCCGACGAACGTGCCGACCCACAGCGCGAGTATCGCGATCGCCGCGAGCCGGTCGACCGCGACGGGTGCATCGCCACTGAGGCCTCCGGTCGCCAGACCCACCGGGACCATCACCACGAGCAGGGTGCCGCCGGCTGCGGCAACACTGCTGGAGATCAGGGCGGTGCGGCCGCCGCCCAGACGGTGGCGCCGGAGCCGCAGCGCGACACCAGCCAGTCCGCCGCCCAGAGCGATCCCTGCGAACGCCAACGCGATCATCGCCGCCGGGAACAGGGTGATCCCCGTGAGGTCTTCGGTGATCAGCAGCGCGCCCATCAGGGCGAGGAGCCCCGCCGCGCTCAGCAGCGCCGCCGGAGCACTGCGCACCAGCCTGGAGGACCGGTGTGCATCCGCTGGATCGTGCAAGGCATCCACCGCACGTACTGGGGTCGTGCCTGGTCGGGTCGTGCTCACGGTTGTCCTCCCGCGATCGCTTGTCGTCTTGCCCTACCGACGGTCGAGCCCCCACAGCCGGTGACGCCGATACGGCACCCGCGCGCTCTGTGCGCCCCCATGCGCTCAACGCACGTCCGGCAACCCAGCAGGACGTCTTGAGAAGCGGGGTGCCCCGGTGCCGGTCCGGGTCACCTGCTACCCGTATCCCCCGGGGCAGCGAGGCCCGCTCGAGTGCCAAGGACCCCCAACACGACAGCGAGGGCGGCCACACCGGCCAACGGGGCGGCGTCGTGCACATCGGTGGCGAACAGGGTCGGCAGCGGACTCAGGAACAACACGCCGACCAGCAGGATCAGCCACCCTGTCTCCCGCGTATCCGCACCGCGGCGGACCATCGCGGCGCCGATCGCTCCCGCGGCCAGGAAGGTCCCGGCAAGCAGGCTGAGCGCACCGACCACGAACAAGCCCTGCAGGGGCGTAGGCAGCCGCAGGCCGGCCGCGTCGGCGGCGAGGAAGCCGATGGTGGCCACGAGGTACAGGCCGGCACCGCCGCCGGCGATCACCGTCGCCGTGCGCACCGTGCGGCGCGCCCGACCGAGGAGAGTTGCCGCCAGGCGGTGCAGCCCGACCGCGACAGCCAGACCCGCAGCCACCAGCCACTGCCAGATGTCCCAGCCGGTCAGCCCCCCGTGCTCGTCTGCCAGGCCGACCAACAGGATGACACCCGCGAGCAGCAACGGCCGCCCCTGATGCTGGCTGCTGTCTGGGCTCACCCCGCGAGCCGCCCGGCTTGGCGTTGCAGGACCGACGCCAGCTGCTGCGGGTGGGAAGCCATCACGTCGTGACCGGCATCGATCTCGGTGACGTCCTCGATCCCGAGCCGTACGATCGTGGCCCGCTGTGTGCGAGGCCGCACGGTCCGATCACGACGTGGCAGCACCCAGGCGGTCCTCGCCGGGTCGAGCAGACCCGTGGAGCGGACGGGTTCGCGATCCAGACGGCTCGACTCGTCACACAGCTGGGCGAGCACGAACTCGCGCTGCGGCGCGGTCATGCCGTTGCAGAACATCCACCGGGCGACCGCCCGGTGTGGGCGACGCCGCGGCAGCCCGTCCCGCGACTGGCGTGCGACCACCCATCGCGTCGGCCCACGCAGGGTGTCCAGCACCGACGCCCCGTCGGGCGGGAGCAGTGCCGCGACCAGCACCGTCGCGGCGACCCGCTCGAACCCCAACTGCGCGTGGATCCCTGGCACCGTCAGCGCACCCATCGAGTGGGCCACGACCACGACCCGGTCGAGACCCGCAGCCTCGATCCGATCCACCACCTGCCCGACGCAACGTCCCACGGTGACCTGCCGCAGATCCTCCGGGGCATCACCGCGCCCTGGAAGGTCCACGGCCACCACCCGCAGATCGGGGGAGGCTCCTACAAGTTCGGTCACGGTCGGCAGCCAGCACGCCGCCGTGTGCCCGGCCCCGTGGATCAACACCATCCCGTCAACCATCCTTCGGCCTCCTCCCACGCACGACCGCCGCAGCGACCAGCAGGACCGCCAGCAGCCCGAACATCGGGAGGTCAACGACAGGCTGTCCCCCCGCATGCCGGTCGATGACGTGGGCTCCCACGTGCGCCACGGCACCGACCGCAACACCAGCCAGAGCAGCCAACAGCGCATCACGGATCCACACGCCCAGTAGCAGCACCGCCCCGAGACCGAGTTGGAACGCGCCGATGTCACGGATGAAGTGCGCGTTGTAGGGCTCGAACGCCGCAGCGTTCTCGAAGAACGATCGCGGAGCGGCGAAGGCCCAGATCCCGGCGCCGATGAACACCAGCCCGACGCCGACAGCGACCAGGCGCACGAACCGTTCAGCCCCTTGCATGCCTGCACCCTCGGATCCGGTGGTCATCTCACTCACTTCCGTTCAGCTCGTGTCCGCCGCCACCGCTGCGGGCTCGACCCCAACGGGACGGCATCACGGCACGACATGGACGGTCCCAGTCATCCCGCCGTGCGGGGAGCAGACGAACGTGTAGGTCCCCGTCTCCTCGAACGTATGGGTGAACGTCCCGGTGGTCTGCAACGGGCTCTCGAAGTCCGGCCCCACCACATCGTGCGCGGACTCTCCCTGCCAGTCCCAGGTCACCTCGGCACCGGCCCTGACGACCAGCTCGTCAGGGCCGAACTCGTTGTCCAAGACCGTGATCGTCGGGTCATCCGTAGGGCTTCCCACGTTGTCGGCCAACGCCAACAGCTCCGGTTGCGTGCCGGAGCACGAGACTGCTGCTGTGGCCGCGACCACGACGAGCCCGCGTCGCCACTGGCTGTATCTGCGCATGTGATCCTCCTCGATCGGTGGTCGTGCGGCTGCACGACCGCTGTCCCTCCTGCCCGACGGACGGTCAGGGACTACTCGGCGGTGACGGCGATCCTGGAACCGTCCGTTCAGCGCATCGCCGACGGCGGCGGTCGCACGTGACGTCGGTCGGTGTCACCTAGCTAGGCGGTCGTGCGCGTCCGACGAGTAGCGCGGTCAGGAGGGCGGGATGCCCACCGCGTGCCGATATCGCCGGAGGAGGGCACGATGGAACGATCGATCTGGAGCCGCATCGGGCCCGTCGCCGGAGCGCTGCTCGGACTTGGCGGCGTGGTGCTGCTCGCCGTGACGTTCGATCAGGATGTCGACTACGTCTCGCCGCGCGAGTCCGCCGAGGCGGTCACCGGTTTCCTCGAGGCCAACGCGGGCAGGTTCCGCACGAGGAGCGTCATCGAGCTCGGGTTGGCGGCGCTGCTGGTGATCTTCGTGGCCGACCTCTTCGAGCGGCTGCGAGGGGCGTTGCCCGGCCCGGCGCGGTGGCTGTCCACGGCGTTGCTGACCAGCGGGCTGCTTCTCGCGGGGGACTCGTGCTCTCCGCCACACTGGGCTACGGCGCGTCAGCCATCGGAGATCTCGGCGAGGATGTGCAGACCGCCCGGGCGCTCCACGCCCTGTCCAACGTCTCGTTCGGAGCGATCATCCCTGGCGTCGCGGTCATGACCGCTGCTGCGGCGGCGGCCAGCCTCGGGTTCCGGGCTTCACCACGCGGGCTCGGCGTCGTCGCGTTGGTGGCCTTCGCGGTCAATCTCGTCGCCTACTGGGTGCCGGTGTGGCTGCTGTGGATCCTGGCGACCTCCACCGTGCTGCTGATCCGTCCCGACATCGCACCGCTGCCCGCCAGCGAACGGCGCATCGAGCCCGTCCCCTCATCACGAGAACCGTGACTTCGAGCGACCTGTCGGAGGTAGCCAGCCGCCCGAAGCGATCGCGGCGGTAGGGTCCTGGGCGGACGCGGTGCGATGGGCGAAGATGGTGCTGGTGAGACCGCGACGGCTTGCGCGGGGCGATCGTCTGGCGGCGGTGTCGCTGTCGTGGGGTGGTCCGGCGACGTTCCCGCACCGCTACGAGGCGGGGAAGCGTCAGCTCGAGGGCGCGTTCGGTGTCGAGGTGGTGGAGATGCCACACACCCTCGCCGAGGCTGCCACGCTGGTTGCGGATCCGGCGGCACGAGCCGGTGACCTGCACCGCGCCTTCGCGGATCCGGACATCGCCGGGGTGGTGTCGACCATCGGGGGCGATGACTCGATCCGCCTGCTACCGCACCTCGACCTGGAGCTGCTGGCCGCCAACCCGAAGGTGTTCCTCGGCTACTCGGACAGCCCCATCATCCATATGGCGCTGCTGCGGGCCGGGGTCACCTCGTTCTACGGACCGTCGATCATGGCGGGCTTCGGTGAGAACGCTGGCTTGCACGACTACCTCGTCGACGGGGTCCGACGCACGCTGTTCGACCCGGTCGCGCCGCTGGAGTGGTCCGAGAACCGTGCCGGGTGGACGGTCGAACGGTACGACTGGTCGGATCCCGCGAACCAGGACCGTCCACGCGCCCTGCGCCCGAACACCGGCTGGCGATGGCACGGCGGGGTCGCCCGGGAGGGCGTGACGGTCGTCGGCTGTCTGGAGGTGTTGGACTTCCTGCGCGGCACCGTGTGGTGGCCCTCGCTCGACGGTGTGGTGCTCATGCTCGAGACCAGTGAGGACCAGCCGCCACCGGCGTCGGTCACCTACCTGCTGCGGACCCTGGCGGTGACCGGCGAGCTGCACCGGCTTGCCGGGCTCGTGTTCGGTCGCCCCGGTGGCGCCGATCTGCCGGTGGACGCCCACGTCGACTACGACGCGGCCATCGTGCGTGTCGTGCGTGACGAGCAGGGCCTGACCGACCTGCCGATCGTGACCAACGTCGATGTCGGCCACACCGACCCGATGTGGACCGTGCCCCAGGGGGCCCGCATGGGGATCGACCCGACGGCAGCGACGATGACCTTCCGCGAGACGTCGGTCCGGTGAACCGCAAGGTGGCGATGATGGACAACGACTGGCCAGCATGGGCCACTGAGCAGGTCGAGGTCCACCAGTGGGACGCGAGCTGGCACCAGCAGGCGGCTGACCTCATCGCGGTGCTCCAACCGCCGCTCGAACGCTGGCTCGAGGGGCACATCGAGCACGTCGGCAGCACCGCGGTCGACGGTCTCGCAGCCAAGCCCGTGATAGACCTGCAGGCACCTGTGGCCTCACTGGCCGGCAGCGAGCTGGCGCACGGCGCCCTCATCGAGGCCGGCTGGCATCTCGTGCCCCCGGAGCTCGACCGGCGCCCATGGCGTCGCCTCTGGGTCCTGGCAGATGCGGACCGCCGCGTCGCGCACCTTCACCTCGTCGAGGCGGACCATCCACGATGCCAGCAAACCCTCGCATTCCGCGACCGGCTACGGCAGCAGCCAGCGCTTGCGAGGCAGTACGAGCATCTCAAACGGACCGCAGCCCAGCAGTACCGCAGCGACCGCGAGACCTACACCGACGCGAAGGCAGCCTTCATCCGCTCCGTCGTTGCCGATCTGACGTGAACAGTCAACGCACTGCAGAAGGCAAGGAAGGCCTCCCCCCCCCCCCC
>PWTE01000099.1 GCA_003563915.1 Nitriliruptoraceae bacterium
ACGTCCATGCCCGGGTACATCAGCTCCGCGTAGTTCTCGAGGTGGCCCGAGATGTGCCAGAGGTCCTCCTTGGCGATGTGCGGCGTGTATACGGGCAGGTAGCCGCGGGCGAGGGTCTCGTCGCGGATCCAGTCCTCCATCTGCTTGCGGACCAGCGCCCCGTTCGGCAGGAAGATCGCCAGGCCTGGCCCCAGTTCGTCGGGCTGGTGGGTCAGCTCGAGCTCGCGACCGAGCCGGCGGTGGTCGCGCTTGCGGGCCTCCTCCAGCATCTGCAGGTGCGCGTCGAGGGCCTTCTTCGACTCCCACGCGGTGCCGTAGATGCGTTGGAGCATCGGCAGGTCCTCGCGGCCCCGCCAGTAGGCGCCCGCGGATCGCAGCAGCTTGAACGCCGGGATCCGGTCGGTCGACGGGATGTGGGGGCCGCGGCACAGGTCCGACCAGGCCACCTCCACCGATCCGTCCTCGCCAACCCTGACGTTGCGGTAGACGGTGAAGGTGGGCGGACCGTCGCTGTCGTCGGCGTCCGCGACGTCGACCTCGCTGACGATCTTGCCCTCGTCGACGAGTTCGATGACCTCGCGCTTGTAGGGCTGGTCGGCGAACTCGTCGAGCGCGTCGTCCCGGGAGACCTCCTCGCGGACGTAGACCTGCCGCTGCCTCGCGAGCTCACGCATCTTGGCTTCGATGGCGTCGAGGTCGTCGGCGGTGAACGGGCGCGCGACGTCGAAGTCGTAGTAGAAGCCGTCCTCGACCGGCGGGCCGATCGCCCACTTGGCCTCGGGGAACAGCTCGGTGACCGCCTGGGCCATCAGATGGGCGGTGGAGTGGCGCAGGATCGCGCGCCCCTCGTCGGTGTCGGCGTAGATGACGTCGACCTCCGAACCATCGGGCACCGGACGGTCGAGGTCCCACTGGCGGTTGTCGACGCGCGCGGCCACGATCTGGCCGCGGATCACGTCGAGCGCCTTCAGCGCCTGGATCGCGGTCGCGTCCGCGGGCAGTTCCGCGGTGCGGTCGGCATGGCGGACGGAGATGGTGTCACTCACGTGTGATCGCTCCTGCTCGCCTCTGATGGCGAGGTACTGGCGTGGCCGCCAAGACTACTGGCGGCGGGTGGTCGCGCAGCCGCCGGGCAGCGGGTCGGTCAGGACCGCGAAAGCCGCCCGGCGCGGAGCGTTCGCGTGCACGTGGCGGCTGCCCGTCCCACGGGGACGACGGGCAGGCCGTGACGGAGTGGTGCGTGCCGCATGCGTGCAAGGTGCCACCCTGTGACCTTCGCGGCAAGCCCGATCAGACTCGCGCCACCGGGACGCGGGCCGTGGCGGGAGGTCGCAGGCCTACCCTCCCGACCAACGACACCGACCGAGCCGAGGCTCCTGTGGTCCATGATCGTGCCCGTCGCGGGTTCCCCGAGCGCTGGCTGCTCCCGCCGGCGCCGCGCGAGCCTGACCTGCGCAGGGCGTGGGAGGAACGAGGGTTCGAGGAACGGCGCGCGCTGGCCCGCGTCCGCACCGACGACGTCGACACCTTGTCGACCGACGATCGCAAGGTGGTCGCCGGGTTGCAGCGTGCCCGGTTGGCGACCCGGTGGCGACTGCTCGCCGTAGCCCCGGTCTTGGGGTGGCTCGTGCTGATGACCGTGTGGGGGTTCGGTCGCAGCACCTACCCGCACGCCGAGCAGGCCTGGCTGCTCAGTGGCGTGGCACTCGGCGCCGCGGCCTGGTTCGTGGCCTCCTTGGCCGCGGCCACGCGCCTTCGTCGCGCGCGGGCCACGCTCAACGCGCTGGAGGGGTCACCGTCACAGGATCAGGAGGGGTCGGGATGACGGGCCTGGCGGTCGGGGCCGCGCTCTTCATGGTGGGGCTCGCTTGGACCTTCGTCACGCCCCGTCTTGCGGGGCGAACGGTCGGGTTGGCCGCGATGTCCCTCGGCAGCCTCACCGTGATGAGCGCCTCCGCCGCACCAGGGCGTCTGGTCGCCACGGTGGCGACCACGATCGCGATCGTGCCCATGCTGCTCGCCGCGATCTGGCTCAGCCGTCGCCTCGACCGAGGCCGTACCGAGCCAACGTCCCTGGACGAGCAACCGCGGTGAGCGCCGCGGTCCTCGTCCCCCTGGCCGGTGCGCTGCTCACGTGGTTGACGCGCGGGTGGAGGCGCACCGTCACGGCCGGCATCGCCGTCGTCGCGGCCACGAGCGCCGCAGCGGCACTGGTGCTGTCGACCGCCCGCGCGGGGGAACCAGCCCGACAGGCACTGTCGGGTCCACTCGGCGCCGAGGTCGCGCTGGTCGCCGACGGCTTGGCCGTCAGCATGATCCTGGCGGTCGCTCTCGTCGGGATCGCGGTCGCGACGATGGCGATACTGGAGGACGCGCGAGATGCGTCCGCCCGCCACTGGGCGTACTGGCCGCTCGCGCTCACGCTGTGGGCCGGGCTGGTCGCGCTGTTCCTCGTCGGTGACCTGCTCTCGGCCTACCTGCTGCTGGAGCTCATCGGCCTCTGTGGTGCCCTCCTCGTGACGCTGCGTGGGGGCCGGGCGCCGCTCCTCGCGGGGACGCGCTACCTCCTCGCCGAACTGGTCGCGTCGCTGACGATGCTCTTCGGGGTCGCGGTGGTCTGGTGGCAGACCGGAACCGTCAGCTTCTCCGGACTCGGCACGGCACTTGCAGCCAGCGACACCGGCTGGGTCGGCATCGCACTCATCACCGTCGGCCTGATGATCAAGATCCCCCTCGCTCCCCTGCACGTGTGGCTACCGGCAGCGCACACACAAGCCCCGAGCGCCGTGAGCCCCCTGTTGTCCGGGCTGATGGTGAAGGCCGCGTTCGCCGTACTCGTGCGACTGTGGTTCCTCGCCGCCCCGGAGGTGGTGACACCCCGCGCCGTCTCCGTCCTCGCGGGGCTCGGGCTCGTCGCGATCCTCTGGGGGTCGCTCACCGCGCTGCGCGCGGTCGGGTTGAAGCGGCTCGTCGCCTCCTCGACCATCGCGCAGATGGGGTTGATGCTGCTGTTCCCGCCCCTGCTCATCGCCGGTGCGACCGAGGGGTGGACGGGCGCCATCGTGCTGGCGGTCACCCACGCGCCGGCGAAAGCGGCCATGTTGATGGCAGCCACCCTCATGGCCAGCAGTGCGAGGCAGGCGGTCACGGCCACCGGCGGGACCGCTTCGAGCGAGGCGGACCACACGCCCCACGACCCGGCACTGTCGCGGTTGGCCGGTGCGGCCTCTCGACGGCCCCTCGCGGTCATGGCGTTCGGCATCGGAGGCCTGAGCCTCGTCGGGCTGCCGCCCACCGGTGGCTTCATCGGGAAGTGGTACCTGTTGCTCGGCGCCTTCGAGGTACGGGCCGGGTGGATCGTCGCCGCGATCGTGGTCGCGACCCTGCTGACCGCCTGGTACCTGGTCCGGTTCCTGCTGCCCGCCTTCGCTCCCCCGGGTGAGGGCGAGGAGGACGTCCGCGAGCGCGACGGCCGCGATGTGCTCGCCCTGGCGCTCGCGGGCACGACGGTGATCTTCGGACTGGTGCCTGGCCCCCTGGTCGAACTCATCGGCATCGGTATGCCGCCGGGGGGAGGCTGACGTGACCCGCGGCGAGCTGCTCCTCTTGGCGCTGATGGCGGCATCGTTGCTGCCTGCCCTGCTGATCTTCCCCCTCCCGGAGGCAGCTGAACGCACCCGGCGGACGATCAACCTCGTCGGTGCTGCCGTCAAGGTCGTGCTGGTGGTGGTCCTGGCCGTCGGCGTCTTCGCCGGGGTCGAGTACGAGTGGCGGCGCGCGTTCCTGCCCGGCGTCGACCTGGTGCTCCGGGCCGACCCGATCCCCGTGCTCTTCGTGTTCCTGTCGGCGCTGCTGTGGTTCACCACCACCATCTACGCGATCGGCTTCCTCGCCGAGGACACCCACCGGTCGCGGTTCTTCGGGTTCTTCAGCCTGTGTGTGGCAGCGACGGTCGGGATCGCACTGGCCGGCAACCTCGTCACCTTCCTGCTGTTCTACGAGCTCCTGACGGTCACCACCTACCCGTTGGTGGTCCACCGGGGCGATGCACGCTCCCGTGCCGCTGGGCGCACCTACCTCATCTACACCGTCGGCGGCGGAGCGGTGCTCCTGCTCGGCATCGTCTGGCTACAGCAGTTGGCGGGCACCGTGGCGTTCGGCGAGACCGAGGTGCTCACGGGCCTCTTGGCCGAACACCGTGGATCGCTCACACTGATCTTCGTGCTGCTGGTCGGTGGGCTGGGGGTCAAGGCGGCGCTGGTCCCCCTCCACGGGTGGCTCCCGCAGGCGATGGTCGCACCGGCGCCGGTGAGCGCCCTGCTCCACGCGGTCGCGGTGGTCAAGGCCGGCGTGTACGGGATCGTGCGCGTGGTCCACGACCTCTACGGAGGCGAGCTGGCGACGGAGCTCGGGGTCCTGCGTCCGCTCACCCTGATCGCCGTGATAACGATCGTGTACGGCTCCCTGCGAGCGTTGACACAGGTGGATATCAAGCGGCGCCTGGCCTACTCGACCGTCAGCCAGCTGTCGTACATCATCCTCGGCGCGAGCATCCTGAGCGTGGCCAGCTTGACCGGGGCACTGGCCCACCTGGTCCACCAGGGGGTCATGAAGGTCACGCTCTTCTACTGCGCCGGCACCCTGTCACGTCGGTACGGCATCAGCCGCGTCGATGAGCTGGATGGCGCAGGCCGTCGCGCCCCGGCGACCATGACGCTGTTCACCGTGGCTTCACTGGGCATGATCGGGGTGCCTCCGACGGTCGGTTTCGTGACCAAGTGGCAGTTGGGGGTCGGAGCGGCGGACGCCGGCATGCCCTGGGTCATCGTGATCCTGGTGGTGAGCACCGGACTCAACGCCGCCTACTTCCTCCCGATGATCGCCCGGGCATGGATCGGCACCTCCTCGACGCCCGAGCCGGAGCCCGCTCGAGACCTGGTGACACCGCGTGCCGGGGCGCTCACCCTCATCCGTGTGCGCAACCACGTGGTCGAGGCCGACCTCTGGCTCCTCGTCCCGACGTTGCTCACCGGTGCGAGCGTGCTCGTCCTCGGGCTGCTGGCAGGTACGGCCTTCAGCCCGACCGACTGGGCCGAGGGCATCGCGCGGGCCCTGTTGGTGGGTCTGCCGTGAGCCTTGCACTGTGGACCGCACCGCTGGTCGTACCACTGCTGCTCGCGATCGTCACGCTGGTCGTCCCCCCCCACCGACGTCCGGTAGCGGCCATCGTGGCGCCGGTGCCAGCCTTGGTCCTGGCACTGGCACCCGAAGCGGGCCCAGCACCCGATCTGGGTTGGCTGCTGCTCGACGTCCAGCTGGCCCTGGACGACCCCCGCCGGATCCTGCTCGCCGCGATCGCGTTGGTGTGGACCGGTGGAGCGACCGCGGCTCGCGAGCTCCTGAGCTCACGGGTCGGGACGGCGTCGGTCTGGCTCCTGGCGCTGTTCGGCAACCTCGGCGTGGTCCTGGCCGGCGATATCGTCACCCTGTACGCCACCTTCGCCGTCCTGAGCTTCGCGGCCTACCCGCTGATCGTGCACGAGCGCACCGCATCCGCACGACGGGCTGGCCGGATCTACCTCGTGATGACCCTGGTGGGCGAGGCGCTGCTCCTCGCTGGTCTCATGCTCGCGGTGAGCGCGGTGGGTTCCACGGGCCTGCCCCAGCTCGCGGAGGCCGTCGACCAGGGGGTGGTCGGCGCGCCCGAGCTGGGGCTGATGGCTGCGGGGTTCGCGGTGAAGGTTGGGATCCTGCCGGTACACCTGTGGCTACCCCTGGCACATCCCGCGGCGCCCGTACCGGCGAGCGCGGTCCTGAGTGGGGCCATCATCAAGGCCGGTATCGCCGGCTGGCTCCACGTGCTGCCGGTCGGGCGGACACCCTCGCCGAGCATCGGCGGCGCGTTGCTCCTGATCGGGCTCGCGACGATCCTCCTCGCCGGCTTCGTCGGCGTGGTCCAGCTCGACGCGAAGGTGGTGCTGGCCTACTCCAGCGTCAGCCAGATGGGGTTCATCGCGGTCATCGTCGGAGCTGGCCTGATGGGGTCCGCCTCCGGGTCCACCGCGGCACTCGCAGCCAGCTTCTACGTCCTGCACCACGGGCTCGCGAAAGCCACCCTGTTCCTCAGCGTCCGCGTCCGCGACCAGCTCCCGACCTCCGTGGTACTGGTCGGCAGCGCGCTCGCCGGCCTGGCACTGGCGGGAGCCCCGCTCACGAGTGGCTTCGTCGCGAAACTGGCCGCGAAGGACGTCGTATCGGCACTCCCGACCACCACGGCAGATCGGGTGACCTTGACGTTGACGTTCGGCGCCGTCGTCACGACCCTGCTCGTGGCGCGATTCCTGTCACTGCTGCTCCGCGACGCTCGCGCGGCCGCCCCACGTCCCGGCACCGGGACCTCGGTGGGAGCGGTCGTGGCATGGGCCGGCCTGCTCGCCGGGGTGGCCGTGGCCTCCTTCGTGCTGCCCGGCGTCGTCGCTGAGACCTGGGTGACACCGGGTGCTTCACTCGGTGACGTCATGAGCGCAACCTGGCCCGTGCTGCTCGGATCTGGCATCGCGGTCCTGGCCGCTCGGGTTCCGCGCCTGGCGATGGACGCCGACCGCCCCCTGATCCCGCCGGGAGACGCGCTGGTGCTCGTCCAACGGGTCGGACAGCTGATGACGGGACCGGTGGATCGTGCGTCCGCAGGCTGGAGTGTCGTGGTCCGGCGGGTGACACACTCCGGGCAGGTCCTCCGCGAACGCGTCGACCCGATCGAGGCACTCGGCCGACTGGATGACACCCTGACGCGCTGGCGTCCGTTCGGCATCGGCTTCGTGGCGGTCGCGGTCCTGATCGCGTGGTCACTGACGACGTGATCCATGACGGCCAGGAGGGTGGGCACGAGAGGTATCGAACCTGCCTAGGCCGGTGGCGCGGGGTGACGTCCCAGGTCGCTTCGTCCCGCTGACACGCGGAAACACAGGCTTGGCATTCCGCTGGGTGCCCGCCCGTGGCACCCGCTATCCCACCGTTCCTTGCCACGGCGTTGCCACGCCGCATGCCTAGGGCGCCAAGCGCCATCCGGACGCGTGGTATCTCGACTGGTATCTTGGGTGTGAGGAAAGGTGTCGTCATGGCTGTCATCCAGGAACGTCAAGCAGCCCTCGAGGCGCACCGCTTCGCCACCACCACGCCGACGCCGGCACTGGTCGCCTTCCTGCGGGAGACGCTCACCCCGCGGCTGGTCGCCTTCATCGCCGGGGTGACCGAGACCCGCGCGACCCGCCAGTGGGCTGAGGGCGAACGCGAGGTCGGTTCGACCGAGCGCGAGCAACGGCTACGGGCCGCCGCCCACGTCACCCGGCTGATCACCGGAACCTTCGACGCCCGCACCGCCCAGGCCTGGATGCAGGGCATGGACCCGATGCTCGACGACCGCTCCCCCGCCTGGGTGCTGCGGCACGCCACCGACGAGGCCGATCGGGCCGCGGTGCTGGCCTCGGCGCGGTGGTTCGTCGTCCAGTGACACAAGCCTGCCGTTCGGCAGCGCGCCGAGGTTGCCGCCTCCCGTGTCGGACGCGGCCCGGACCCGCTCGACTTCGTGCCGCTCGCCTACCAGACCTGGGAAGGCCGCTACGACGACCCCGACCGGACCTGGCACACGCTGTACCTCGCTTCTGACGCCTTCGGCGCGTGGGTCGAGGTGCTGGGACGGTTCCGCCCCCACGACGACCTGATGACCGCACTCAAGGACATCACCGACGAGGACGGCGACCCCGACACCCTGCGCTGGCTCGCTCAACGGCTGCCCGAGGTGCTCGCTCGGTGCGGCGTTCGCGACCTCGACCTGTCGGCCGCAACCGGCCCGCAGCGTGAGCTGACCCAGGCCATCGCGCGCGAGCTCTATCTCCACGGCGACGCCCACGCGATGGAGTACCCATCGCGCTACGGCGAGACGATCCGCTGCATCGCCATGTTCGAGACCGACGGCGACCTTCCCGACATCAAGCCGGACGGCGCGGCCTACGGCCCCTCGATCGAGGCCGACGACCAAGCCCTGGAACGCGCCATGCGACTCCACCGCCTGTCGTGGGAGCTGTAGCTCGTGCATGGCAGCTGATCACACGCACACGGCGAACTCCTTGAAGCAGGAGTGAGTGCTCCCGCGGGAGTTCGAACCTTCGCCGCAAGGACCGGGGTCTCTGACAGTCGGTCCGGGGTCCACGGATGAC
>PWTE01000249.1 GCA_003563915.1 Nitriliruptoraceae bacterium
ATGGTGTCGCCGGCGAAGGTCGTCATCGTGGTCATGGTCCGGTCCTCCATCGTTGGGGTCGTCGTCCGAACACGCAGGTCGTGGATCGATCGCCCGCTGGCAAGGGCGGTTACGGGCGCTGGCGCTCCCAGAGCGTGAAGCGGGAGATCGGGAGGAAGCCGAAGCGTTCGACCAGCACGTGTCGACTGTCGTCACTGACGATCGTCACGGCGGGGAGCTCCGGGTGTCGTGCGAGCCGGTCGGCGATGAGCGCCGTGTAGTAGCCGTGGCCGCGCTGCTCGGGGCGTGTGACGCCGAGCAGCAGCACGTTGACGCCGTCGACGACCACCTGGGACGCGACCGCGACGTCGCGGTCGCCGGTGCTCGCCACCGTGAACCTGAAGTGCGGGTCGTCGACGGACGCCGGGTCCAGCAACGCTTCCGGCGGCTCCACCTCGGTGAAGGGGAAGGACTCGACGGCGAGGCGGCACCAGGCGCCGAGCTCGTCGGGAGTGGTCACCTCGGTGATCTGCAGGTCGTCACGGTGACGCGGTTCGACCGGTTGGCCCGCAGGGCGGTAGAGCAGTGGCGGGTAGCCCTGCAACGTCCAGCCCCGGCCGGTGAGGTCGGGCGTCGGCCACGGGCTCCACAGCAGCGCGGCGCCGTGCCCCGACTGGGCATAGAAGCGTTCGATCTGGTCGACCGTTGCCTCGATCCCGTCGGCATGCAGCGGCTGCAGCAGGGTGGCGCTGTTGAAGAACGCGCTCGGGCGTCCGACGTCGATGGCGCGGTAGCGAGCGTCGGAGCTGGTGCGGCCGCTCCCTGCCCGTCCGACGAGCTCCCACGCGGCTGCGAGCGCGAGCACGCCGCGCCGCAGGACGGTGTCGTCCGCCGGTGTGTCCGGGTGCCATCCTGTCTCGAGGTCGGGGGTGGTCTCGGTCGGCATCGCGAGCTCCTGGACGTCACGGGGGCATCGCGGGGACCGTCTCATGGCGGGTGTCAGCCGGGTGGCAGCGCCGTGTCAGCGCGGTGGCCGCTGCCCACGAGTTGCCGTCGGCACACGAGAGGTGGTCACTACGCTGGACGGATGCTGGATGTGCGGGTCCTGGGGCCGATCGAGGTCCACGACGGTGACGGCGTCATCGACCTGGGCAGCCGAGCGCAGCGGGCCGTGCTGGCAGCCCTGGCTCGCGCCCGCGGAGGCACGGTCGCCGTGTCCGACCTGGCCGAGCTGGTCTGGGGTGAGGACGAGCCCACGCATCCGCAGGATGCCCTGAAGAGTCACGTGTCACGGTTGCGGCGCGCCCTCGGTGAGGACATCATCACCGCTCGCCCGCCGGGGTACGCCTTGGTGGTCGCCTCGGAGCAGCTCGACGTGCACCGGTTCGAGCATGGGGTGGGTGCCGCGAGCACGCTGGCGGAGGTCGAGGTCGCGCTGGCGCTGTGGCGCGGGCAGCCGTACGGCGAGTTCGGGGACCACCCCCACTTCGCTGGCGAGGTGGCGCGGCTGACCGAGTTGCACGTGCAGGCACGTCTGCGGCGCGCGGCGCTGCTGGTGCAGGTCGACTTGCACGAGGAGGCAGCCGCGACGTACGCGCAGCTCGTCGCCGAGCAGCCCCTCCGCGAGGCCGCGTGGATCGGCCTGCTGCGCTGCCTGCACGCCGCCGGTCGGCAGGCGGAAGCGATCGGCGAAGCCCGCCGCTACCGCGAGCACATCCGCGACGCCGGTCTCGACCCGTCCCCACGCTTCCTCGAGGTGGAACGGCAGGTGTTCACGACCGCACCGGAAGCGGTCTCCCGGAGCCGCACCGCGGCGTCGTTCCCGATGCCGCTGTCGAGCCTCGTGGGCCGTGACCGGGAGCTCGCCGACCTCGCTCAGCCTCTACGGGACCGTCGCCTCGTGACCCTGATCGGCCCTGGCGGCGTCGGCAAGACGACCTTGGCGATGCACGCCGCCCGGGCGGTGGTGAACGGCCTCGCCGATGGCGGCTGGTTCGTGCCGCTCGCGGAGATCGACGACCCCGGGTCGGTCGTGGCGGCGATGGTCCGCGCGGTTCGAGCACCGGCCAAGGAGCCGCTCGACCGCGCCCTCGAGCACTACCTCGCCGGGCAGGAGGCGGTGCTGGTGATCGACAACGCTGAGCACGTCCTCACCGACGTCCGGAGGGTCATCACCCGGTTGCTCGCCGTCGCGGGCGATCTCCGGGTCCTGGTCACCAGTCGGCAGCCGATGGAGGTCTCGGGGGAGGTCGTCGTGCCGGTCGCGCCCTTGGATCTGCAGGCGGCCGTCACGTTGCTCCGCGAGCGGGCGCGCGACGCCGGGTCGCCGATCCCCAGCGAGCAGGCCGAGCTGGCCGCAGAGGTCTGCGACCACGTTGGTCGGCTGCCCCTGGCGATCGAGATGGCAGCGGCGCGGCTACGTGGGCTCGACCTGGCAGACCTGTCGGCCCGTCTGGGCGAGAGCCTGCGGCTGCTGCGCTCCGGTGAGCAGGGGCGGCACGAGACCTTGGCCGCGGTCGTCGGGTGGTCCTACGAGCTGCTGGATGCGGCCCACCGGTCACTGCTCGATCAGCTGTCGGTCTTCGCCGGTCCCTTCGATCTGGACGCCGCCGAAGCGGTGGGGGACGGTGCCGACGTTGCCGCTGGGGTCAGCGGCCTGGTCGATCGGTCGCTGGTTCAGCGCCTCGATGCGCCCGGCCCGGCCCGGTTCCAGCTGTACGCAGCGGTGCGGTCGTTCGCGGTTGAGCAGCTCGCCGCGGGGCAGGCGCACCGCGCCACCGTCCACCGCTTCGTGCGCTACCACGCGGCGCTCGCTCGGCAGATCGGCGAGGGGCTGCGAGGACCCAGCGAGTCCGCCTGGGCGGAGGTGGTCGAGGCGCAGCTCCCCAACCTCGAAGCGGCGCATGCGCACGCCCTGCAGACCGAGGACGTGGACGCGGCCGTGACGCTCGCCGCCTCCCTCTACGTGTTCATCTACCACCGGCTGCGCGCCGACATCGGTGCCTGGGCGGAGGCGACCCTGCCGTTGGCGCAACGCACCGGTCATCAGGGGCTGCCTGCGGTCGCGGCCGTGGCGGCCCTCAACCGGTTGCACCGAGGGGACTTCGATGGCGTCGAGGCCCTGCTCGTCGACCTTCCGGACGATCCGATCGCACGGCACGCGCACGAGGTGCTCGGTGACCTGCACATCTACCGGGGCGAACTCGACACGAGCCTCGACCACTTCAGCCGGGCGGAGCGACTTGCACGACAGGCGGATGACGCCTTCACCGCGCTTCACAGCCGGATGAGTCAGGCCATGGTCACCGGGTACGCCGGACGCGTCGAGAAGGGTCTGGAGCAGGTCGAGGCCGTCCGACGGGAGGGTGCCGATGCGGGGATCGAGGTCGTCGCGGCGTGGTGTGACTTCACCACGGCAGAACTGTTGGCTGAGCGTGAGCCAGAGCGTGCCCTCGAACTGGTCGACCGCGTGGTGGAGCAGGCTGACCGTGCCGGTTGGTGGTTCGGCGCCGGGGTCGCACGCTTGACCGCGAGCTCCCTGCGTGCGCGTACCGCCGACCCCGAGGATGCGATCCCCGGTTTCGAACGGCTGATCCGCCACTGGGCGCGGGTGGGAGACGAGACGCACCAGTGGACGACGCTGCGCAACCTCGTCGACCTGTTCATCCGCCTCGAGGCCTACGAGCCCGCGGCGCGGTTGCTGGGTGCGGTCGGTGCGGCACCCCGGCCATCGTTCGGCGTCGAGGAGGAGCGTCTGGAGGCCGCCCACGCCGCCCTTGAGCGCCACCTTGGGGCGGACGTACAGCGCCTGACCGAGGTCGGTCGCCGTGACGGCATCGCTGCGGCGGTCGGATCAGCTCTGTCCGCTCTGGGTGGGCTCGCGGGGGGAGGGCGCTCGCCGACGCCGACGGAGAAGCCATGACCGCCGCGCCGAGCGGGAGCTAGCCTCCAGGCGTGGAGCTGTTGGAGCGCGATGAGCCGTTGGCCGCGCTCGAGGCGTGGCTCGAGGAAGCCGGGTCTGGTGCGGGCCTGTTCGTGCTGGTCAGCGGGGAGGCCGGGGTCGGGAAGACCTCGCTCCTTCGGGCCTTCTGTGACCAGCACGCTGACGCCGCGCGGGTCTGGTGGGGTGCCTGCGATGCCTTGTCCACGCCACGCCCGCTCGGGCCCCTGCACGACATCGCGCGGGAAGCTCGTGGCGACCTCGCCGCGCTGATGGTCAGCGACGTGTCGCGGCACGAGCGACTTGCGGGCTTCCTCGACGCACTCGACTCTCCCCTCCAGCCGACGGTCGCTGTGATCGAGGATGTCCACTGGGCCGATGAGGCGACGCGTGACCTGCTGGTCTACGTCGCGCGACGGGTCGCGCTCAAGAAGGCGCTGGTGGTCGCGACGTTCCGCGATGACGAGGTCGGGCGAGAGCATCCGCTCCGTGACGTTCTGGGGCACATCGCGACGATGTCTTCGGTGGAACGGCTGGCACTCCGGAGGTTGTCGCCGGACGGGGTCGCTGCGCTGTCTCAGCGCCACGGCGCGTCTGTTCCGGAGCTCTTCAAGGTCACCGCGGGCAACCCCTTCTTCGTGACGGAGGTGCTCGCTTCGCCCGGTGGAGAGGTCCCGATGTCGGTCAGCGACGCGGTGCTCCTCCGGGCGCACGGCTTGCGCTCACCGGCGAGAGTCGTCCTGGACCTCGCATCGGTGATCCCCGACCAGGCGGAGACCGAGCTCATCCTCGACGTCTCTGGGCAGGACCAGGAAGCGCTGGAGGAGTGCCTGGACGCCGGGCTCGTGCTCGTCGCCGGCAGCGCCCTGCGCTTCCGGCACGAACTGGCTCGGCTGGCCATCGAGGGAGCGATCCCGCCGGTCCGGCGACAGGGGCTGCACCGTGAGGTCCTTGCCTGGCTTGGGGAGCGGTCGGGCGTCTCCCGTGCACGCCTCGCGTACCACGCTGAACGGGGGGCAGACCCACGGGCGATCCTCACCTTCGCGCCGCCTGCTGCGGAGGAGGCGACGCGGCTGGGTGCACACCACGAGGCCTACGACCACCTCGAGCGGGCGCTGCCCCACGCGGGCCTGCTTCCGGACCCCGAGCGGGCCGAACTGCTCGAGTCCTTCGCCCGGGCGAGCCGTGCGGTCGGTCGCTTCGAGGCAGCCTTCAAGGTGAGCCGTGAAGCGCTCGAGCTGCGTGAGCGGTTGGGCGACAGCGGAGCGGCCGCACTGGTCATGGTTCAGGCGGCCATGAGCGCGTGGAGCCTGGCACGCAACACCGAAGCCCACCAGCTGGCGGAACGAGCCATCGGGTTGGTGGAGGCCCTCCCGGCCGGTCGGGCGCAGGGCCAGGTGTACGCGAGCGTGGCCTCGTTGCGGATGCTCGCGCGGGACATCCCAGGCGCCATCGAGCTGGGAACCCGCGCCCTCTCCTTCGCTGACGCCTGCGGGGACACGGAGGCGCGGATCATCGCGCTGGGCACGGTCGGTGCGGCGCAGTGGTTCTCCCAGCCGGATGAGGCGGAGGCGACCATGATCGCGGCATTGGAGACGGCCCGGTCTGAGGGTGAGGACCTCCGCGTCGCCGGCATCCTCGGCAACCTCGGCTCCGGAGCTGGTGAGATCCGGCGCTACGCCACCGCTGATCGGTGGCTCGCCGAGGCCAGGTCCTGGGCGCAGGAACGCGACCTCGACCACCACGAGACCTATGCCGCAGCATGGTCCGCCCGGTCAGCCTTCGAGCAGGGGCGCTGGACGGAGGCGGACGAACTGGTCGGTCAGCTCCGCCGTTCCCCGGTCGAGCTGCAGCCCACGCGGATCGTCACCTTGACGGTGCAAGGACGTCTGGCCGCGCGGCGCGGCGAGCGTGAGGCGGCCGATCTGCTCGGCGAGGCATGGGACCTGGCCGCGCGGACCGGGGACCTCCAGCGGCTCTGGCCCGCGGCGGCGGGGCAGGCGGAGCTGGCCTGGCTGGCGGGTGATAGCGCCGTGGTCGGAGGCCTCGTTGGCGGCACCTACGAGCTTGCGCTGCGCTTGGCGCAGGAGTGGCCGATCGGGGAGTTGGGGTTCTGGCTGTGGCGGGTGGGGGAGTTGCTTGAGCCGCCGGAGGGGGCGGCGGAGCCCTTCGCGCGGCAGATCGCTGGGGACTGGGGTGGAGCGGCGAGCGCGTGGGAGCGGATCGGGTGCCCCTACGAGGTGGCGGTCGCGTTGGCTGACAGCGATGACGAGGAGGAGCTGCGGCGAGCGCTGGAGATCCTGGGCGGTCTCGGGGCGGCGCCGATGGCTGATCGGGTGGCCGCGAGGCTGCGCACGATGGGCGTGCGTGATCTGCCACGGCGTCCATCGCGAGCCACCGTCGCCAACCCGGGTGGGCTCACGAACCGGCAGCTCGAGGTGTTGGCCCTGTTGGACGGCGGGCGGACCAACCCGCAGATCGCGGCGGAGTTGCATATCTCGCCGAAGACCGTGGGGCATCACGTGTCGGCGATCCTCGATCGACTCGGGGTGGAGGATCGCCGTGAGGCCGTCCGTGCGGCCCGTCGACAGGGGATGCTCGACGACCGGTGAGCGCACCGCTCGGCTCCCGCATGTAGGGCATCCATCGGGCACGGATAGGGCACGTGTCCCGATGCGGTGAGCGGTGCGAGACGCGCAGGCTGTGAGGGTCGCTGGATCGGCCGGTAGCACGAGCCGATCGACCGGCAACCGAACCGCAGGGACCACGATCCTCAACCCGCACGCTATGGAGTCATGATGCCCACCTTCCTGATCGAGCGCACAGTGCCTGGCGCGGCCGGACTCGACGCCGACGCCCTGCACGACATCGCCTGCACATCGAACGACGTCGTGTCGCAGCTGGGGGTGCCGTACACGTGGCACCACAGCTACGTGGCCGGCGACAAGATCTACTGCGTCCACGAGACCGACGACATCGAGACCGTGCGTGAGCACGCCCGCCGAGGGGGGTTCCCCGCGGACCTGGTCACCGAGGTGGCGCAGGTGATCGACCCCTCGACCGGCCAGCGCTGAGCCCTCGCGACGACCGTGCCGCGATTCCTGGTCCAACGGACGTTCCGCGAGGGTTGGCTGGTACCGCCCTCGCGGGAGGGCGCACAGCGTTGCCGCGAGATCGCGGCGGACAACGCGGAATTCGGGGTCACCTGGACCCACTCGTACGTGAGTGAGGACCGGTCCGTGTCGTACTGCATCTGCGACGCTCCGAGCCCCGCCGCCGTGCGGCGCGCTGCGGCGGCGACGGGGCTCCCGGTCGATCGTGTGACCGAGGTGCGGGTGCTCGACCCCTACTTCCACCACTGAGCAGGATGTTCCCCGGGGGTGTGCGCGGCGGAGATCCGTGGCCACCGCGTCCGTCTCAGGCTGGCGAGCCGGGCCACCTCGGCAGCTCGATGCCGAAGACCTCCCGGAGCGTGGTCAGCGGGTCGTCGACCGGCGCCTCGTGGCGGTCACTGCCGCGGGTCGTGATCAGCTGACGGTCGGAGAGGGTGATGTGGCCGTCGGTGGTGACCAGCGTGCACAGCGGCTTCTGCGTGAAGTGTGACGCTGGGTCCTGCTGGTGGTAGCGGCACCGGCCCTCGAAGGCGCTCAACGGTTGCGGATCGAGCGTGAAGCTCCAGCCGGTCTCCCACCCGTCCGGTCCGAGCCGATCCGACACGAAGCGGTCGCCAACCCGACGGACACGTTGACGGGTGTGCCCGATCTGCTGCTCACCGGGCGACAGACGCAGCGGCGCGCGGGGCGACGCCCCGGTCCCAACGTCGACGATGACCGGGTCAGCGGTGTCGGGGAGCGCGACGGCGATGCGGGCGTGATCGAAGCGTGGACCCAGCGCGCCGTCGTCCTCGATGACCCGCGCTTCGACCAGCCACGCGTCGAAGCCGAGCGCCTCCAGGACCGCGTGGAACAGGCCGTTGAGCTCGAAGCAGAAGCCGCCGCGTCGTGCCTTGACGACCTTGGCGACCAGGTCATCGACGTCCAGCGAGAGCGGGACGCCCAGGTGGATGTCGAGGTTCTCGAAGGGGACGGTGCGCACGTGGGCGTCCTGGAGGCTCGCCAGCACCGCCGGCGTCGGCTCCGTGACCGGCGCGCGGCCGATCCGTGCGAGGTAGGCGTCGACGTCGATGTCGGCCCTCCCGCCGAGGCTCGTGGTGCGTGCTCAGGGTGCTCGACAGCGGAGCACGAGCATCCGGACCGCGGACGGTAGCGAGCC